>NZ_JBAPLV010000001.1:0-407110 GCF_037083865.1 Klenkia terrae | reverse complement strand
GGACGGCGGCCGCCCACTCCCGGCGGTCGTGGCGCTCGGCCGCCGAGCGGGCAGCGGCCAGCGCGGCCGCCGCGGCGTCCAGCTCCGCACCGGTCTGCGCGACGGCGGTCCTCGCCCGGTCGTCGCGGTGGCGGGCGGCAGCCGTCGTGGCCCGCACCCACCGGTCCACGGCACCGTGGCCGGGGTCGTGGGCGAGCTGCTCGGGCATGTCACCACCGGACACCTGGGCGATCCGCGCCAGCAGGGTGCCGAGCGTCGCGCGGGCCAGGTCCAGTCGGTGCCCGGCCGTGCGGCGCTCCTCGGCCAGCCACTCCTCGGCCCGGGCGAAGCGGCCGACGTCGAACAGCGTGCGCAGCAGGCGGCCTCGGTCGTCGGGCTCGGCCCGGAGGAAGCGGGCGAAGTCGCCCTGCGGCAGCAGCACCACCTGGCAGAACTGCTCGGCCGACAGGCCCAGCCGGGTGCGCAGGTGCTCGGAGCCCTCGTCGATGCGGGTGCTGACCGGTTCCCACCCTCCGTCGGTCAGCCGCTGCACGAGCAGCATCGCCTGCTCGGTGGTCCACCCGGCGCCCCGCTTCTTGGGGCGGACCTGCTCGGGCCGGCGGGTGATCCGCAGCCGCTCGCCGCCGATCGTCACCTCGCACCCCACCTCGGTGCGCACCCCCGCCTCCGCGTGGTCGCTGCGCAGACGCTTCTCCTGCCCCCGCGGGCCGGGCACCGAGCCGTACAGCGCGAACACCACCGCGTCGAGCAGGGTGGTCTTGCCCGCGCCCGTGGGGCCCCAGAGCAGGAACAGGCCGTCGCGCCCGACGTCGTCCAGGTCGACCGACACGGTGCCGGCGAACGGGCCGAACGCACTCAGCGTCAGCGAGTGCACCCTCACCGGGCCGCCTCCTCGCGGTCGGCCGCCGCGAGGGCGCGTCCCAGCAGCTCCCGCTCGGCCGCCGAGGGACCGACCCCGGCACGGACGTGGCCCACGAACTCCCCCACGACCGACAGCGGATCCCGGCCGCGGAGCCGCTCGGTGTAGCTGCGCTCGTCGGAACCGGTGGGCGCCCCCGACCACTCCAGGTGCACGCAGTGCGGGAACCTGGTCTGCAATCGGCGCATGGCGTCGGTCGGGCGCACCGGGTCGGTGAGGCGGGCGGACACGAAGTGCTCCAGCACGGCCTCGTGGGCGGGGTCGCCCAGCAACTCGGCCAGCTCGCCGCTCAGGACGGACAGCTGGCGGGGCACCGGCAGCGGGACGGCGCGGACCCCAGCGAGGCCGGTGGCATCGAGGTCGACCAGCCAGACCTGCTTGGACTGACCTGCCTCGCCGAAGGAGTAGGGCAACGGGGAGCCGCTGTAGCGCAGCCGCGGGCTCAGGGTCTGCGGACGGTGCAGATGCCCCAGGGCGACGTAGTCGACGCCGTCGAACACCGACGGGCTGACCAGGTCCACACCGCCCACGGCGATGTCGCGCTCGCTCTCGCTGGGCAGCCCACCGCCGACGAACGCATGGGCCAGCACTACCGAGCGGGCGCCCGGGCGGAAGTACAGGTCGGCCCGCACCTTGTCCATCGCCGCCGACAGCACGGCCTGGTGGGAGCGGGCCAGGTCGGCGCCCAGCTCGTGGCGGGCGACCTCGGGCTCGAGGAACGGCAACCCGTAGACGGCGACCTCACCGTGCTCGTCGGCCAGCAGGACCGGCTCGTCCAACGAGGCCGTGGTGGCCCGGACGTGCACGCCGGACACGGCCAGCAGCCCGGCGGCGAAGCCCAGCCGCCGGGCCGAGTCGTGGTTGCCGGGGGTGAGGACCACCGTGGCGCCGGCCGCCCGGAGCCGGGACAGCACCCGGTCGAGCACCCCGGTGGCGTCGGCCGAGGGGACCGCGCGGTCGTAGACGTCACCGGCGACGAGCACGACGTCGACCCGCTCGGCGCGGACGACGTCGGCCAGCCGGGACAGCACGGCCTCCTGCTCGGCGAGCAGGTCGGTCCCGTGCAGGGACCGGCCCACGTGCCAGTCGGAGGTGTGCAGGAACCGCATGGCCACGACGCTAGGCGGCCCCTCCGACAAAAGCGCCCCCGGTGGGACCGGTGGGGCCGACGCGCAGGTCAGCGCTGGGGCGGGACCGGCCCGGTCTCGCCGCGGTAGTACTGGCCGATGTAGCCGGCGCTCTCCTGCGCCCGCCGGTCGGCGTCCTCCTCGACCATGTGGTTGAGCAGCTGCTGGACGCCGTCGGAGTCCGGGATGGCCGACCAGATCGTCGACCCGCCCTCGCCCGCGGTCTCGATCGTGAGCTTGCCGGAGTTGATGATGCGGTCCCACAGCGTCTGGCTGTAGGAGACGTCGGTGATCCGGGACAGCCCGATGTCCCGCCCGGTGCGGGAGAGGATCCCGACCCGGTAGAGGATCCGGTGCGAGGTGATCACGTAGTGCGTCGTCCGCCACTTGAGCACAGGGACGACGACGAACGCGACGGCCAGCAGCACGGCCAGGACGACGACCACCAACCGGTAGACCCCCTGGTTCGACCCCTCGGGGATCAGGGCGGCCCCGAAGGAGCCCAGGCCCACCAGGACGAGGAACGCCACGATCGGCCAGAAGACGGTCAACCAGTGCGGGTGCAGGTGCCGGACGACCCGCTCGTCGTCGGCCAGCAGCTTGTCGGGGTAGGCCACGGCGACAGGATGACCGACCGGGCCACCGCCGTCACCACCCCTGGCCACGGAACCGGCCGTGTCGCGCCCGGAGGGGGTGGTGGGCCGCCCGGGGACGGCCCTAGGGTGCCGTCACACCCCCCACCTCCTGGAGGAACCGTGCTCGCGCCCGGGGACACGTTCGCCGGGTACACCGTGGTCCGTGAGCTCGGCACCGGCGGCATGGGCGCCGTGTACCTGGTCCAGCACCCCCGCCTGCCGCGCACGGACGCGCTGAAGGTCCTGCGGCGCGAGCTGTGCAGCGACCCCGCCTTCACCCGCCGTTTCCTGCGCGAGGCGGAGCTGGTCGCGGGGCTCAGCCACCGCAACGTCGTCCCGGTGCTCGACCGGGGCGAGGTGGACGGCCAGCTGTGGCTGACCATGGCCTTCGTCGACGGCCAGGACGTGGAGGGCGCACTGGCCGCCGCGGGCGGGCGGCTGCCACCGGAGCGGGCAGTGCACGTCGTCACCGAGGTGGCCGCAGCACTGGATGCCGCCCACCGGCAGGGCCTGGTCCACCGCGACGTGAAGCCGGCCAACATCCTGTTGAGGCCGGGCGACGACGACGAGCCGGAGCAGGTCTTCCTCACCGACTTCGGCATCGCCAAGCCGCTGGAGGCCGGCAGCACGCGGCTCACCCGCACCGGGATGGTCATCGCCACGTTCGACTACGCCTCGCCGGAGCAGGTCGAGTCCCGCGACCTCGGTCCCCCCTCGGACGTCTACTCCCTCGGCTGCGTCCTCTACCGGCTGCTCAGCGGATCGGTGCCGTTCCCGGGCGACACGCTCTACGCCGCCCTGCACGGGCACGTCTCGCTGCCGCCGCCGCGCCCGTCGGCCACGGTGCCGGCCTCGCCCCCGGCGCTGGACCAGGTCGTGGCGCGGGCCATGGCCAAGGACCCGGGAGACCGGTACCCGACCTGCCGCGCCCTGGCCGCCGCCGCCCGGGCAGCACTGGCCCCGCGCCCCGCGCCCCGGCCGGCGCCGGCGAGGCCCGCGCCGGCGCCGGTGACCGTGGTGCAACGCACCGTCCCCCAGCCTGCACCCGCGACCGATCGCTGGACCGCCGTCGGGCCGTCGACCCCGCAGAGGACGGGGCCGCCGGGGGCCTCCCGACCCGGCGTGGGCCACCGGCCGCCGTCCCCCGCCCCGGGTGGGCCGGCACCGGCCCCCGGACGCGGTCGGCGCCGGTGGGCGGCGGCGGTCGCGGTCACCGTCTCCGTCGTGGGGGTCACGACGGCGATCACCGTCGTGCTGAACCGCGGCGACGACGACGCCGGGGCCGGGGCCGCGCCCACCGCCGGTGGCGCCTCGACGACGGCCGGCCCGGTCGCCACGACGGCGGGACCGGCCGAGCTCGCCCTCGCCGCGCTGCCGCGCTCGGCGCAGCCGCTCCCCGACGACGTCGTCGTGGTGGGCCAGGTGGTGGACGGGCGAGCGGTGCTCGTCGAGGTCGACGCCACGACCGGGGAGTCGGTGCAGATCACCTCGGGCACGGACGACGCCGTGAGCCCCCTCGTCTCGCCGGACCGGCGCAGCGTCGCCTTCGCCAGCGTCCCTGCGGGCGGCGTGGCGAGCCTCGTCGTCATGCCGGTCGGGGGCGGACCGGTGGCCCCGCTGCTGCCGTCCCTCCCGGACGGCTGCACCGATCCGGGGCGCCCGGCCTGGAACCCGTCCGACGCCACCGTCCTGGCACTCCCGTGCACCGACCCGTCCGGGGCGGCCGCCGTCGTCGTCGTGACGCTCGACGGGGCCGTCCAGCGCACCCTGGACGTGGGCCCCTGGTTCGGTGACCTCGCCTTCTCCCCCGACGGGGCGCAGCTCGTGTTCTGGGCGGCGGCGGCCGCGGGCATCGACGGCGGGCCGTTGTCGGTGGTGCCCGTGGACGGGTCCGCACCGGCGGAGCAGCTCACGGACGGGTCGGACGCCGACCCCGACTGGTCGGAGCAGGGGATCGCCTTCCGCCGGTCCAACGCGGACGGCAGCCGCAGCATCTGCGTCCTCGGCGACGACGACGGGCAACCCGAGTGCCTGACGACCGGCTCGTTCGACCAGGACCCGTCGTGGTCGCCGGACGGCGGTCGGCTCGCGTTCAAGAGCGACCGCGGCGCCCCACCCGGTCTGAGCCGGACCTGGACGATGGCGTCCGACGGCAGCGACCTGCAGCAGTTGACCGAGGTGCCCGACGACGTCGACCAGCCGTCGGCGCCGGCCTGGGGGGTGCGCTGAGGGATCAGCGCCGCCGGACGTGCCGGACGTCGCCGGCGGCCAGCTCGTACCGGCCCTCCGGGGTGCGGACGACGAGGCGGCCGTCCCAGTCCACCGCCTCGGCCACGCCCTCCAGCGACGAGCCGTCGGGCAGCGTGACCACGACGTCGGCACCCACCGTGGAGCACCAGGACAGGTAGTCCGCGGCCAACCCCGACGAGACCGGGTCACCGGCGTGCTCGACCCACCGGCGGTAGCGGGTCTCCAGCGCGCGGAGGTAGGCCAGCAGCACCGGGGCCCGGTCGACGGCGCGGCCGGTGACCTCGACCAGGGAGGTGCCGGTGCCGGGCAGCTCGTCGGCGCGGGTGGACACATTCAGCCCGACCCCCACGACCACCCCGCCGTCCGCGACCTCGGCCAGGATCCCGGCCAGCTTCCGGCCGTCCGGCGCGAGCAGGTCGTTGGGCCACTTGAGGGACGTCCGAGCCGTGTCGGCCAGCGACTCGGCCAGGGCGACCCCGGTGAGCATCGACAGCCAGCCACGGCGGGCGGCGGGGACGTCGGGGCGCAGCAGCACCGAGACGGTCACCCCGGCCCGCGGCGGCGACGTCCAGGTGCGGTCCAGGCGCCCCCGGCCGGCGACCTGGTGCTCGGCGACCAGCACCAGCCCCTCCGCCTCGCCGTCGGCGGCGCGGGCGGCGAGCGCGGCGTTGGTCGAGCCGATCTCGTCGACCACCTCGACCGCTCGCCACAGGCCGTCGCCGCGCTGCAGGGCTGTGACCAGCGCCACGGCGTCCAGCCCAGGGCGGTCCAGGTCCCGGTAGCGCCCCGCGCCGGTGTCACCCATGTCCCCTACGCTACGGCCGGTGCAGGCGGGTCCCGCAGCGGAGCGGGCACACCCGAGCGAGGCTGATGGCCTGGGAGGTCCCGAGTGAGCGCGGCTGAACTGCAGGACGCCGGCGAGAACGTCCCCGACGACGTCGACGTGCACACCACCGCGGGCAAGCTCGCCGACTTCGCCCGGCGGCAGGCCGAAGCCCTGCACGCGGGCTCGGACAAGGCCGTGGAGAAGCAGCACGCCGCCGGGAAGATGACCGCCCGCGAGCGGGTGGAGTTCCTGCTCGACGCGGGCTCCTTCACCGAGTTCGACGAGTTCGCCCGGCACCGGTCGACGAACTTCGGGCTGGAGAAGAAGCGGCCCTTCGGCGACGGCGTGGTCACCGGCTACGGCACGGTCGACGGCCGTCCGGTCGCGGTGTTCAGCCAGGACGTCACCAGCTTCGGCGGCAGCCTCGGCGAGGTCTACGGCGAGAAGATCGTCAAGGTGCTCGACTTCGCGCTCACCAACGGCTGCCCGGTGGTCGGCATCAACGAGGGTGGCGGTGCCCGGATCCAGGAGGGCGTGGTCTCCCTGGGTCTGTACGGCGAGATCTTCCGCCGCAACGTGCACGCCTCCGGGGTCATCCCGCAGATCTCGCTGATCATGGGCGCCAACGCCGGCGGGCACGTCTACTCCCCCGCGCTGACCGACTTCGTGGTGATGGTCGACAAGACCAGCCAGATGTTCATCACCGGGCCCGACGTGGTGAAGACCGTCACCGGCGAGGACGTCACCCTCGAGGAGCTCGGCGGCGCGCGCACGCACAACACCAAGTCCGGCGTCGCGCACTACCTCGGCTCGGACGAGGAGGACGCCATCGACTACGTCAAGGCGCTGCTGTCCTACCTCCCGGCGAACAACCTGGACCCGCTGCCGGCCCTCGACGTGGCCGCGGTCGACACCTCGGTCGAGGGCGTGACCGACGAGGACCGGGAACTCGACACCTTCATCCCGGACTCCGCGAACAGCCCGTACGACATGCACACCGTCCTGGAGCACGTCCTGGACGACGGTGAGTTCCTCGAGGTGCAGGAGCTCTTCGCCCCCAACATCCTTACCGGCTTCGGCCGGGTCGAGGGCCGGCCGGTCGGGGTGGTGGCCAACCAGCCCACCCAGTTCGCCGGCACGCTGGACATCGACGCCAGCGAGAAGGCCGCCCGGTTCGTCCGGACCTGCGACGCCTTCAACATCCCGGTCCTGACCTTCGTCGACGTGCCGGGCTTCCTCCCGGGCACGTCGCAGGAGTGGGACGGCATCATCCGCCGCGGCGCGAAGCTCATCTACGCCTATGCCGAGGCCACGGTCCCGCTGGTCACGGTGATCACCCGCAAGGCCTACGGCGGCGCCTACGACGTCATGGGCTCCAAGCACCTGGGCGCCGACGTCAACCTGGCCTGGCCCACCGCGCAGATCGCCGTCGTCGGTGCCCAGGGCGCCGTCGGCATCCTGTACCGCCGCGAGCTGGCCGACGCCGAGAACCCGGACGAGCGGCGGGCCGAGCTGATCGCCGAGTACGAGGACACCCTGGCCAACCCCTACATCGCCGCCGACCGGGGCTACGTGGACGCCGTCATCCTGCCCTCCCACACCCGGATCCAGGTCGCCAAGGCCCTGCGGGTGCTGGCCAACAAGCGCCAGACCCTGCCGGCCAAGAAGCACGGGAACATCCCGCTGTGAGCGACGACGTCGTGCGCCCGCTGCTGCGGGTCGTCCGGGGCGAGCCGTCGGCCGAGGAACTGGCCGCCCTCACCGCCGTCGTCGCCGCGCTGTCCCAGCGCCGGGACCGCCCCCGGCCCACCCCGGTCGGCGCCTGGGCGTCGCGTTCGGACGCCGTCCGGCGTCCCCTGCACCACGGTCCGGGCGGCTGGCACGCCTCGGGACGGTTCGCATGACCCGCCGGCTGGTCCTCGCCTCCGCCTCGCCGGCCCGGCTGCAGCTGCTGCGCCAGGCCGGGCTCGCGCCCGAGGTCGTCGTCAGCGGGGTCGACGAGACCGCGACCCGCTCCCCCCGGGTGGCCGAGCTGGTCGCACTGCTGGCCACCGCCAAGGCCCAGGCCGTGGCCCGACAGGAGTCCGACGCGCTGGTGATCGGCGCGGACTCCGTGCTGGAGTTCCGCGGCCAGCCGCTGGGCAAGCCCGCCGACGCGGCCGACGCCCGGCAGCGCTGGCGCCGGATGGCTGGCCGCAGCGGGGTGCTTCACACCGGTCAGGCCCTGTTCGACGTGCAGGGCGGTGCGGTCGCCCGCCGCGACGTGGCCGTGTCGTCGACGACCATCCACTTCGCCACCCCCACCGACGCCGAGATCGACGCCTACGTCGCTTCCGGCGAGCCGCTGCAGGTCGCCGGGGCGTTCACCCTCGACGGCCTGGGTGCCGCGTTCGTCCGGAGGGTCGAGGGCGACCCCACCGGCGTCATCGGGCTGTCGCTGCCGCTCCTGCGGGTCCAGCTGGGCCGCCTGGGGCTGACCATCACCGAGTTCTGGGACCGCTGAGCCTGCTGGCCGGAGTCCGCCCACATCGAGGAGGCTGTGCACTGTGCAGAAGGTCCTGATCGCCAACCGTGGCGAGATCGCCGTCCGGGTCGCCCGCGCCTGCAAGGACGCCGGGCTGACCAGCGTCGCGGTCTACGCCGAGCCCGACCGGGACGCGCTGCACGTGCGGGTCGCCGACGAGGCGTTCGCCCTCGGCGGGAACACCCCGGGCGAGTCCTACCTGGTGATCGAGAAGATCATCGACGTCGCGAAGGAGTCCGGCGCCGACGCCGTGCACCCCGGCTACGGCTTCCTCTCCGAGAACGCCGACTTCGCCCAGGCCGTCATCGACGCCGGGCTGACCTGGATCGGCCCCTCCCCCGCGGCGATCATCGCCCTCGGCGACAAGGTGCAGGCACGGCACATCGCCACGAAGGTGGGCGCTCCGCTGGTCCCCGGCACCACCGACCCGGTGAACGGCGGCGACGAGGTCGTGGCCTTCGCCGAGGAGCACGGGCTGCCGGTGGCCATCAAGGCCGCCTTCGGTGGCGGTGGTCGTGGCCTCAAGGTCGCCCGCACGATGGAGGAGATCCCCGAGCTGTTCGACTCCGCCGTCCGCGAGGCGGTCTCCGCCTTCGGTCGCGGCGAGTGCTTCGTGGAGAAGTTCCTGGACAAGCCGCGGCACGTCGAGGCCCAGGTGCTGGCCGACACCCACGGCAACGTCGTCGTGGTCGGCACCCGGGACTGCTCGCTGCAGCGGCGCAACCAGAAGCTGGTCGAGGAGGCCCCCGCGCCGTTCCTCACCGACGAGCAGCGCGAGCGCATCCACTCCAGCGCCAAGGCCATCGTGCGGGGTGCCGACTACGTCGGCGCGGGCACGGTCGAGTACCTGGTCGGGGTGGACGGCGACATCTCGTTCCTGGAGGTCAACACCCGGCTGCAGGTCGAGCACCCGGTCAGCGAGGAGACCAGCGGCATCGACCTGGTCCGCCAGCAGTTCCGGATCGCCGACGGCCTGCCGCTGGAGATCACCGAGGACCCGACCCCGCGCGGGCACTCCATCGAGTTCCGGATCAACGCCGAGGACGCCGGCCGCAACTTCATGCCGGCTCCCGGGCCGGTCACCGCGCTGTCGGTGCCCCAGGGCCCAGGCGTGCGGTGGGACTCCGGTGTCGTGGCCGGCGGCGAGGTCGCCGGGGCCTTCGACTCGATGCTGGCCAAGCTGATCGTCACCGGTGCCACGCGCGCCGAGGCGCTGCAGCGGGCCGCCCGGGCGCTGGACGAGCTCGTCGTCGAGGGCATGCCCACGGTGATCCCGTTCCACCGCGCCGTCGTCCGGGACGAGGCCTTCACGTCCGAGCCGTTCACCGTGCACACCCGGTGGATCGAGACCGAGTGGGACAACCAGGTCCAGCCGCACGGCGCCGCGGCCGAGACCGACGAGCCCGAGGAGCGGCAGACCGTCGTCGTCGAGGTCGGCGGGCGCCGGCTCGAGGTCTCCCTGCCGGCCGGCCTGGCCGCCGGGGGCGGTGCTCCTGCCGGCGCCAAGGCCAAGCCGCGCAAGCGCGGCGGCGGGTCCGGCGGCGGGGCCGCCTCCGGTGACAGCCTCACTTCGCCCATGCAGGGCACGATCGTCAAGGTGGCCGTCGAGGACGGCGCGACCGTGGCCGCCGGCGACCTCGTGGTCGTGCTCGAGGCGATGAAGATGGAGCAGCCGATCGTGGCGCACAAGGCCGGCACGGTGTCCGGCCTGTCGGCAGAGGTCGGCGCCACGGTCACCAGCGGCGCCGTCCTCTGCACGATCGCCGACACCGCCGAGGGATGATCGAGGGTCGGGGAGGGCGCCGGGCACCCTCCCCGACCGACCGGCCTAGGACCGGGTGACGATCCCGCTCGCCGTGTCCAGGGTCAGCGTGCCGCCCTGGAAGTCCTGCGCGGTGCCCCCCGCGACCGGCCGGGCGTCGCCGGTCGGGTAGCCCAGCGGGCCGGTCTCCCAGCCCTGCGCGATCCACGCGTCCTGGATGCGCCCGGACACCGCGTGCGTCCCGGTGGCCGCGGTCGTGTAGATCCGCCCGCCCTGGAACACCTGCCCGCAGCCGCCGTTGCGCAGCCCGCAGACCAGGCCCGACGTGGGGAAGCCGAACGAGCCGGTGTGACCACCGGTCGCCGTCCAGGCGGCCAGGATGGCCCCCGTCACCGACCGGGTGCCACCGGCCGAGGCGTAGAGCCCCCCGCCGGCGAAGGACTGTGCGCACCCGGCAGCCGTGCAGACGGCATCCCCCGTCGGGTAGCCCAGCGGGCCGGTCTCCCAGCCCTGGGCGATCCACGCGTCCTGGATGGCGCCGGAGACCGCATGTGTGCCGGTCGCCGCCGTCGAGTAGACCCGGCCGCCCTGGAAGACCTGCCCGCACCCGGAGCCGCGGAGCCCGCAGATCAGGCCCGAGGTGGGGTAGCCCAGCGGACCGGTCTCCGCACCCGATGCCGTCCAGACCGCGAGGATCCCGCCGCTGACCGCGCGGGTCCCGCCGGGCGAGGAGTAGATCGCGCCGCCGGCGAAGGCCTGCCGGCAGCCACCGCCGGCCAGACCGCAGACCTGGTCGGTCGTCGGGTAGCCCAGCGGGCCGGTCTCCCAGCCCTGCGCGATCCAGGCGTCCTGGACCGCGCCCGAGACCGCGTGGGCGCCGGAGGAGGGGCTGGCGTAGATGCGGCCACCCTGGAACACCTGGCCGCAGCCGCCGTCGCGCATGCCGCAGATCAGCCCGGTGACCGGGTAGCCCAACCGACCGACCTCGTACCCCGAGGCCACCCAGGCCGTGTGCACGTCACCGGTCAGGGCGTGCGTGCCGGTCGAGGGCGTCGAGTAGATGCGCCCGCCCTGGAACACCTGCCCGCAGCCGCTGCTGCGCATGCCGCAGATGACGTCGGTCGTCGGGTAGCCCAGCACGCCGTTCTCGTACCCCTGGGCGGTCCAGGCATCCTGGATGGCGCCGTAGAGCGCGTGGGTGCCGGTGCTCCAGGTGCTGTAGACCCGGCCGCCCTGGAACGCCTGGCCGCAGCCGCCGGCGGCCATGCCGCAGGCGTAGTCGGACACGGGGTACCCGAGGACCCCGGACTCCCGGCGCGGCCCCCAGGCCGACAGCACGGGGTCGGTGACGGTGCGCGCACCGGTGCCGGGCGTCCAGTAGATGACCCCGCCCTGGTAGTTGCGGCCGCAGCCGGAGCCCACCATCCCGCAGATGACACCGCTGGTCGGGGCGCGGAGGACGCCGGTCGCACCGCCCGAGCGGGCGTAGGCGGCATCGATGTCGGCCACCACGGTCGCCCGGTTGCCGATCGCGACGACACCGCCACCCTGGGCGCGGACGGCGAAGTCGGCCCCGATGTCGACGTAGCTGCCCACCGGGAGCGCACTCTGCTGGTCGGCGTTCCAGCCCGACGAGGGGCTCGGCGTCCCGTCGAGCAGCAGCGACGTGGAGTTGCCGTCCGCCGTCACGCGGCGCACCACGATGCCCGCGTCGAGCCGGCGGCTGTTGGCCGAGGTGGCCAGCCAGGCGTCCCTGCCGCTGGCCTGCCGGTACTCGATCCAGTAGACCGCCCCTGCGGAGTCGGTCAGCTTGACCGCCCGGGTGCCCGTCGCCGCCGACACCGGGGCCAGGGTGATCGTCGCCGGTGCGCTCGCCGGGGTGAAGGCCACCATCTCCGACGGGGGCAGCAGCCCGATGAGCGCCGCCTGGGCGGTGCTCAGGGAGCCCACCTGCGACCAGCTGAAGCCCATCAGGTCGTAGTAGTCCGCGTACTCGTTGAGCTGGCAGCTGCCGGTCTCGACGGTGCTGGCGCACTGGTACTGCGAGGAGTGGCCGAGGCCGAAGTTGTGGCCGAGCTCGTGGGCCATCACCGACGTGGCGACGTCCCGGACGTAGGACCGGCCGCCGGAGCCGACCGTCGACCCCACGGTGCCCAGGCCGTAGGCGCAGCCCGCGGCGCCGCTGGGCACGTAGACCATGAGGTGCCGGCCGGGTCCCTGCGTCCAGCCGGTCACGGACACGGCGGTGGCCCACAGGCCGTAGGGGTCCGAGCACGACGCGGACGACGAGACCCACCCGCGGGCTCCCCAGCCCGCCGAGATGCGCACCGTGCCGCCGCTCTGCTCGTCCCAGAACGCGGCGACCCCGCCGTTGACCTGGTCGACCACCTGGTCGACGGTCGTGGAGTCCGCCGTGGTGCCCGCCGGCCGCACGAGGACGACGGTCACGATGTTGGTGGCCTCGGCACCCGCTGCGGCCGTCGTGGGGTCCGGGGTGGCCGCGGCCACGACACGGGCCGACTGCACCTCGAGCGCCGGGGCGAGCCCCTGATCCTCGCTCGCCTCGTCGGCGACCTCGTCGCCCACCGTCACGGCGAGCGTCGCACCGGCCGCGGCCGGCGGCAGGTCCTCGGTCGGCACGCGGACGGCGTTGCCCTCCGGGGTCTCGATCCAGCTGAGCGGCTCATCGACGTGGTCACCGTCGTGGTCGTGCTCCGGGTCCGGGAAGGCCTGCACCAGCTCGCCCACCACGGTGTCGCCCGCGCTGATGGCGCCCGGGTCGAGCGTCGGCGGCGGGACGTCGGTAGGGACGCCGGGCGCCGGGGTCCCCGGGACGTCGGCGGCCGGGACGTCGGACGGGGTGGCCGCCGGGTCCGCGGGGGCCGACGACCCGGTCGTCGGTGCCGGGGACCCGGTCGTGGTCGCGACCTCGCCGGTGGCGGGGGCGTCCTGCGTCGTCGGGGCGGCCTCGACGCCCGTGGGGGCGGCGGTGTCGGCCTGCGCCGCGGGGGCGACCGCGAGCGAGGCGATCACCGCGAGGGAGGCGGCGAGCACCGAGCAGCGCAGTGTGCGGCGGCGGGCGTGGGGCACGTGGGACTCCTGGGCAGAAGGGGATCTGCCAGGTCTTCGGCCGGTGGGCGGTCCCGCTTGAGGACCTCACCCGTCCGGGGCGCTCACCTCACTCGTCGTGGGCCCGCGCTCAGTCGTCCTGGCTGTTCATCAACCGCCGCCCGGCCTCGGTGATCGAGCCCGACAGCGACGGGTAGATGGAGAACGTCTGCGCCAGGTCGTCGACGGTCAGCCCCTTGCTCACCGCCAGGGTGATCGGCAGGACCAGCTCGGAGGCGCCGGGCGCGACGACCACGCCGCCTACCACGACACCGGTCGACCGGCGGGCGAAGATCTTGACGAAACCGTCCCGCAGGTCGCTCATCTTGGCCCGGGCGTTGGTGGCCAGCGGCAGCTGGACGCTCTCGATGTCCGATCCCTCGGGCAGGGTCTTCTCCTGCACGCCGACCGTGGCGATCTCCGGGTGGGTGAAGACGTTGCCGGCCACCGTCTTGAGCCGGATCGGCGAGACCGCCTCCCCCAGCGCGTGCCACATCGCGATGCGGCCCTGCATGGCCGCGACCGAGGCCAGCTGGAACACCCCGGTCACGTCGCCGGCGGCGTAGATGCCCGAGACCGACGTCCGCGAGACCCGGTCCACGACGACGTGGCCGGACGGCGAGGTGACCACCCCGCACTGCTCCAGGTTCAGCCCGCCGGTGTTGGGCACGGTGCCCACGGTCATCAACGCGTGCGACCCGGTCACCACCCGGCCGTCGGTCAACCGCACCTCGACGCCGGTCGCGGTCCGCTTCACCGACTCCGCGCGGCCGCGCTCGGCGATCTTGCCGCCGCGGGACTGGAACACCTGCTCGACCACGGCCGCGGCGTCGGCGTCCTCACCGGGGAGCACCTGGTCGCGGGAGGAGACCAAGGTGACCGGCACACCGGCCTCGAGGTACCCGGACGCGAACTCCGCCCCGGTGACGCCCGAGCCCACGACGACGAGGTGCTCGGGCAGCTCCTCGAGCTCGTACACGTCGCGCCAGGACAGGATCCGTTCCCCGTCGGGCTCCGAGCCGGGCAGCACCCGCGGGTCGGCGCCGGTCGCGATCAGGACGACGTCGCACTCGATCTCCTGCTGCACCCCGCCGTCGAAGTCGCAGACCTCCACCCGGTGGGCGATCAGCCCGCGGATCTCGTCGGAGAGCCGGGCCTGGCCGCTGACGCAGCGCACCCCGACGCTCTCCAGCCGGGCGTGGATGTCGGCCGACTGCGCCACCGCCAGGCCCTTGATCCGCTGGTTGACCGTCGCCAGGTCCAGGCTGACGGTGGCCAGGTCGGTGCCCTGCAGGCCCAGGACGGCGGAGTCGCGCACCGCGGTCATCGCGCCGGCCGCGGCGATGAAGGTCTTGGACGGCACGCAGTCGGTCAGCACGCTGGCGCCGCCGAGGCCGTCGCGCTCGACGACGGTGACCTCGGCACCCAGCTGTGCGGCGACCAGGGCAGCTTCGTAGCCGGCCGGTCCGCCGCCGATGATCACGATGCGGGTCATGGGTGAGCTCCAGGGCAGTGCGGGCGGGGTTCCCCTCCAGTGTCCCCGGTCCGGAGCCCGACGTCCGGCGTCAGGGGGTCGGGTCGGCCAGGAACGTCGCCAACAGGTCCCGCGCCGCCAGCGCCGGCGTGAGCTCCCCGGCCAGCACCTGCCGCTCCAGCTCCCCCACCGACGCCAGGACGGCGGGGTGCTCGCGCAGCCGGGCGTCCAGGCCGTCGCGCACCAGCTGCCAGGTCCACCGCACCTGCTGCGCCTGCCGCCGCCGCTCGAACTCCCCCGACGCGCGTAGCCGCTCCTCGTGCGCGACCAGCTGCGCCCACACCTCGGCCAGACCCTCCCCGGTGAGCCCGGCGCAGGTCAGCACCGGCACGTCCCAGTCGGACGCGCCGCGCAGCATCCGGATCGCCCCGGCCAGCTCGCGGGCCGCCGTCCGGGCGTCGCCGGCGGACGGGCCGTCGGCCTTGTTGACCGCGATGACGTCGGCGATCTCCAGGATCCCCCGCTTGATGCCCTGCAACGAGTCCCCGGTGCGGGCCAGCGTGAGGAACAGGAAGGTGTCCACCATCTCGGCGACGGTGGTCTCGCTCTGCCCCACCCCGACGGTCTCCACCAGCACCACGTCGTAGCCGGCGGCCTCCACGACCACCATCGACTCCCGGGTGGCCTGGGCGACCCCGCCCAGCGTGCCGGCGGTCGGCGAGGGCCGGATGAACGCCGCGGGATCCACCGACAGCCGGGCCATCCGCGTCTTGTCGCCCAGGATCGAGCCCCCCGACCGGGCGGACGAAGGGTCCACCGCCAGCACCGCCACCTTCGACCCCTGAGCCGTCAGGTCGATGCCGAGCTGGTCGATGAAGGTCGACTTGCCGACCCCGGGAACCCCGCTGATCCCCACCCGGCGGGCACCACCGGCGTGCGGCAGCAGCTCGACCAGCAGCTCCTGCGCACGCTCCCGGTGGTCGGGCCGCCGGGACTCCACCAGCGTGATGGCCCGGGCCACCGACCGCCGGTCGGCAGCCAGCACCCCTTCGGCGAGCTCCATCAGTGACCGAGGCGGGACGACAGCTCGCGCAGCAGCTCCTGCGCCGCCTGCGCGATCACCGTCCCGGGCGGGAACACCGCCGCCGCCCCCATCTCGCGCAGCGTCGGCACGTCGTCGGGCGGGATCACCCCGCCGACCACGATCAGCACGTCCTCGGCGCCCAGCTCGGCGAGGGCATCGCGCAGCGCCGGCACCAGGGTCAGGTGGCCCGCAGCCAGCGAGGAGACCCCGACGACGTGCACGTCGGCCTCCACCGCCTGCCGGGCGACCTCCTCCGGCGTCTGGAACAGCGGCCCCACGTCCACGTCGAAGCCCAGGTCGGCGAACGCCGTGGCGATCACCTTCTGGCCGCGGTCGTGGCCGTCCTGGCCCATCTTGGCCACCAGGATCCGCGGACGACGTCCCTCGGCCTCGGCGAAGGCCGCGGTCAGCCGGCGGGTCTCCTCCACCGGACCACCCTCCCCTGCCTCCTCGCGGTACACCCCGGAGATCGTGCGCACCTGCCCGGCGTGCCGGCCGTAGACCTCCTCGAGGGCGTCGGAGATCTCCCCGACCGTCGCCTTCGCCCGTGCGGCGTCCACCGCGAGGGCCAGGAGGTTCATCTCCAGCTCCTGCCCCCGCGTGCCGTCCGCGGCGGCCCGGGCGGCCTCGGTCAGCTTCCGCAGCGCCGCCTCGCACGCCGCGGTGTCCCGCTCCTCGCGCAGCTCCCGCAGCCGCTGCACCTGCTGGGCCAGCACGTCGGCGTTGTCCACCCGCAGCACCTCGATGGCCTCGTCGGCCTCGACGCGGTACTTGTTCACCCCGATCACCGGCTGCCGGCCGGAGTCGATCCGCGCCTGAGTGCGGGCGGCGGCCTCCTCGATGCGCAGCTTGGGGATGCCGTCGCTGATCGCCTGCGCCATCCCGCCGTGCGCCGCGACCTCCTCGATGTGCGCCCACGCCTTGCGGGCGAGGTCGGCGGTCAGCTTCTCCACGTAGGCCGACCCGCCCCAGGGGTCGATGACCCGGGTCGTGCCCGACTCCTGCTGCAGCAGCAGCTGGGTGTTGCGGGCGATCCGGGCGGAGAAGTCGGTCGGCAGCGCCAGCGCCTCGTCCAGGGCGTTGGTGTGCAGCGACTGCGTGTGCCCCTGGGTGGCGGCCATCGCCTCCACGCAGGTGCGGACGACGTTGTTGTAGACGTCCTGCGCGGTCAGCGACCAGCCCGAGGTCTGCGAGTGCGTGCGCAGCGACAGCGACTTCGGGTTGGTCGCGCCCTCCCGCTCGACGAGCTTCGCCCAGAGCAGCCGGCCGGCCCGCAGCTTCGCGACCTCCATGAAGAAGTTCATCCCGATGCCCCAGAAGAAGCTCAGCCGCGGGGCGAACGTGTCGACGTCCATCCCGGCGTCCCGGCCGGCCTTCAGGTACTCCACGCCGTCGGCGAGGGTGTAGGCCAGCTCCAGGTCGGCCGTCGCCCCGGCCTCCTGGATGTGGTAGCCGGAGATCGAGATCGAGTTGAAGCGCGGCATCCTCTGCGACGTGTAGGCGAAGATGTCGCTGATCACCTGCATCGAGGGCCCCGGGGGGTAGATGTAGGTGTTGCGGACCATGAACTCCTTGAGGATGTCGTTCTGGATGGTCCCGGAGAGCTGCTCCGGCGCCACCCCCTGCTCCTCGGCCGCCACGATGTACAGCGCCAGCACCGGCAGCACGGCGCCGTTCATGGTCATCGACACGCTCATCCGGTCCAGCGGGATGCCGTCGAAGAGCTGCCGCATGTCGTAGATCGAGTCGATCGCCACCCCCGCCATGCCGACGTCGCCGGGCACCCGCGGGTGGTCGGAGTCGTAGCCGCGGTGGGTGGGCAGGTCGAAGGCGACCGACAGGCCCTTCTGCCCGGCCGCCAGGTTGCGCCGGTAGAACGCGTTGGACGCCGCGGCGGTGGAGAACCCGGCGTACTGCCGGACCGTCCACGGCTGGGTGGTGTACATCGTCGGGTAGGGCCCGCGGCCGAACGGCGGCAGCCCGGGCAGCCCGTCCAGGTGGTCCAGCCCGGCCAGGTCGTCGGCCGTCAGCAGCGGCGGGACGGCGATGCCCTCGGGCGTCTCCCAGGTCGCCTCCCCCACCGACCGGCCGGTGCGCTGCGCGAACTCCGCGGCCCACGCGGCGGCCGGTGCGGGGTCGGTGGTGCCCAGCTCGAGGGACCCGAAGTCGGGGATGCCGCTCATGCCCGTGCTCCCAGCAGCTCGTCGAGGGTGGTGGTCAGGACGTCGACGGCGTCGCAGCCGGCGAACACGTAGCCGTCGACGCCGTCGACGGCGAGGTCGGGCTTTCCGGCCAACCAGACCCGTTGCGCACCGGCCGCCCGCAGCTCGGCGGCCAGGTCCGCAGCGCCGGCGTAGTCGCGGTCGGCGCCGCAGATGCAGGCGACCGTGGCCCCGTCGAGGTCCGCGGCCCCGTCGCCGGACGGCGTGGCGAGGCCCCCGGCCTGGAACAGGTTGGTCGCGAACGACAGCCGTGCGGTGTGCGCGGCGGGCTTGCCGAGCGTCGCCAGGTAGACCGCCGGCCGGTCACCGGGTGCATCGGACCGGTCGCGCAGCTGCTCGAAGGCCTGCGCGGCCCGCACCCGCGGCAGCCCGCCGGGCCCCGGCGGGAGGGCCTCCCCCGCCGGCCGGCGCTCGGGCAGCTTCTCCGCCAGGTTGGGGAACTCGCTCACCCCGGTGATCGGGTCCCGGCGGGTGGCCAACCGACGGGACCGGTCGGCCCAGGCGGCGGCGACCCGGTCCCGGACCAGGCCGGAGGCCAGCGCCGCGGCGTACCCGCCGGCCCGCTCGAGCTCGGTGAACCAGTCCCAGGCGGCGTGCGCGAGGGCGTCGGTCAGCGACTCCACGTACCAGGACCCACCGGCCGGGTCGAGCACCCGACCCAGGTGGCTCTCCTCGGTGAGCAGCGCCTGCGTGTTGCGGGCGATCCGGCGGGCGAACGCGTCGGGCAGGCCCAGCGCGGCGTCGAAGGGCTGCACCGTGACGGCGTCGGCGCCGCCCACACCCGCGGCGAAGCAGGCCACGGTGGTGCGCAGCATGTTCACCCACGGGTCCCGCGCGGTCGTCATCACCGAGGACGTGACGGCGTGCTGCCGCATGCCCCGCACCTGCGCCGGGACGCCGGCCGCCTCGCCCACCCGGTCCCACAGCCGGCGCGCCGCCCGCAGCGTCGCGATGGTGGTGAACTGGTCGGCGGTGGCGGCGAAGCGGAACTCCAGCTGCTGCGCGGCCTCGGCCACCGACAGGCCCTGCTCGGTCAGCGCGCGCAGGTAGGCCACGCCCGCCGAGAGCGCGCAGCCCAGCTCCTCGACCGCGGTCGCACCGGCGTCGTGCACGACCGTGGCGTCGACGACGACGGTGCGCAGGTCGCCGTGCTCGGCGGCCCGGCGGGCGAACCCGGCCAGCCCGGACAGGTCCTGCTCCTCGCCCGAGGCGGCCTGGACGCCCAGCGGGTCCAGGCCGAGGTTGCCGCCGGGCGCCAGCTCGTGCCCGGCGACGAGGTCCAGGAAGGCCTCCGCCGCGGCGGGGCCGCCCTGCAGGGTCACCGGCGCCAGGTCCAGCAGCACGTCGGCCAGCACCTCGCCCAGCGCGTCGACCGGGACGCCGCCCTCGCCGAGCACGAGCCACAACGACGTGACGCCGTGCTCCAGGTCGGCCCCGATCGCGTCCCTCGTCGTCCCCACGTCGGGGTCGGCGTGCCGCTGCCGGACGTCCCAGCCGGCCGGGGTGCTGGTGGCGGCCTGCCCGTCGGCGGCCGCCGGGGCCGGGCGGACCACGCGGGACCCGCGCACGAACGGCGGCAGACCGGGGGCGCCGGTGCCGGGGAGGTCGGCGGTGTCGGCCGCGGTGTAGAGCGGCCGCACGGAGACGCCGGTGGCCACCGTGCTGCGCAGCGCCTCCTCGACCGGCTCGGGCAGGTCCTCGCGGCCGGCCTTGCGCAGCACCCCGGCGACCAGGTCGCGCCACTGGTCGAGGGTGGGCTGCGGGAAGTCGGCGGCCAGGGCCAGCTCGTCGGGCGGCGCGACCGGCTCGGTCGTCGCGTCGGGGGTGGGGTGGCTCATCGTCGAATCACCGTTCTCCTGCTGTGTGCAACGCCGGGGTGGGCGTCGCCGATGTGTCTACCGGACGCCACCGACGACGGCGCCCGGACCGGCTGTCGCGACCGTCACACCGTCCCGGCGCGGGAGGGGGCTGCGGCGTCCGCGGCCAGGGAGTGCAGGGCGGTCCGGGCCATCAGCCGGACGCCGACGCCGATCGCCCGCTCGTCGACGTCGAACGTGCCGCGGTGCAGGTCGAGCGGGTCGCCGCCGCCGTGGGTGCCCAGCCGGGCCAGCGCGATGGGCAGCCGCTCGGCGAACCAGCCGAAGTCCTCCCCGCCCATGCTCTGCGGGGACAGCACCACGCCCTCGCCGCCGACGGTCTCGATCGCCGCCGACCGCAGCAGGGCCACCCCGCGCGGGTCGTTGACCACCGGGGGCACGCCGCGCACGTACTCGACCGCGACCGTCGCCCCGGAGTCCTCGCCCACCCGGTGGACCAGGCGGCGGACGAGCCCCTCGGCTGCGTCCCAGACCTCGCGGTCCAGCACCCGCACGGTGCCGCGCAGCGACCCGGTCTCCGGGATGGCGTTGGCCGCGACGCCGGCGCCCACCGCGCCCCAGACCAGGGACATCGCCGCGCGCGGGTCGACCTGTCGACCCAGCAGGCCGGGCACCTCGGTGACCACCCGGGCCAGGGCGTGCACCAGGTCGACGGTCAGCTGCGGCCGGGCGGTGTGCCCGCCGGGGCCGGTCAGGGTGACCTCGAGCCGGTCGCAGGCGGCGGTGATCGAGCCGGTGCGCAGGCCCACCCGGCCGACCGGGACCGAGGGGTCGCAGTGCAGGGCGAAGGCCCGGGTCGCGCCGTCCAGCGCCCCGGACTCGAGCACCTGCAGCGCGCCGCCGGGCACCTGCTCCTCGGCGGGCTGGAACACCGCCCGCACGGTGCCCGGCAGGTCGCCCTGCGCGGCCAGCGCCCGGGCGACCCCGAGCAGGACGGTGGTGTGCACGTCGTGCCCGCAGGCGTGGCACAGCCCCGCGCGGGTGGAGGCGTAGGGCACGTCCTTGAGGTCGGGCAGCGGCAGCGCGTCGATGTCGGCCCGCAGCACCGTGACCGGCCCCCCGGAACCGATGTCGCACACCAGACCGGTTCCCCCGGGCAGCCGCTGCGGGGTCAGCCCGGCTCGGCGCAGCTGGCGCTCCAGGTACGCGGTGGTCTCGTGCTCGGCGAACCCCAGCTCGGGGTGCGCGTGCAGGTGTCGACGGGTGGCGACCAGCTCGTCGGTGTGGGTGTCGACCCAGCGGTCGACGGCGTCGGCGGCGCTCACGCAGGCGCCGTCGGCAGGCCGTCCACCAGCTCGGCCAGCAGGCTGTCCACCACCGGCTCCAGCCGCCCGTCGTGGGCCGCGGCCACCGCACGCTGGCGCTGGTAGGAGCCGCCGACCTCCAGGATCCGCAGCACGTCGTGCAGCTCGTCCAGGCAGTCCAGCTTCTTGGCCGTCGGGGTGAGCTGGTCGACCAGGTCGCGCAGGGCCTCCCGGACCGGCTGCACGGTGCCGCGGTCGTCGACGATGATCTCGGCGTCCAGGCCGTAGCGGGCCGCCCGCCACTTGTTCTCCCGCAGCACCCAGCTCGCCGGCACCGGCAGCGTGTAGCCGCGGTCGATCTCGCGGTCGAACTGCTCGACCAGGCACTGGCTGAGCGCGGCGACCGCGCCGATCTCGTCGAGGGTGGGCAGCCCGTCGCAGATCCGCAGCTCGACGGTGCCGAAGTCCGGGTGCGGGCGGATGTCCCACCACACCTCGCGGACGCTCTCGATGGCGTGCGTGGAGATCAGCGTCTCCATGTAGCGCTCGAAGCCGTCCCAGCCCGACAGCTGGTAGGGCAGCCCCGCCGTGGGCATGCCCTCGAACACCTTGGACCGGGCGCTGGCCAGGCCGGTGTCGGCACCCACCCAGTACGGCGAGGACGCCGACAGCGCCAGGAAGTGCGGCACGTACTGGGTCAGCGCGTTGACGATCGGGATGATCTTGTCCGGCGAGCGGACGCCGACGTGCACGTGGACGCCGAAGATCTGCAGCCGGCGGGCCAGCCACTGCATCTTCTCGATGAGCTGCTCGTAGCGCTCCTTCGGGCTGATCTGCTGGGTCTGCCAGTCGGTGATCGGGTGCGTGCCCGCGCACATCACGCCCAGCCCCCGCCGGTCGGCCGCCGCGACGACCTCGGCCAGCGTGCCGGCGAGGTCGGCCTTGGCCTCGGCCACCGTGCCGCAGATACCGGTGATGATCTCGATCGTCGACTGCAGGAGCTCGTGCTTGGCCTTGGGGTGCTCGTCGGCGTCGTCGGGCTTGAGCTCGGCGAGGATCTCGGTGGCACCGGAGGTGAGCTGACGCGTCTCGCGGTCGATGAGCTGCAGCTCCCACTCGACCCCCAGGCTCGCGCGCTCCGACGAGGTGAAGGGGATCTGCACCGGGCGAGTGTAGGAGCGCCGCGGACAGCGGGCCTGCTGTCGGTCCCCTCCGCTAGCGTGCCGGGGGTGAGCCAGCCGACCGAGACCTCCCCCACCGACCCCGCCGCCCTGGCCGCCCGCGCCGCCGAGGACCTCGTCGCCGCGCTCGGCGAGGGCCACGACACCGCCGTCGTCATGGGGTCGGGCTGGGCACCCGCCGCCGACGCGTTCGGCGAGATCCTGGCCAGCGTCGGCATCGGCGAGCTGCCCGGGTTCGCCGCGCCGACCGTGCAGGGGCACGGCGGGGAGATCCGCTCGGTCGTCGTCGGCGACCACAGGGTGCTGCTGTTCCTCGGCCGCACCCACCTGTACGAGGGCCGCGGGGTCGAGCCGGTCGTGCACGGCATCCGGACGGCGGCCGCCGCCGGGGTGCGCACCGTGCTGCTGACCAACGCCGCCGGCGGGCTCTCCCCGCAGCACGCCGTGGGCCAGGCGGTGCTGATCAGCGACCACCTGAACCTCACCGCCCGCTCGCCGCTGGTCGGCGCCCGGTTCGTCGACCTCACCGACCTCTACTCCCCCCGGCTGCGCGAGCTGGCCCGCCAGATCGACCCGTCCCTGGTCGAGGGCGTCTACGCCGCCCTCCCGGGCCCGCACTTCGAGACCCCCGCCGAGATCCGCATGCTGACCACCCTCGGCGCCGACCTGGTCGGCATGAGCACCGCGCTGGAGGCCATCGCCGCCCGCGCCGAGGGCCTGGAGGTCTTCGGCCTGTCGATGGTCACCAACGCCGCGGCGGGGATGACCGGCCAGCCGCTGGACCACCACGAGGTCCTCGCCGCCGGCCAGGCCGCGGCCACCCGGCTGGGTGCCTTCCTCATCGACCTGATCGGCCGCTCGTGACCGGCCCCGTGCTGGTCACCGGCGCGGCCGGCTACATCGGCCGGTTGCTGCGTGCCGGGCTGCCCGAGCGCGGGCACGCGGTCCGCAGCCTGGACGTCGTCCCGATCACCGACCCGCGCCCGGGCGAGGAGCACCTGGTCGCCGACGCCACCGACCTGGCCGCGGTCACCGCCGCCGCACAGGGCGCCGGCGCCCTGGTGCACATGGCCGGCATCGCCACCGAGTCCTCCTGGGCGGCGATCAGCCACGCCAACATCCAGGGCACCTACGTCGCGCTGGAGGCCGCCCGGTTGGCCGGCGTGCCGCGGGTCGTGCTGGCCAGCAGCAACCACGCCACCGGGATGTCCCCGCGGTCGGAGAACGCGCAGACCGACGCGCAGCCCCGGCCGGACACCTACTACGGGGTGTCCAAGGTGACCATGGAGGCGTTGGGCTCCCTCTACGTCGACCGGTACGGCCTGGACGTCGTCTGCCTGCGCATCGGCTCGGCCCTGCCGGAGCCGATGGCCCCGCGCCACCTGTCCACCTGGCTGTCCCCCACCGACACCGTCGGCCTGGTGGACGCGGCCCTCACCGCACCCTCCCCCGGCTTCGCCGTGGTCTGGGGCGTGTCGGCCAACACCCGCGGCTGGTGGGACCTGACCAGCGCCCGGGCGCTGGGCTACGACCCGGTGGACGACGCCGAGTCCTACGCCGCGGCCATCACCGCCGCGCACGGCGAGCCGACCCCGGGCACCGTGGAGTTCGACCGGGTCGGCGGTGAGTACGCCGGACCCGACTTCGCCGTGGACGCGGTCGCGGCCCGGGCCCAGCAGGCATGACCGTGGTCGACCGGGCGGCCGTCCAGGACTGGATCGCGGCCGACCCGCACCCCGGTGACGCCGCCGAGCTGCAGGACCTGCTGGACGCCGGCGAGTCCCCCGACGCCGCAGCCGAGCTCGCCGCCCGGTTCGCCGGGCCGCTGACCTTCGGCACCGCCGGCCTGCGCGGTCCGCTGCGGGCCGGCCCGGGCGGGATGAACGCCGCCGTGGTCGCCCGCGCCGCCGCCGGGCTGGGCCGGTACCTGGCCGACCAGGGGCGCGGCGGGCAGGGCGTGGTGGTCGGCTACGACGGCCGGCACCGCTCCGACGAGTTCGCCCGGGTCACCGCCGAGGTGCTCAGCGGCGCCGGGTTCGCCGTCCAGGTGCTGCCGCGCCCGCTGCCCACGCCGGTGCTGTCCTTCGCCGTCCGCCACCTGGGCGCGGTCGCCGGTGTCATGGTCACCGCCAGCCACAACCCGCCGCAGGACAACGGCTACAAGGTCTACCTCGGCGACGGCGCGCAGCTGGTGCCCCCGGCCGACCGGGAGATCGAGGCCGCGATCGCGGCCGTCGGACCCGCGCGCGACCTGCCCCGGGCCGACGACTGGCAGACCCTCGGCGACGACGTCGAGGCCGACTACGTCGCCGCCGTCGTGGCCGCGGTGCAGCCCGAGCGGGTCCCCGGCCGCGGGGACCTGACCATCGCCTGCACCGCGATGCACGGCGTCGGGACGGCGACCACCCGCGCCGTCTTCCGCGCCGCCGGGTTTGCCGAGCTGCACGCGGTGCCCGAGCAGGAGCACCCGGACGCCGACTTCCCGACCGTGGCCTTCCCGAACCCGGAGGAGCCCGGCGCGGTGGACCTGCTGGTCGCCCTCGCCGAGCGGGTCGGCGCCGACGTCGCGCTGGCCGAGGACCCCGACGCCGACCGCTGCTCGGTGGTCTGCGGTGGCCGGCAGCTGACCGGCGACGAGGTCGGGACGCTGCTCGGTGACTGGCTGCTCCGCCGCGGCGTCGCGGGCACCTACGCCCGCTCCCTGGTCAGCGGGTCGCTGCTGGGCGAGGTGGCCGCCGCGCACGGCCAGCCCACCGAGGAGACCCCGACCGGGTTCAAGTGGATCATCCGGGCCGGCACGCCGGCGGCGCCGCTGGTCTTCGGATACGAGGAGGCGCTGGGCTACGCGGTCGCCCCGCAGGTGGCCCGGGACAAGGACGGCATCTCCGCCTCGCTCGCCGTCGCCCTGCTGGCCGCCGAGCTCGCCGCCGACGGGCGCACCCTGCTCGACCGGCTCGACGAGCTGGCCGCCGAGCACGGCCTGCACGCCACCGGTCAGCTGTCGGTGCGGGTGACCGACCTGTCGCTGATCACCGACGCGATGGCCCGGCTGCGCGCCGCGCCGCCCACCGAGCTGCTCGGCCGGCCGGTGGCGGCGCAGGACCTGCTCCCCGACGTCGACGGCGTGCGGCTGACCGGGGACGGCGTCCGCGTGGTGGTCCGGCCCAGCGGCACCGAGCCCAAGCTCAAGGCCTACCTGCAGTCCGTCGTCGAGGTGGCCGACGGTGTCGACGCCGCCCGCGCGCAGGGCACGGCCGACCTGGCGCGCCTGCGCTCGGAGATGTCGACCGCCCTCGGGCTGTGACCGCCCGGGGTCAGCGCCAGTCCGACGGCGGGTAGTCCGGCGCCCGGTCCGCCGGACCGGGGACCCACGGCTGGTCCGGGGCGACGGCGGGCCCGGCCACGGCCGGCCCGGTCGTCGGCGGGCCGTACCGGTTGGCGACGGGCTGGCCGGGCACGAAGCCGCAGATGCCCAGCAGCGCCAGCTGCCCGAACAGCGGGACGGCGTTGAGCAGCAGCCACCAGGCCGACCGGCCCAGGTCGTGCAGCCGCGCGGACTGGGAGCTCAGCGTCGGCAGGATCGTCAGGTAGCCGATGACGGTGGTCGCCCCGCCCAGCTCGAGCACCGTCTCGCGGCCCTCGGCGACCGCCATCAGGTTGGTGTCGCCGAAGGACAGGTCGACGCCGACGGCCAGGATGGTCAGGAGGGTGGTCGGCAGCACGTAGTGCAGCCAGAACACCCGGCGGTCGATGCGGCCCCGCCGCACGTACCAGTTCACGAACTCCACGACGCCCCCTCCGACCCGGTCCCCGGTGGACGACCGTACTGGTTGGCACCCGAGGTGCCCCGCAGGAAGCCCACGGTCACGACGAGCACGAGCCAGCCGACCAGGGGCACGAGGAACCACAGCAGCCAGAGCGCCGAGTGGTCCCGGTCGTGCAGCCGGCAGACCAGCGCGCCGACGTTCGGGACCAGCAGCAGCAGGCCGGTCACCGCGGTGACCGGTCCACCGGTGTCCGGGAAGGGCCACAGCACGTCGAACCCGTCGTCCCCGCGGACCTGCGGGAAGGCGTCGGGGAACCAGGTCCGGTCCACCCAGGTCGTGAGCAGGCCGAGCAGCACGAACGCCACCACGTAACCCAGCCACCACCGCTGCCGCGGGATGCGGCCGCGCGGCAGGTACCAGGACCCGGCCATCAGACCTGCTGCCGCGCCCCCGCGGCGATGGCCGCCTCGGCGGCGGCCAGCACCCGGACCTGCTCGGCGCCGTACGCCGCGTCGCACGGGTGCGCCCCGCCGGTCAGCGCGGCCGCCTGCAGCTCGGTGACCGCCACCGCGTGCGCCAGGTGGGCCGTGCGGCCCTCCTCGGGCAGCAGCACCAGGCGACCGGCGTCGCCGTGCACCCAGAACTCCTCGCCGGCCGACAGCGGGGAGGCCGTCGCCGAGAGCGTGAGCGTGCTGGTCTGCCCGGCCTCGTGCTCCAGGATCACGTTCACGGTGCCGTCGGCGGCCCGGCTGCCCTGCGCGGCGACCACCGGCCCCAGCACGGGGGTGAGCAGCGAGAGGGCGTGCGGGCCCAGGTCCCACAGCGGTGCGCCGGGCTCGGCCCGCCACTGCGACCCGCGGAACGGGCTGTCGGCGGCGAAGGTGCTGGCCAGCCAGGTCACCGCGCCGCCCACCAGCGTGGAGCGGGAGGCCTGCTCGAGCCAGGTGGTCGCCGACGTCCGGAAGCGGTAGGTCAGGAAGACCACCGAGGCGACCCCGGCCGCCGCGGTGGCCGCGGCGACCCGGTCGGCGTCGGCGACCGCCATCGCGACCGGCTTCTCCAGCAGCAGGTGGCAGCCGGCCTCGGCGGCCCGCACAGCGAGGTCGGGCTGCACGGACGGCGGCACCGAGATGCTCACGGCGTCCACGTCGGCCAGCAGCGCGTCCAGGTCGTCGGTGCCGCGGACGTCGTACCGCGCGGCGGCGGCCTGCGCCTTGCCGGCGTCCCGGCCCCAGATGCCCACGAGCTCGGCGTCGGGGTGCTCGGCCAGCGACGCGGCGTGCACCTCGGTGGCCCAGAACCCGCTGCCCAGGACGGCGAAGCGCATCAGACGGCGCCGAACTGGCGGTCGCCGGCGTCGCCCAGGCCCGGGACGATGTAGGCGTTGTCGTTGAGCTCGACGTCGACGCTGGCGGTGAAGACCCGCAGCGGCAGCCCGGACTCCTCGAGCCGGGTGAGGCCCTCGGGGGCGGCCAGCGCGCACAGCACGGTGATCGAGGTGCAGCCGCGCGCGGTGAGCAGCGAGCAGCAGTGCACCAGCGAGCCGCCGGTGGCCAGCATCGGGTCCAGCACGAACACCTCGCGGCCGACCAGCGACTCCGGCAGCGACGCCATGTAGGCCTCGGGCTCGAAGGTGACCTCGTTGCGGGCCAGCCCGACGAAGCCCATCTGGGACTCCGGCAGCAGGGAGTGCGCCGTGTCGGCCATGCCGAGACCGGCCCGGAGCACCGGGACGATGAGCGGGGGCGCGGCGAGGCGGTAGCCGGTCGTCGTGGTCACCGGGGTGGTGATCTCGTACTCCTCCACCGCCAGCTCACGGGTGGCCTCGAAGACCAGCAACTCGGTGAGGTCCCGCAGCGCGGCGCGGAACGCGGCGTTGTCGGTGCGCTCGTCGCGCATCCGGGTCAGTCGGGCGCGGGCGATCGGGTGGTCGACGACGGTCAGCTGCACGGCGGTCACCGTAGCGGCAGGCAGCTGTCCTGTCGGCGGCATCGGGGATGATGGCGGCATGACGCACGTGCTGGACCCCACCGCGCTCGGCGACGTCCCGGGGCCACCGCCCCGGGGGGCCCCCGACGCGTTCGCCGACGTCACCCGGTCCGACGCCGCCTTCCGCGCCTTCCTGCACGGCCTGCCGGGCGTGGACCAGGTCGGCGCCGAGGCCCGGGCCGCCCAGCTGGGCACCCGCTCGATCAAGACGACGGCGAAGGCCTGGGCCATCGACACCGCCATCTCGATGGTCGACCTGACCACGCTGGAGGGCGCCGACACCCCGGGCAAGGTGCGCTCGCTGGCCGCCAAGGCCCGCCGTCCCGACCCGACCGACCCCGGCTGCCCCGCCGTGGCCGCGGTCTGCGTCTACGGCGACCTGGCCGGGGTGGCGTCCGACGCCCTGGCCGGCACCGGCATCCACACCGCCGCCGTGGCCACCGCCTTCCCGTCGGGCCGGGCCAGCCGGGAGGTCAAGCTCGCCGACGTCCGGGACGCCGTGGCCAACGGCGCCGACGAGATCGACATGGTCATCGACCGCGGCGCGTTCCTGTCCGGCCGCTACCTCGACGTGTTCGAGGAGGTCGTGGCGGTCAAGGAGGCCTGCGGGTCCGCGCACCTGAAGGTGATCCTGGAGACCGGCGAGCTGCGCACCTACGACGCCGTCCGCCGGGCCTCGTGGCTGGCGATGCTGGCCGGCGGGGACTTCATCAAGACCTCCACCGGCAAGATCTCCCCCGCCGCGACCCTGCCGGTCTGCCTGGTGATGCTCGAGGCGGTGCGCGACTTCCGCGCCGCGACCGGCGTGCAGATCGGCGTCAAGCCCGCCGGCGGCATCAAGACCACCAAGGACGCCGTCAAGCACCTGGTGATGATCAACGAGGTGGTCGGGGAGGACTGGCTGTCCCCCGACTGGTTCCGGTTCGGCGCCTCCAGCCTGCTCAACGACCTGCTCCTGCAGCGCCAGAAGCTCCGCACCGGCCACTACTCCGGCCCCGACCACGTGAGCGTCGACTGATGAGCCTCTTCGAGTACGCCCCCGCCCCCGAGTCCCGCTCGATCGTGGACCTTCAGCCCAGCTACGGCCTGTTCGTCGACGGCGAGTTCACCCCCGGCCAGGGCACCCCCCTGAAGACGGTCAACCCGGCGACCGAGGAGGTGCTCAGCGAGATCGCGGTGGGCACCGACGCCGACGTCGACCGCGCCGTCCGGGCCGCCCGCCGGGCGTTCACCCGGGTCTGGGGCCCGATGCGCCCGGCCGACCGCGGCAAGTACCTGTTCCGGATCGCCCGCCTGCTGCAGGAGCGCGCCCGGGAGTTCGCGGTCCTGGAGACCCTGGACAACGGCAAGCCGATCACCGAGTCCCGCGACGTCGACGTGCCCCTGGCCGCGGCGCACTTCTTCTACCACGCAGGGTGGGCCGACAAGCTCGACCACGTGGGCCTGGGCGCCGCCCCCCGCCCGCACGGCGTGGCCGGCCAGGTCATCCCGTGGAACTTCCCGCTGATGATGCTGGCCTGGAAGGTGGCCCCGGCCCTGGCGGCGGGCAACACCGTCGTCCTCAAGCCGGCCGAGACCACCCCGCTGACCGCGCTGCTGTTCGCGGAGATCTGCCAGCAGGCCGACCTGCCCCCGGGCGTGGTCAACATCGTGACCGGCGCCGGCGACACCGGCCGGGCGGTCGTCGAGCACCCCGACGTGGACAAGGTCGCCTTCACCGGCTCGACCGAGGTGGGCAAGCAGATCGCCCGCGCCGTCGCCGGGACGCAGAAGGTGCTGACCCTGGAGCTCGGCGGCAAGGCGGCGAACATCGTCTTCGACGACGCACCGGTCGACCAGGCCGTCGAGGGCATCGTCCGCGGCATCTTCTTCAACCAGGGCCACGTCTGCTGCGCGGGGTCCCGGCTGCTGGTGCAGGAGTCGGTGCACGACGAGGTCATCGCCTCGCTGCAGCGCCGGATCGGCACGCTGCGGGTCGGCGACCCGCTGGACAAGAACACCGACATCGGCGCGATCAACTCCGCCGAGCAGCTGGCCCGGATCCGGGAGCTGGTCGACATCGGCGAGGCCGAGGGCGCGCACCCCTGGCAGCCCGCCGGCGAGCTGCCCGACCGCGGCTTCTGGTTCAAGCCGACCGTCTTCACCGACGTCTCCCCCGCGCACCGCATCGCCCGCGACGAGGTGTTCGGCCCCGTGCTGTCGGTGCTGACCTTCCGGACGCCGGACGAGGCGGTCGCCAAGGCCAACAACTCCACCTACGGGCTGTCGGCCGGCATCTGGTCGGAGAAGGGTTCGCGGATCCTGTCGATCGCCAACCAGCTGCGGGCCGGCGTGGTGTGGGCCAACACGTTCAACCAGTTCGACCCGACGTCGCCCTTCGGTGGCTACAAGCAGTCCGGCTACGGACGCGAGGGCGGCCGTCTGGGCCTGCGCGCGTACCTGAAGGAGTCCTGATGCCCGAGCGCCTCGAGGTCCGCAAGACCTACAAGCTCTACCTGGGCGGGAAGTTCCCCCGCTCGGAGTCCGGCCGCACCTACGAGGTCACCGACGGCCGCGGCCGGTTCCTGGCCAACGCCGCGTGGGCCTCGCGCAAGGACGCCCGGGACGCCGTCGTGGCCGCCCGCGGCGCCTTCGCCGGCTGGTCGGCCGCCACCGCCTACAACCGCGGCCAGGTGCTCTACCGGGTCGCCGAGGTGATGGAGGGCCGCGCCGCCCAGTTCGCCGAGGAGGTCGCGGCCGGCGAGGGCCTGTCGGCCGCCAAGGCCCGGGCCGCCGTGGACGCCGCGGTCGACCGCTGGGTCTGGTACGCCGGGTGGACCGACAAGCTGGCCTCGGTGCTCGGCGGCACCAACCCGGTCGCCGGCCCGTTCTTCGACTTCTCGGTGCCCGAGCCCTCGGGTGTGGTCGCCGTCCTGGCGCCGCAGCGCTCGTCGCTGCTCGGCCTGGTCAGCGTGCTGGCCCCGGTGCTGGCCACCGGCTGCACCGCCGTGGTGGTCAGCTCGCACGACCGCCCGCTGCCGGCGATCACGCTGTCGGAGGTGCTGGCCACGTCCGACGTGCCCGGCGGGGTGGCCAACCTGCTCACCGGGGACGCCGGCGAGATCGGCCCCTGGCTGGCCGAGCACGACGACGTCGACGGCATCGACCTGGCCGGCAGCACCGGGACGGCGGCCATGGAGCTGGAGCGCTCGGCGGCCGGCAGCCTCAAGCGGGTGCTGCGCGCCCCGTCCGAGGAGCCGGACTGGACCGCCGACCCCGGCCTGTCCCGGATGACCCCGTTCCTGGAGACCAAGACGGTGTGGCACCCGATCGGCGTGTGACCGGCGGTCAGGGGCGGGCGAGGCGTTCGAGCACCGCGACCAGCTCCGAGTCGTCGGCGGCGCCGGGCAGCCCGGTGAGGCCCTCCAGGTAGAGGCCGTCGCCGACCAGCCGGACCAGCCGGGCCACCACGGGGTCGGCGATGAGCTCCTCGAGGGCCGCCGTCCAGCCCCGCTCGACGTCGGCGATGGCCCGGCGGGCACTGGGCTGACCGGTGCCGGCCAGCCCCAGCAGGGCCTGGTAGGTGCGGGACAGCCCGGCCGCCACGTCCTCGTTCGCCGTCCGGACCCAGTAGGCGACCGGGCCCTCGGGTGCCGCCCGCAGCCGCTCGACGTCCTCGGCGGCACGCGACCGCAGCCGGTCGGCCAGGCCGTCGACCAGCGCGTCCTTGCTCGGGAAGTGGTAGAGCAACCCGCCCTTGGACACCGCGCCGGCCTCGGCCACCGCGTCGAGGGTGACGGTGGCCCCGGCCCCCTCGACCAGCAGGGTCTCGTAGGCGTCCAGCACGCGGTCGCGGTTCGACGGTCTGGCCATGGTCGATTACTGTACCGTCTGGACGGTACGAACCACACCGACTGATCGAGGGACCATGAGCACCACCCCGACCGCCGCGGCGGTCGACGCCAGCACCCCCCGGGCCGGACGACGGGAGTGGACGGGCCTGCTCGTCCTGATGCTCCCGGTCCTGCTCGTGTCCGTGGACGGCACGGTGCTGACCTTCGCCGTCCCGTCCATCACCCGCGCACTGGTGCCCACCGGCACCGAGCTGCTGTGGGCGGTCGACGTCTACCCGCTGGTGCTGGCCGGCCTGCTGATCACCGCGGGCACCCTGGGCGACCGGTTCGGCCGGCGCCGCATGCTGCTGATCGGCGCCGCCGGGTTCGGCATCGCCTCCGTGCTGGCCGCCTACGCCCCCGACGTCCGGTGGCTGATCGCCGCCCGCGCCCTGCAGGGCCTGTTCGGCGCCGCGCTCATGCCCTCCACCCTGTCGCTGCTGCGCAACCTGTTCCTGGACCGGCAGCAGCGCCGCCTGGCCATCGCGGTGTGGGCGGCCGGCTTCTCCGGCGGCGCCGCCCTGGGCCCGATCCTGGGCGGCTGGCTGCTGGAGCACTTCTGGTGGGGCTCGGTCTTCCTGGTCAACGTCCCCGTGCTCGCCCTGCTGCTGGTGGTCGGCCCCGTCCTGCTGCCCGAGAGCCGCGACCCCTCCCCCGGCCGGCTCGACCCGGTCAGCGTCGGGCTGTCGCTGTCGACGATGCTGCCGGTGGTCTACGCGATCAAGACCCTCGCCGCCGGCTCCGCGCCGCTGGCCGGGGTCGCCGCCGGGGTGGTCGGCGTGGCCAGCGGTGTCGCGTTCGTCCGGCGCCAGCTCACCGGCCCCGACCCGCTGATGGACCTGCGGCTCTTCCGCTCCCGGGTGGTCAGCGCGGCGATCAGCGCCAACCTGCTCAGCATCGCCGCGCTGACCGGGCTGCTGCTGCTCACCTCGCAGTACCTGCAGCTCGTGCTCGACGTCAGCCCGCTGGACGCCGGCCTGCTCCTGGTGCCCGGCCTCGTCGCCTCGGTGCTGGCCGGGCTAGCCGCCGTCCCGCTGGCGAAGGTCGCCCCGGTGCGCTGGCTGGTGGTGGCCGGTCTGCTGCTGGGTGCTGCGGGCTACGTCGTCGCCACCCGGCTGGGGCCCGACTCCGGCGTCGCGCTGGTGGTCGTGGCGTTCGGCCTGGTCGCCGCCGGCGCCGGGCTGTCCGAGACGCTGACCAACGACGCCATCCTCACCGCCGCGCCGGCCGAGCGCGCCGGCCAGGCCAGCGCCGTGAGCGAGACCGCGTACGAGCTCGGCACCGGTCTGGGCGTCGCGGTGCTGGGCAGCGTCCTGGGCGCGGTCTACACCGCCCGGCTCGTGCTGCCCGAGGGTCTGGACGCCGGCCAGCGGGCCGCAGCCAGCACGCTGGGCGGCGCCGTGGACGTCGCCGAGGGCCTGCCCGGCGGCACCGCGACCGCGGTGGCCGACAGCGCGCGGGCCGCGTTCAGCGCCGGCATGGACGTCGCGGCCGGCATCGGCGTGGCCGTGATGGTCGCCGCCGCGGTCCTCGTCGCCACCGTCTGGCGGGAGCGCTCCGTGCCTGCGGTGGACCCGCAGGGCTGATCCCAGCCGGACACGGCAGGATGTGCCCGTGGCCAGGCCCAGCATCGTCCCCATCGCCCTCACCCTCGACGACCGCACGGGCTACACCCTGTGGGCACCGCCGTGGGAGGAGGACGGCGAGGAGTGGCAGGCGTTCCTCGGCGGCACCGAGGGCGACACCTCCGTGGTGCACCTGTTCCCCTCCCCCGCGGCGCTGGCGGCGTTCTGCCGCACCCGCACCGACCACGACCTGGCCGACCACCCCGTGTGGCCGGTCGTGGCTGGGCTCGACGCCGCCGACGTCACCCCCGACGACGACCACCGGTACGACCTGGACGGCGTCTACGACGTCATGGCCGAGAACCCCGACCGCTGGGCCGTCGAGGAGCTCGCCGCGACGTTCGAGATCGTCGGCCGGCTGGCCGAGGTCTGCGACACCGCCCCGGACGAGGACGACGAGGACGACGACGACGAGGACGAGGACGAGGACGACACCGCCTTCGAGTCCGTCGCCGAGCTGATGGCCAAGCCCGAGGTCGCCATGCTCGGCCTGGGCATCGACGCCTTCGTCGGCCGGGCCGGCGAGGACGCCTGGATCCGCCTCGGCGGCGCCGTCGACGAGCTCTGGGAGGACGTCGTCGAGGAGCTCGACGAACACCTGGACTGGACCGGCGCGGGCACCACCGAGCTCGACGCGTACCCCTCGGCCAGCGAGTCGGCCGCCGTCGAGCCGGCCGGGGACGACGAGGACAGCGACGAGGACGACGACATCGAGGTGGTCGAGGGCGACACCGCCGCGGCCACCCCCACCAGCGCGATCAGCAGCGGCAGCCGGGTCGCGGTGGACCCCGCCGCGGTGGCCGCCGCGGCCGGGTTCTGGGAGGGCGTCGGCATCCTGCCCGTCGAGGTCGTCGTCCCCGAGGGCGCCGGGCTCACCCTGCGCTGCTACGTCGAGGACGACTCCCGCTTCCTGGGCGCCGACCGCGAGGTCTACCTGTTCGGCACCCCGGCGGAGCTGCGGGCCTTCGTCCGCGGCGACGAGGACCACGACCTGACCGAGGTCGCCTCCTGGCCCGAGGTGGCCGACACCGACACGCTGCCGCTGCCGGTGGACCAGGACCGCTACGACCTGGTCGAGGTGGCCGAGGTGCTCGCCGAGGTCGCCGACGGCGCCGCCGGGCTGGTCGACCACAGCGTGCTCGTGCAGCCCCTGGAGGGCGTCCGGGACCTGGCCGAGTACGCCCGGCTCGAGCGCGTCGACGCGCTGCTGGCCCCGGGCACCCCGCTGGGCCAGGCCGCCGCCCGCGCGGAGGCCACCCCCGGTGCGGCGCTGCGGGCCGAGGACGCCGCCGTGCTGACCGGTCCCTGGGACGAGCTGGTCCGCGAGATCAGCACCGCCCTGGTCTTCCGCGACTGAAGAAGGACCCGGGGAGCAGCCTCCCCGGGGGCGGGACCCGTGGCCGCGGCGGCCATGCCGCCCGGCGGCTGTTGATCATCGTCAGGTGCAGGGGTGGCACGCCGTCGGACGGCGCGTCCGGCCTGCAGATGACGATGATCAACCCCCTGCAGGAGGCCCACGACGACCGACGGCCGGTCCCCCCGTGGGGGGACCGGCCGTCAGCGGTGGATCAGCTCAGAACGAGCGGGCCGGGCGCGGCGGGCGCCCACCGGCGCCGCCGCCCTGGGGACGCGAGCCCCCGGGACGCCGGTCGCCGTAGGAGGGCCGGTCACCCGACGGGCGGGCGGGACGGTCCCCGTAGGCGGGGCGGTCCGAGCGGACCGGGCGGTCGCCGTAGGCGGGGCGCTCGGTGCGCTCGCCGTAGGCGGGCCGGTCACCGGCCGGGCGGGCCGGACGGTCGCCGAAGGAGCGGGCCGGGCGGTCGCCGTCCCGACGCGGGGGACGACGGTCGCCGTCCCGGCGCGGGCGGCCGCTGCCCTGGCCACCCCGCGAGGGGCGGACGGGGCGCTCGACCGGCTCCACGTGGACGCCGGAGGCGACCAGCTCGGCGATCGGGGCGTCACCCGGACGGATCCGGGAGACGTCGGTGTTGATGGCGGCCTGGCGGAACCGGCGCTTGGCCTGGCCCACCTGGTCGGGCAGCAGCAGCGACACGACGACACCCGCGGCACCGGCGCGCGCGGTGCGGCCGGAGCGGTGCAGGTAGGTCTTGTGGTCGGCCGGCGGGTCGTAGTGCACGACCAGCGAGACGTCGTCGACGTGGATGCCGCGGGCGGCGACGTCGGTGGCGACCAGGACCGGCGAGCGGGCGTCGGTGAACGCCTCGAGCGCGCGGCGGCGGGCCGACTGCGGCAGACCACCGTGGATCGGCTCGGCCTTGATGCCGACCTGCTGCAGGTTGTCGGCGAGCCGGTCGGCGCCGTGCTGGGTGCGCACGAAGATGATCGTGCGGCCCGGGCGGGCGGCGAGCTGCTCGGTGACCTTGAGGCGGTCCGGGAAGGACACGCTGTAGGCGCGGTGCTCGGCCGGCGGGGCGGCGTCGGCCGCGGTGACGACCGAGTGGCGCGCCGGGTCCTTGAGGTAGCGACGGACCAGGCTGTCGACCTCGCCGTCCAGGGTGGCCGAGAAGAGCAGGCGCTGGCCGTCGGAGCGGGTCTGGTCGAGCAGCTCCTTCACCACGGGCAGGAAGCCCAGGTCGGACATGAAGTCCGCCTCGTCGATGATCGAGATCTCGACGTCGGTGAGCGAGCACTCGCCCTGGTTGATCAGGTCCTGCAGGCGGCCCGGCGTCGCGATGACGACGTCGACGCCGCGGCGCAGCTGCTGGATCTGGCGGTACATCGAGGCGCCGCCGTAGACCGCGGCGAGCTGCACGCCGTTGGACTGGCCCAGCGGGGCCAGCGCGTCGTGCACCTGCTGCGCGAGCTCACGGGTCGGCACGAGGACCAGCCCGCGCGGGGCGCGGCGGCCCTGCTGGACGTCCTGGCCGAGGCGGTGCAGCAGCGGCAGGCCGAAGGCGAGGGTCTTGCCCGAGCCGGTGGCTGCCTTGCCGAGGACGTCGCGGCCGGCCATGGCGTCGGGCAGGGCCGACGTCTGGATGGCGAAGGGGTGCTTGATGCCCTTGCGCTCCAGGGCGGTGACCAGCTGCTGCTGGAGACCGAGCTGGGCGAACGAGGGGCCGGTGGGCTCCGGGGCGGTCTCGACGGCCTCGGGGGCGTCGGTGGGAACGGTGGTGCTGGTGTCGACAGTGTCGAACGAGGACAAGCGGGGACTCCGATGCGTATCGGGCGCGTCCCGTGATGTAGTGCCGGGCCCGCCTGGGGGGCGGGACTCACTGGGCGACCCCAGGATGCGTCTGCGGTGACGCGGGAGGTCTGCACGGATGCGCTCTACCCCGGGCAGAACCGCCCGGGAGGTGTGGCCGGCGAACGCCGACTCGCCCAGGTTAGCAGCGATCCGGGCTCCGGCATTCCCGCGGACCCGTGGGGGTGATCACCCCGGCAGTGCGGCGTACCCCTCGCGCACGCGCGCCAGCAGGCGGGCGCGGTCGGCCTCGTCCAGGAAGGCGGCGGCCACGGCGCGCTCGGTCACCGTCTGCACGTCGTCCCGGGTCCAGCCGTGCGCCTGGACGACGGCGGCGAACTCGCTGCTCACCGACACCCCGCTCATCAGGCGGTTGTCGGTGTTCAGGGTGACGGCGAACCCGAGGCGGTGCAGCCGGCCGACGGGGTGTCGGGCCAGCGAGGAGTAGGCGCCGGTCTGCACGTTGGACGACGGCGCGACCTCGAGCGTCACCTGCTCGTCGAGCACGCGCTGGGCGAGCGGGCCGAGCGGACCGCCGTCCTCGGGCACCTCGTCGGCGATCCGGACGCCGTGCCCCAGCCGCTCCGCGCGGGCGCCGTCCAGGGCACCCCGGATGCTCTCGACCCCGTCCGCCTCGCCGGCGTGGATGGTGCGGTGGGCGCCGGCGGCGTCCAGGGCGGCGATGGCCGAGGGGTGCCGGTCGGCGGGGAACCCGATCTCCGGGCCGGCCAGGTCGAACCCGACGACGCCGGCGTCGCGGTAGCGGACGACGAGGCCGGCCACCTCGTCCCACCGGTCGGCCTGGCGCATGGCGCACAGCAGCGCACCGACGCCGATCGTGCCGGCCTCCCGGGCACCGGCGGCGTAGCCGTCGAGCATCGCCTCGACGGCGGCCTCGATCGGCATCGCGGTGAGCAGCTCGGGGGCCATCCGGACCTCGGCGTGCACGACGCCGTCGGCAGCCAGGTCCAGCGCGCACTCCCGGGCCACCCGCTGCACGGCCTCGGGGGTCTGCATGACGGCGACCGTGTGCGCGAACGTCTCCAGGTAGCGGACCAGCGAGCCGGAGTCGGCGGCCTGGCGGAACCAGGCCCCCAGGGACTCCGCGTCGTCGGCCGGCAGGCCGGTGTAGCCGATCGCGTCGGCCAGCTCCAGCACCGTCTGCGGCCGGAGCCCGCCGTCCAGGTGGTCGTGCAGCAGCACCTTGGGGGCGCGGACGAGGGTCTCCTGGGTCAGCGGTGCGGGCATCCCCGGGACGCTACCCGGCGGCCTCACCCGTCCGCCTTGTCCCGCCAGCGGAAGGTGCGCACGCACAGCAGCAGGCCGACGGCCACCCAGGCCGTGAGCACGAGCGCGACCCGGCCGAGCTCCCACGAGCCGGCGGGCTCCTGGGCGGCGAGCACGTCGGGCAGGAAGACCGACCGCAGGCCCTGGGCCATCCACTTGAGCGGGAAGACCGCGGCGATGGTCTGCATCCACTCCGGGATCTGGTCGAACCGGAAGAACACCCCGGAGATGAACTGCAGGATCAGCGCGAACGGCGTCACCGTGGCCGACGCCGAGCGGCCGTTCTTGGCCAGGCTGGACACCGCGATGCCCAGCAGCGTGCACGCCGCGGACCCCAGGACGGCGACCCAGGTGAAGGTCAGCCACTGCGTGCCGCTGGGCAGGTCGATGCCGTACAGCACCACGCCCACGACCAGCAGGATCACGATGGTGGCGACGGTGACCGCGACGACCTGGGCGATCTTGCCGACGAAGTAGGCGCTCTTGGGCATCGGCGTCCCGGCCAGGTTCTTCAGCGTGCCGTCGCTGCGCTCGGTGGCGATGCCGATGGCCATGTTCTGCAGGCTGGCGCCCAGGATGCCGGCCGCGATCACCCCGGCCATGAAGTACTGGGTGAAGGTGACCCCGCCGCCGATCTCGTAGTCCAGGACGGCGCCGAAGACCACCAGCAGGATCACCGGGAACATCAGGGTGAAGACCACCGACTCCCGCTGCCGGAAGAACTCCTTGAGCTCGACGCCGGCGCGCACCCGGTAGACCCGGGCCAGCGCCGGGAGCTTGGTGGAGGGGGCGGTCACGAGGTCTGGCCGATCATCTGCAGGTACACGTCTTCCAGGGTCGGGCGGGCGACGGCCAGGTCGGGCACCTCGCCGGGGAACCGGGCGCCGAGCTCGGCCACCAGCGCGGTGGGGGTCTGGGTGGCCTCGGTGCGGCGGCGGCCGTCCTCGGTCCAGCTGACCACCGCGGGCGCGGTGCCCCGGCCCCCCAGCTCGGCGGGGACGGCGACCTCGACCAGCCGGCCGGCGGTGATGACCCCCACCCGGTCCGCCAGCTCCTCGGCCTCGTCCAGGTAGTGGGTGGTCAGCAGCATCGTCGTGCCGAGCTCGCGCAGGGAGCGGATCAGCGACCAGAACTGGCGGCGGGCCTCGGGGTCGAACCCGGTGGTCGGCTCGTCCAGGAACAGCAGGGCCGGGCCGCCGACGATGCCCAGGGCGACGTCCAGGCGGCGGCGCTGGCCACCGGACAGCGACCGGCCACGGGCGCGGGCCTTCTCGGTCAGCCCGACGAGCTCCAGCACCTCGTGCGGGTCCCGCGGCGCGGGGTAGTACGACGCCTGGGCGGTGAGCAGCTCCAGGCAGGTCAGCTGGCTGTCGCCGGCGCCGGCCTGCAGCACGATGCCGATGTCGGAACGCCAGCGGCGCCCGCCCGCCGCCGGGTCCACGCCCAGGACGGCGACCTGGCCGCCGTCCCGGCTGCGGTAGCCCTCGAGCACCTCGACGGTGGTGGTCTTGCCGGCGCCGTTGGGGCCCAGCAGCGCGAAGATCTCCCCGCGCCGGATGTCCAGGTCCAGGCCGTCGACGGCGTTGCGGTCGCCGTAGCGCTTCACCAGCCCGCGCACGCTGATCGCCGCATCGGGGTCCAGCGGGGTGGTCGGCTGCTCGGCGACGGGCGCAGGGGTGGTGCTCACGAGGACCGAGTGTCCCCCATGCGCCTGGACGGACCCGCCGCAGGCGGTGTGCGGCGTCGGTGCGGAGGACGGAGTCCTCCCGCCGGCGTCGCACGGACACGCTCCGCGCAGCCGGCACCGGCTCGTGGCCGCGGTGGGAGCGCGGAGCGCGACGGTGTGCTCAGGACGTGATGCGGTCGACCACCAGCGGCAGCACGGTGTCCTCGGTGTCGACGCCCACGGCGCCGTCCAGGGCCGCCAGCGCCCGCTCGATCCGCGAGGCGTCGTCGGTCTGCAGCTCCAGCAGCGGCTGGCCGGCGGTCACCTGCTCCCCCACCGACGCGTGCCAGACGACGCCGGCCGCGGCCGACACCGGGTCCTCCTTGCGCGCCCGGCCGGCGCCCAGCCGCCAGGCGGCCACGCCGAGGGCGTAGGCGTCCAGCCGGGTGAGCGTGCCGGTGGCCGGCGCGGTGACCACGTGGCGCTCGGTCGGCTGCGGCAGCGGGGCGTCGGGGTCACCGCCCTGGGCGCGGATCATGGCCTTCCAGGAGTCCATGGCCCGGCCGTCGGCCAGCGCCGCGGCGGGGTCGACGTCCGGGCGCCCGGCGCCGGCCAGCATCTCGCGGGCCAGGGCCAGGGTCAGCTCGACCAGGTCGGCCGGTCCGCCGCCGGCCAGCACCTCGAGGGACTCCGCGACCTCCACGGCGTTGCCCGCCGAGCGGCCCAGCGGACGGTCCATCGCGGTCACCAGGGCCACGGTGCGCACGCCGGCGGCCTCGCCGAGGCCGACCATGGTGCGGGCCAGCTCACGGGAGCTCTCGACGTCCTTCATGAACGCGCCGCTGCCGGTCTTGACGTCCAGCACGAGCGCGTCGGCGCCCTCGGCGATCTTCTTGCTCATGATCGAGCTGGCGATCAGCGGGATCGACTCGACCGTGCCGGTGACGTCGCGCAGCGCGTAGAGCAGCTTGTCCGCCGGGGCCAGGTCGTTGCCGGCCGCGCACACCACAGCACCGACGTCGCGGAGCTGGGCGAGGTACTCGTCCTCGGTCAGCGCCGCCCGCCAGCCGGGGATGGCCTCCAGCTTGTCCAGCGTGCCGCCGGTGTGCCCGAGCCCGCGGCCGGACAGCTGCGGGACGGCGACGCCGCACGCGGCGACCAGGGGCGCCAGCGGCAGGGTGGTCTTGTCCCCCACGCCGCCGGTGGAGTGCTTGTCCGCCGTCGGGCGGCCCAGCCCGGACAGGTCCTTGCGGACGCCGGAGTCGATCATCGCCTGGGTCCACGCGGCCAGCTCCGCCGGCGTCATGCCGCGGAAGAACACGCTCATCAGCAGCGCGCTCATCTGCTCGTCGGGCACCTGGCCCGCGGTGTAGGCGCCGATGACCCAGCGGATCTGGTCGCCGGACAGCTCGACGCCGTCCCGCTTGGCCCGGATGACGTCGATCGCGTCGTGGGTGCTCATGCCCGCTCCGCCGCCTTCACCAGGTCCTCGGGGCCGAACGCGTCGGGCAGCACCTCGCGCATCGGCACGATCCCCAGCGACACGGTCTCGATCATCATGTCCGCGCCGCCGAACTCCCAGAGCAGCTGCCGGCACCGGCCGCACGGCATGAGCGGCTGGCCGTCACCGCCGACGCACGCCACCGCGACCAGCCGGCCGCCGCCGGAGCGGGCGAGCTCGCTGACCATCCCGCACTCGGCGCACAGCCCGATGCCGTACGAGGCGTTCTCCACGTTGCAGCCGGTGACCACCCGGCCGTCGTCGACCAGCCCGGCGACACCCACCGGGAAGTGCGAGTACGGCGCGTAGGCGTGCGTCATGGCCTCGCGCGCCGCGGCGCGCAGGGCATCCCAGTCGATCAATGTTCGCCTCTCCGGTAGACCAGTCCGTCGGCCTTGGGCATCCGCAGCCGTTGGGAGGCCAGGGACAGCACCAGCAGCGTGGTCAGGTGCGGGGTGAAGCTGACGATGCCCTCGGGCAGCTCGTCGATGACGATGTAGCCCACCAGCGAGGCGGCCGCGAAGGCCGCCGCCGTCACCGCCTGGGTGATCTTGCCGCGGGCGCCCTGCACCACCGCGACGGCCAGCAGCAGGATCGCCACCAGCAGCAGCAGGGCGACCACGCCGGTGCGGCTGCGCAGCTGCAGGGCGTCGGCGAACCCGAACAGACCGGCGCCGGCGGCCAGGCCACCGGGGCGCCAGTTGCCGAAGATCAGCGCGGCCAGGCCGATGAACCCGCGGCCGTTGGTCTGGCCCTCGCGGTAGATGTTGGCGATGAAGACCAGGAACACCCCGCCCAGCCCGGCGAGCGAGCCCGAGATGACCACGGCGATGTACTTGAGCCGGTAGACAGGCACGCCCAGGGAGTCCGCCGCGGCCGGGTTCTCCCCGCAGGAGCGCACGCGCAGCCCGAACGCGGTGCGCCACAGCAGCAGGTAGGCCCCGGGCACCATGAGGACCGCGACGACGGTCAGCACGCCGACGCCGTTGGTGAACCCGCGCAGCACCCCGGCCAGGTCGCTGAGCAGGAACCAGTGCAGGTTCTCCAGCTTGCCCAGCAGGTCCGGGCCCGAGGAGAGCACCGGCAGCGAGAACGTCGGCGGTCGGGAGGACATCGCCGGGGACTGGGTGACGCCACCGCCGGCCGGGTTGTCCACGTAGATCGACTCGGACAGGAAGCGGACGACGCCGGCGGCCAGGATGTTGATCGCGACGCCGGAGATCACGTGGTCGACGCCGAAGGTGACGGTGGCGACCGCGTGCAGCAGCCCGCCCAGGGCGCCCATGAGGATGCCGCCGAGCACGGCGCCCTGCCAGCCCCACTGGTAGCCGGCGAAACCGGCCCCCCAGGTGCCCAGGATCATCATCCCGTCCAGGCCGATGTTCACCACGCCGGCCCGCTCGGCGAACAACCCGCCCAGCGCCGCCAGCAGCAGCGGCACGGCCAGCAGCAGCGTGGCGGCCATCGTCGAGGACGACGTCAGCGCCTGCTGCCCGGAGATGACCCGGACGGCGGAGACCAGCAGCAGCAGGCCGACCAGGATCCAGGTGAGCCGGCGCCCGCGGCCGCCGCCCAGGAAGAGCTCGGTCACCGGGCCCCGGGACGGGGCGGTGGTGCCGGCGGTGGTCGCGGTGCTCACGAGGCGCTCCCCATCGGGTCGGTGCGGCCGGTGGCGCCGGAGGCGTTGCTCAGCGCGGGCCCGCTCGGCGGACCGGCGTCGGGCTCGCCGCTGCTGCCGTCGCCGGCGGCCGGCGGGGCGACCGCCGTGCCCGACTCGGCCTGGCGGCGGGCGATGCGGCGGGCGACCTCGTTGGCGATGACCACCGCGAGCACGATCGTGCCCTGGATGATCGTGACCACCGAGGACGGGATGTTGGCGATCTGCAGCGGCACCGACGCCCGGTCCAGGAAGGCGAAGAGCACCGCGGCGACCGCGATGCCGATCGGGTTGTTGCGGCCCAGCAGGGCGATCGCGATGCCCAGGAAGCCCAGCCCGGAGGTGAACTGGGTGCCGTAGTTGTGGTCGGCGCCCAGCAGGTCGGGCAGGCCGATCAGCCCGGCGATCGCACCGGAGATCAGCATCGTGGTGATGACCATGCGCTTGGCGTCCACGCCGCTGGCCGAGGCCGCCGACGCCGACAGGCCGGTGGCCCGCAGGTCGAAGCCGAACCGGGTGCGCTTGAGCAGCACCGCGACCACGACGCCGACCACGACCGCCACCAGCAGGAAGCCGTAGAGCTGCCGCGGCGGGTCGGCCAGGCCGAGGGCGCCGAAGACCCCGTTGAGCGAGGGGAACCAGCCCGACTCCGGGATCTCCTTCGTCGTGACGATGGAGGCGCCCGGCTCGCTGCCCCGCAGCGGGCCGGTGAGCAGGAACGACGCCAGCCCCAGCGCGATGAAGTTCAGCATGATCGAGCTGATCACCTCGGACACGCCGCGGGTGACCTTGAGGACGCCGACGATGCCGGCCCAGATCGCGGCCATGCCCATCGCGACCACGATGATCAGCAGGACGTGCAGCGGGCCCGGCAGCGACACCGACGCCCCCACGCCGGCGGCGACGACGGTGGCCATCCGGTACTGGCCCTCGACGCCGATGTTGAACAGGCCCATCCGGAAGGCGACGGCCACCGCGAGCCCGGCCAGGAACAGCGGGACGGCGCGGTTGAGGACGACGACGATCGCGGTGACCTGCTGCGAGGGGGTCTCGCCGAAGTCGGTCATGACCGACAGCGCCCGCAGCGGGTCCACCCCGATGGCGGCCATGACCGCCCCGGAGATGACCAGGGCGATGACCACGGCCAGCAGCGGCGCGAGCAGCGCCTGGCCGGTGCGGCGCAGCACGCTCACGCCGCACCCGCCGTGGTGCCGGCGACCGCGCCGGTCATGTACCCGCCGAGCTGCTCGGGGGTGACCGCGCCCGGGTCGAGGGTGGCGACCACGGCGCCGCGCAGCATGACCTGGAGGGTGTCGGACAGGCCGATCAGCTCGTCCAGGTCGGCCGAGATCAGCACGATCCCCAGCCCCTCCGCGCGGGCGTCCTTGAGCAGTTCCCAGATGACCGACTGCGCACCGACGTCGACGCCGCGGGTCGGGTGCGCGGCGATCAGCAGCCGCGGCTTCGCGCTCATCTCGCGACCGACGATGAGCTTCTGCTGGTTGCCGCCGGACAGGGCGACGGCCAGGGTGTCCGGCCCCGGGGCGCGGACGTCGTACTCGCGCATGATCCGCTCGGTGTCGGCCCGGGCGGCCTTGCGGTCGATGAACAGGCCGCGGGCGTTGGGGGCCTCGGTCTGGTGGCCCAGCACCCGGTTCTCCCAGAGCGGGGCGTCCAGCAGCATGCCCTGGCGGTGCCGGTCCTCGGGGATGAAGCCGATGCCGCGCTCGCGCCGGGTCCGGGTGGTCCAGGCGGTGATGTCGTCGGTGCCGAGCACGACCGTCCCGGCGGCCAGCGGGCGCAGCCCCATGATCGCGTCCACCAGCTCGGCCTGGCCGTTGCCCTCGACGCCGGCGATGCCCACGACCTCGCCCTCGCGGACGGTCAGCGTGACGTCGTCGACGGCGGGGCGGGCGCCCTGGCCGGCCACGGTGACCCCGCGCAGCTCCAGCACCGGGGTGTCGCGGACGGTGGAGGTGCGGGTCTCCGGGGTGGGCAGCTCGGCGCCGACCATCATCTCGGCCAGCTGCTTGGCCGTCGTCGTCCGCGGGTCGGCGGTGCCCACCGTGGTGCCGCGGCGGATGACGGTGATCGAGTCGGCCACCTTCCGCACCTCGTCGAGCTTGTGGGAGATGAAGATGACCGTGAGGCCCTCGCGCTTGAGCTCCGCGAGGTTGCCGAACAGCTCGTCGACCTCCTGCGGCACCAGGACGGCGGTGGGCTCGTCCAGGATCAGCGTGGTCGCGCCGCGGTAGAGCACCTTGGCGATCTCCACCCGCTGCCGGTCGCCCACGCCGAGGTCCTCGACCAGGTCGTCGGGCTCCAGGCCCAGGGCGTAGGACTCGGAGATCTCGGTGATCCGGCGGCGGGCGGCGGCACCGATGCCGTGCGCCTTCTCCGCGCCCAGGACCACGTTCTCCAGGACCGTCAGGTTGTCGGCCAGCATGAAGTGCTGGTGCACCATGCCGACGCCGGCCGCGATCGCGTCGCCGGGGCTCTTGAAGACGACCTCGCGGCCGTCGAGCAGGATCTGGCCCTCGTCGGGCCGGTGCATGCCGTACAGGGTCTTCATCAGCGTCGACTTCCCGGCGCCGTTCTCGCCCACGATCGCGTGGACCTCGCCGCGGGCGACCCGCAGCTCGATGTCCTTGTTCGCGACGACCCCCGGGAACCGCTTGGTGATCCCGCGCAGCTCCACCGCCGGCGGTGCTGACTCCGTCACTGCCACTCCCGGTGCTCCTCGGTGGACGATCTTCGGTCGGCTGGGCGCTGGGCCCGCCGGAGTCCCGACGGTGGGACGGTACACAGCAGAAACGACGGGCCCGGGCGCTACCGCCCGGGCCCGTCGTCCTGCTGCTGGAGGCGACCCGACGTCAGTCGGTCGGGGTCTCCGGGACGGTGATCTCGCCGTCGACGATCTGCTGGGTGTAGTCGTCGATCGTCGACTGGATGTCGTCGATGAACCCGCCGGAGTAGGACAGGCCCACACCCTCGGTGGACAGGTCGTTGACCACGTCGGTGCCGCCCTCGACGCTGCCGTCGACGAAGGTGCCGATGTAGGCCTCGACCGCGTTGTCCACGCGCTTGAGGACCGAGGTCATGATCACGGCCTGCAGCGAGGCGTCGCCGACGGTCTCGTACTGGTCGGAGTCGACCCCGATGGCCCGGCCACCGGAGGCCGCGGCGGCCTGGAAGACACCGATGCCCGAACCACCGGCGGCGGCGTAGACGATGTCGGCGCCGGCGTCGAACATGCCCTGGGCCACGATCTGGCCGCGGGCGGGGTCGTTGAACCCGGAGAAGTCACCGGCGGGCGAGATGTACTGCCGGTCGATGATGATGTCGGGCTTGACGGTCTGCGCACCGGCGACGAAGCCGGCCTCGAAGGCCTGGATCAGCGGGGTCTCGACGCCGCCGACGAAGCCGACGTGGCCGGTCTCGCTCTTGGTCGCGGCCGCGACGCCACCGAGGAACGAGCCCTGGTTGGCGGCGAACTGCAGGCCGGTCACGTTGTCGGCGACGTCCACGCCGGTGGAGTCGACGATGGCGAAGTCGACGTCGGGGTACTGCTGGGCCACGTCGCCGATCACGTCGCCGTAGGCGAAGCCGACGGCGATGATCGGGTTGAAGCCCTGGTCGGCGAGCTGGGTCAGCAGGTCGGCCCGGTCGGAGGCGTCGCTGTTGGGCGAGACCTCCTGCACGGAGCCGCCGTTGGCCTCGATGGCCGCCTCGACGCCGGCGTAGGCCGAGTCGTTGAAGGACTTGTCGCCGCGGCCGCCGGTGTCGTAGGCGAGGCCGATCTTCGGGCCGTCCTCGCTGCCGCCGCTGCTCGCGCTGCCACCGCTGCCGCTGGTGTCCTCGTCGCTGGCGCAGGCCGCCAGGGCCAGGCTGCCGGCGATGGCCAGGGCGGCCAGCTTCATCCCACGCGCTCGGCGCAAGGGGTTCTCCTCTCGTGTGGGGCGACGCCCACCCGGAGGGGGTGCGCCCCGGGGTGTGCTCTCGGGTGTCCCACCGCCCCGGGCCCGCGGAGGGGCGAGGCGGCGATTCCGGCACGCTAGCCGCGGCCGGTGTCCCCCCGGCACCACCGCAGGGACACCGAGACCCGATCGTTAGGACCCGGCGACGTGGCCGACACGTGGCGCCCGCCCCGGCACACCCGGCACATGCGTCACGCGACGGAGCCGACACGCACCCGGGCCACCCCGGTCGGGGCCTCCCGCGGTTAGCGTCGCGCACCATGCGATCCCTGCTGCCCGGTGCCCGCGCGGCCGCGGTGGCGCTTGTCACGGGTGTCGTCCTGCTGGCCGGCGTCCCGGCCGCCCTGGCCGAGGACACGTCCCGGCCGACCGTCGACCCGGCGGCCCCGACCCCCACCGCCCCCCAGGACGGCGGTCCCGCGCAGGGCCACGCCCCCGACGGCAGCACCGTGGGCGGCGACGGCCTGGACACCCGCGGCCTGGTCACCGTCGCCGGGGCACCGGCCCTGCCCGAGGGCATCGACGCGCACGGCTGGGTGGTCGCCGACCTGGACACCGGCGAGGTGCTCGGCGCCCAGGACCCGCACGGCCGCTACTACCCGGCCAGCACGCTCAAGACGCTCACGCTGCTCACCCTCGCCCCGGCGCTGGACCCGGCGCTCGTCGTGGAGGGCACCACCGAGGACGAGTCGGTCGAGGGCAGCCGGGTCGGCCTCGTGGCCGGCGGCCAGTACCCGGTGTCGCTGCTGTTCGACGCCCTGGTCATGCAGTCGGGCAACGACGCCGCCAACGCCCTGGCCCGGGCCGCGGGCGGGGTGCCAGCGACGCTGGCGGCGATGAACGCCACGGCCCAGCGGATCGGCGCCCTGGACACCGTGGCCGGCACGCCGTCCGGGCTGGACGTCGCGGGCCAGACGTCCTCGGCCTACGACCTGGCGCTGATCATGGCCCAGCTGGTGGACGACCCCACGACCGCGGCGATCCTGCAGCAGACGACCGCGCAGATGCCCGCCGTCCCCGGCAAGAGCGACGGCTACCAGATCCAGACCCAGAACACCCTGCTCACCGAGTACCCGGGCACCCTGGGCGGCAAGACCGGCTTCACCGACGCCGCCCGGCACACCTTCGTGGCCGCCGCGCAGCGCGACGGCCGCCGGCTGGTGGTCAGCCTCATGCAGACCGAGCGCTACCCGGTCTCCACGACCGAGCAGGCGGAGCGGCTGCTGGACTGGGGCTTCGCCACCCCGACCGGCAGCGGGGTGGGCACCCTGGTCGCGCCGGGCGAGGTCGGCAGCGACGCCGCGTCGGCCGGCCTCGCCGTCCCCTCCCCCGCCGACGGCACGCTGAGCTCGGCCGAGGCCGCCGACGCCGCGGCCGCCGCGCAGAGCGCCGCCGTGCAGCCGGCGTCCACCCAGGCGCCCGCCGAGTCGGTCCTGCTGCCCGTGGCCCTCGGCACGGCCGCGGCGGCGGTCGTGGTCGCCACGGTGGTCGGCCGCCGACGGGCCGTCCGGCTGGTGCCGGCCGGCGGGTGGTCCGACGACCGGGCGGTCAGGCGTCCGCCGCCGCGTCGGGACGACGGGCCGGCCGGCGGTCCCGGCGACGGACCGCGGCGGGGACCCAGCGACCTGCCGCCGCACCCATCAGCGCCCCTGCCCCCAGCAGGCCCGCCGCGAGGGCGAGCGGAGCCGGGCGCGGACCGCGTTCGTCGACCAGCACCACGTCGGGCAGCCGGGTCGGGCTCGGCGGGCCGTGCGGGACCCCCGCGGCCGAGTGCTCGACCGCCGGGAGGGTCGCGGTCCACGCGGCCGTGAAGAAGGCGAACCGGGCGACCACGTTGATCCAGATGATCAGCCCGACGAACCCGCCGAACGCCGAGACGGTCACGTTGCCGCTGAGGATGTTCAGGTAGTACCCGCCCACGAACTTCAGCACCTCGAACCCGACGGCGCCGAAGGCGGCACCCGGCAGCAGCATCCGGATGCCGAAGGGCGTGTTCGGCACGCCCTTGAGCACCCACAGGAAGACCAGGGTGTCGCCGACCAGGGCCAGCCCGATGCCGAGCACCCCGGTGAGCAGGAAGAACCCGGGCACCTGGTCGATGCCCAGCAGGTCGAAGGCGTAGCCCGCCGCCGCCGTCGTCCCCGTGCTCAGCGCGATGGACAGCACGCCGGCGCCGGCCAGCCCGAGCAGCACCAAGAGGTCCTTGAGCCGGTCGCCGAGGAAGTCGGGCTGGTCCGGTCTGCCGCGCCAGACGACGTCCATCCCGACCCGGAGCTTGTCCACCGCGCCCAGGCCGACGACCAGGAAGCCGACCAGCCCGATCACCCCGGTGGTGCTCCGGGCGTTGATGGCGCCCACCACGGCCTGCGCCAGGTCGCTGCCGGTCTTGCCCGGGACGGCGTCCTGGATGGCCTCGACCAGCTCCAGCTGCAGCGCGGTGTTCCCGGCCAGCACGAAGCCGGCGATCGAGGCCAGCAGCAGCACGACGGGGAACAGCGCCAGGAAGGCGTAGTAGGTCACGGCCGAGGCGAGGACGTCGCCCTGTGCGCGGTTGTAGTGCCCGCCGGCGTGCACCAGGTGGTCGAACCAGGGCTGGGCGGCCCGGCCGCGGTGGATCAGGTCGCGGACGCCGTCGACGGTCCGGGTGATCACGTTGCCGCCGGGGGCCGGCTCCTGCGCTGTGCTCACGGCGCCGATTCTCCGGGTCGGGGCGGGCGGGCGCCGACCGGGCCGGTCAGGCGCGCGGCGGTCCGGTCAGCGGGTGCCGGCGGGCCACGGCCCACGCGCCGCTGGACTGCTGCTCGAACTCGGTGAAGTGCCCGACCGGGAAGGTGCACTCCAGGCCGGCCAGCTCGGTGGCCGCCATGTCGAGGGCCTCGGCGGGCACGTCGTGGGCCACGGTGACGTGCGGGTGGTACGGGAACGACAACGGCCGGGCCAGCGGGCCGCTGCGGACGTCGGTGGCGATCGCCGCGCAGTCGGCGACGCCCGCGGCGACGGCCACGAAGACCACCTCGGAGACCGGCCGGAAGGTGCCGGTGCCCTGCAGGCGGATCTCGAAGGGCGGGTGGCTGCGGGCCACCGCGGCCAGGTGGGCGGAGATCAGCGACCGGTCGGCGGTGGCGACCTCGGTGGGCGGCAGCAGGGTGACGTGCGGCGGCACCACCCCGGCCTGCGGGTCCCCGCACTTGGCCCGCCAGTTGACCAGCAACTGGGCCCAGGGCTCGGGGATGTCGACCACCACGCCCAGCACGGCCGTGGCGCCGACGGCGCGGTGGGCGTTGCGCGGGACGAACGTGTCGTCGTGCCGGCGCGGGGGCTGCTGCCGGGGAGGGGGTACCGGCCTGGTCACCGGGCCCCCGAGGGAGGCAGGAAACCGATCCGGTCGTAGACGGCGGCCAGGGTGGGGGCGGCGACCTCGCGGGCCCGGGCGGCACCGGCGGCGAGCACCAGCTCCAGCTCGGCGGTGTCGGCGAGCAGCTCGGCGGTGCGGGCCTGCACCGGGGCCAGCGCCTCGACCACCACCTCGGCGAGCTCTTTCTTCAGGTCGCCGTAGCCGCGGCCGGCGAACCGCTGCTCGAGCTCGGGCACCGGCACCCCGGAGAAGGCGGAGTGGATGGTCAGCAGGTTGCTGACCCCGGGCTTGCCCTCGGGGTCGAAGACGACCTCCCTGCCGGTGTCGGTGACGGCGCTGCGGATCCGCTTGCCGATCACCTTGGGGTCGTCGAGCAGGTTCACGCACCCGGCCTCGGGCAGGCTCTTGGACATCTTCTTGTCCGGCTGCTGCAGGTCCAGGACCTTGGCCGCACCCTGCGGGATGTAGGCCTCCGGCAGCACGAAGGTCTCGCCGAACCGGCTGTTGAACCGGGTGGCCAGGTCGCGGGTCAGCTCCAGGTGCTGGCGCTGGTCCTCACCGACCGGGACCCGCTGGGCCTGGTAGAGCAGGATGTCGGCGGCCTGCAGGATCGGGTAGGTGAACAGCCCGACGCTGGTGCTGGACTGCCCCTGCCGGGCGGACTTGTCCTTGAACTGGGTCATCCGGCCGGCCTCGCCGAAGCCGGTGATGCACTGCAGCACCCAGCCCAGCTGGGCGTGCTCGGGCACGTGGCTCTGCACGAAGAGCGCGCTGCGGTCGGGGTCGACGCCCAGCGCCAGCAGCTGGGCGGCGCTCACCAGCGTGCGCCGGCGGAGCACCGCCGGGTCCTGCTCGACGGTGATCGCGTGCAGGTCCACGACGCAGTAGAAGGCGTCGTGGTCGGCCTGCATGCTGACCCACTGCCGCAGCGCCCCGAGGTGGTTGCCGAGGTGGAAGGAGTCCGCCGTCGGCTGGATGCCGGACAGCACGCGGGGAGCAGGCACGTCCCTCATCGAACCACGCACCCCACCCGTCCCCCGCCGGACCCGCCTAGCCGCCGACGATCTCGTCGAGGGCGGCCAGGAAGACGTCGTCCTCCTCGGGGGTGCCGACGGTGACCCGCAGGCCCTCGCCGGCGAAGGGGCGGGTGATCACGGCCCGGGCCTCCAGGGCAGCGGCGAGCTCGGCGGTGCGCTCGCCCAGCGGGAGCCAGACGAAGTTGGCCTGGCTGTCGGCGACGGACTGCCCGCGCTCCCGCAGCGCGGCGGTCAGCCGCTCCCGCTCGGCGGTGACCTCGGCGACCCGGGCGCGCACCTCGTCCTCGCTGGCCAGCGCGGCGACCGCGGCGGCCTGGGCGACCATCGAGACGCCGAAGGGCACGTGCGTCTTGCGCACCGCCTCGGCCACGGCGGGGTCCTCGGCCAGCAGGTAGCCCACCCGCAGGCCGGCCAGCCCCCAGGCCTTGGAGAACGTGCGCAGGACCGCGACGTTGGGCCGCCCGCGCATCAGCTCGACGCCGTCGGGCACCTCGGGGTCGGTGACGAACTCCCGGTAGGCCTCGTCCAGCACGACCAGGGTGGTGGCGGGCACGGCGTCCAGGAAGCGCTCGAGCGCCGGCCGCCGGACCGCCGTCCCGGTCGGGTTGTTCGGGTTGCACACGAGGACGACGCGGGTGGTCTCGTCCACCGCGGCCAGCAGGCCGTCGAGGTCGTGGGTGTCGGCCCGGCCGCCGTCGGTGCCCGGCACCAGCGGCACCTGGACGGCGGTGGCGCCGGCGACCCGGGCCAGCAGCGGGTACATCTCGAAGGACCGCCAGGCGTAGACCAAGCCGGTGCCGGGGTCGCAGTAGGCCTGGGCCACCTGCTGGAGCAGCGTGACCGCACCGCACCCGACGGCCACCTGGCCGGGGTCGACGCCGTAGCGGCGGGCGAGGTCGCCGGTCAGCACCGCGGCGCCGTTGTCCGGGTAGCGGTTGGTCTCCCCCGCCACCTGCGAGATCGCCGCGACCACGGCCGGCAGCGGCGGGAAGGCGACCTCGTTGCTGGCCAGCTTCACGGCCTTGGGGACGCCGATCTCACGGGCCAGGTCGGCCGGGTTCCGGCCGGGCCGGTAGGCCGGGAGGGCGCTCACCGCCGCGCGCGGGCTGACCATGGGGACGTCCTCCGTAGGCTGGGGACATGCGAGTTCTCGTCGCCGGCGGCGCCGGCTACATCGGCAGCGTAGTCACCGCGGCCCTGCTCGACCGGGGCCACGAGGTGACCGTGCTGGACGACCTGTCGACCGGCCACGCCGACGCCGTCCCCGAGGGCGCGACCTTCGTCCGGGCGTCCCTGCACGACTCGGGCCCGGTCCTGGCCGACGTCCGGCCCGAGGCCGTGCTGCACTTCGCGGCCAAGAGCCTGGTCGGGGTCTCCCAGACCCAGCCCGAGGACTACTGGCACACCAACGTCGGCGGGTCGCTCGCGCTGCTGGAGGCGATGCGGGCGGTGGACTGCCGGCGGATCGTCTTCTCCTCCACCGCGGCCACCTACGGCGAGCCGGAGTCGGTGCCGATCCGGGAGGACGCCCCCACCCGCCCGACCAACACCTACGGCGCCTCGAAGCTGGCCGTGGACCACATGCTGACCTCCTACGCGGTGGCGCACTCCTTCGCCGCGGTCAGCCTGCGGTACTTCAACGTGGCCGGCGCCGGGTTCAGCCGGGGCGAGCGGCACGCCACCGAGACCCACCTCATCCCCATCGCGCTGCAGGTCGCCGCGGGCACCCGGGACGCGATCACCGTCTTCGGCGAGGACTACCCGACCCCCGACGGCACCTGCATCCGCGACTACGTCCACGTGCTGGACCTGGCCGAGGCGCACCTGCTGGCCCTGCCCGCGCCCGCGCCGGGCGAGCACCGCGTCTACAACCTGGGCAACGGCACCGGGTTCAGCGTGCAGCAGGTGGTCGACGCCGTCCGCGAGGTCACCGGGCACCCGGTGCCGGTCGTCGTCGGCGCCCGGCGGGCCGGCGACCCGGCCCAGCTGGTCGCCTCCTCGGACCGGATCCGCGCCGACCTGGGCTGGACGCCGCAGCACGCGGACCTGACCACGATGGTCGCCGACGCGTGGGCCCAGCTGAGCCGCTAGCTGGCGGCGTCCGCTCGGAGGGTGTCGCCGTCGACCTCCGGCGGCGGGGCGGGTGACACCGCGATCCGGGCGATGCGCCGGCCGTCGAGCTCGGTGACGGTGAGCTCGCGCCCCTCGTGCGACGCGGTGTCCCCGACGGCGGGGATCCGGCCCAGCTCGGCCAGCACCCAGCCGGCCACCGTCTCGTAGGGCCCCTCGGGCAGGTGCAGCCCGGTGGCCTCGGCGAAGTCGTCCAGGTTGAGCAGGCCGTCGACGTCGTGCGGGCCCTCGGCGGGGTCGTCGTTCTCCGGGACGGCGTCCTCGTCGTACTCGTCGTAGATCTCCCCGATGACCTCCTCGATGAGGTCCTCCAGGGTCACGATGCCGTCGGTGCCGCCGTACTCGTCGACGACGATGGCCAGGTGCTGGCTCTCCCGGCGCATCTCCGACAGCGCGGTGAGCACCCCCGCCGTCCCCGGAAGCTGCTTGACCTCGCGGGCCAGGTCGCCCACGGTGGCCGCCCGGCCCGCCGGGTGGTTGGGCAGCAGCAGGTCGCGGACGTGCACGAAGCCGACGACGTCGTCCTGCGTGCGGCCGACCACCGGGTACCGGGACCGGCCCGACTCCGCGATCAGCTTGGCCGCCCGGCTGGCCGTCATCGAGGCGTCGAGGAAGTCGACCTCGGTGCGCGGGGTCATCACCTCGCGGACCTCGCGGTCCCCGGCGCGGAAGACCTCGTCGATCAGCCGGCGCTCGTCGCTGGACAGCGACTCGTGGGCGGCGACGAGGTCGCGCAGCTCCTCCTGGCTGATCGACTCACCGCTCTGCTTGGGGTCCCCGCCCAGCAGCCGGACCAGCAGGTCGGTGGACCGGGACAGCAGCCAGATGACCGGCCGGAACGCCGAGGCGATGCGGTTGAGCGGGCCGGCGACGACGAGGGAGAAGCCCTCGGCGCGCTGCAGGGCCAGCCGCTTGGGGGTCAGCTCGCCGACCACGAGGGACAGGTAGCTGATGGCGATGGTGACCAGCACGAAGCTCAGCGGGTCGGCCACGCCCTCGGCCAGGCCGAGGGACACCAGCCACTCCCCCAGCGGGGCCGACAGCGTGCTGGCGCCGAAGGCCGCGGAGAAGAACCCGGCCAGGGTGACGCCGACCTGCACCGCGGCGAGGAAGCGGTTGGGCTCGCTGAGCAGCTTGGTCAGCGCGGTGCCGCGCTTGCCCTTCTCCCCCAGCGCGCGGACCTGCGACTCCCGCAGCGAGACCAGGGCGATCTCCGCACCGGCGAACGCGCCGCCGATGAGGACGAAGACGACGACCATGACGATGTTGAGCCAGACGTCGCTCACGAGCGGGCGTGCTCCTTCGGGGGGGGTGCGGGGCGGGACGGGCGTCCCAGGATCCCGGTCGGGACGCGGACGGTCCACCCGGCAACGGCCGGGCGGCGGCGCACGTTCCGCCGCGCGGGGTGCACGTGTGGCTAGGGTCGACGGCCATGACCGATCCCGGGCACGACCGCCGGCTGCTGCGCGGGCTGCCCGTGGGACGGCGGTGGGTGCCCGCCCTCGCCGTCCTGGCCGTGCTCGCCGTCCTGGGCGGCGTGCTCTGGGCGCTCCCCGGCCGCACCGACCCGGTGCCGGCCGCGGCGACCTCCCCGAGCGCGACCACCACCAGCGCTGCGCCGACCACCACGGCGGCACCGACCACGACGGCCACCGCGACCACGCCGCCCACCACCGAGCCGACCACCAGTCCCCCGCCGGCGCCCGAGACCTCCCCGGCGGCCCCCGCCGAGACCGCCCCGGCGCCGGCCCCGCCCCCTGCTCCGGCCCCGGCTCCCGCCGCGAGCCCGGGACCCGAGGGCGCCGTGCTGGACCTGGTCAACGCCGAGCGCGCCGCGGCCGGCTGCGGGCCGGTCGTCGCCGACGGCGGGCTCGCCGCGGTGGCCCGGGCGCACAGTGCGGACATGCGCGACCGCGGGTACTTCAGCCACACCACGCCCGACGGGCTCAGCCCCTGGGACCGCGCCGCGGCCGCCGGGGTGTCCGGCGCGAGCGCGGAGAACATCGCCCAGGGCTACGGCGACGGCGCGTCGGTCATGGCCGGCTGGATGGACAGCCCGGGCCACCGCGCCAACATCCTGGACTGCAGCAACACCCGCCTGGGCGTCGGCATCGCCGACGGCTCCGGCGGCCCCTGGTGGACCCAGCTCTTCGGCCGCTGACCCCGGACGCACGACGGCCCCCTCCGCGGTGCGGAGGGGGCCGTCGGGGCGACTGCGTCAGGCCATGGCCTTCTGCAGGTTCGCGTCGATCGCGGCGAGGAAGTCCTGGGTGGTGAGCCAGGGGGCGTCCTTGCCGATGAGCAGGGCGAGGTCCTTGGTCATCTGACCGCCCTCGACCGTCTCGACGCAGACGCGCTCGAGGGTCTCGGCGAACTCGGTGACCTCGGGGGTGCCGTCCAGCTTGCCGCGGTGGGCCAGGCCCCGGGTCCAGGCGAAGATCGACGCGATCGGGTTGGTCGACGTCTCCTTGCCGGCCTGGTGCTGGCGGTAGTGCCGGGTGACCGTGCCGTGCGCGGCCTCGGCCTCGACGGTCTTGCCGTCCGGGGTGGCCAGCACCGAGGTCATCAGGCCCAGCGAGCCGAAGCCCTGCGCCACGGTGTCGGACTGCACGTCGCCGTCGTAGTTCTTGCACGCCCAGACGTAGCCGCCCTCCCACTTGAGGTTGGCCGCGACCATGTCGTCGATCAGGCGGTGCTCGTAGGTGATCCCGGCGGCGGCGAACTTCTCCGCGAACTCGGCGTCGAAGATCTCCTGGAAGATGTCCTTGAAGCGCCCGTCGTAGACCTTGAGGATCGTGTTCTTGGTCGACAGGTACACCGGGTAGTTGCGGGCCAGGCCGTAGTTCAACGAGGCCCGGGCGAAGTCCCGGATCGAGTCGTCGAGGTTGTACATCGACAGCGAGATGCCGGCCGAGGGGGCCTGGAAGACCTCGCGCTCGATGGTCTCACCGCCGTCCTCGGGGGTGAAGACGACCTTCAGGGTGCCCGCGGAGGGGAACTTGAAGTCGGTGGCGCGGTACTGGTCGCCGTAGGCGTGGCGGCCGACGATGATCGGCTTGGTCCAGCCCGGCACCAGGCGCGGCACGTTCTCCATGATGATCGGCTCGCGGAAGATCACGCCGCCGAGGATGTTGCGGATCGTCCCGTTGGGCGAGCGCCACATCTGCTTGAGGCCGAACTCCTCGACCCGCGCCTCGTCCGGGGTGATCGTCGCGCACTTGACGCCGACGCCGTGCTCCTTGATGGCGTTGGCCGCGTCGATCGTCACCTGGTCATCGGTGGCGTCGCGGTTCTCCATGCCCAGGTCGTAGTACTCGAGGTCGACGTCGAGGTACTTGAGGATCAGCTCGTCCTTGATGAACTGCCAGATGATCCGGGTCATCTCGTCGCCGTCGAGCTCGACGACCTTGCCCTGCACCTTGATCTTGCTCACGTGTGGGTGATCCCTCTCTGTTGGAGGCCGACTCAGAGGTCGGCCACGTCCGCCTGCTTGGCCCGTACGGCCTCGGCTGCATCGCGCAGCCCGGCCAGCTCGTCGTCGGTCAGGTCGCCCTCGACCACCCGGCGCACACCCTCTCGGCCCAGTTCGGCCTCGACCCCCAGGTAGACCCCGGAGATCCCGTACTCGCCGTCGACCCACGCGCACACCGGCATGACCGCACCGGAGTCCTCGATGACCGCCTTGGCCATCCGGGCCGCGGCGGCCGAGGGCGCGTAGTAGGCCGAGCCGGTCTTGAGCAGCGCCACGACCTCGGCCCCGCCGTTGCGGGTGCGGTCGACCAGGTGCGCGATGCGGTCGGCGGCCAGCACGTCGGACAGCGGCTTCCCGTCGACGGTGCACCGGCTGGGCACCGGGACCATGGTGTCGCCGTGGCTGCCCAGGGTCAGCGTCCGCACCGAGGCGGTGGGGACGCCGAGCTCGCGGGCGACGTTGTCGGTGAACCGGGCGGTGTCCAGCATCCCGGCCTGGCCCATGACCCGGGCGGTCGGGAAGCCGGTGGCCAGCTGGGCCAGCGCGGTCATCTCGTCCAGCGGGTTGCTCACCACGATGACCACGGCGTCCGGGGAGGTCCGGGCCACGTTCTCGGCCACCGACCGGACGATGCCGGCGTTGGTCTCGATCAGGTCCATCCGGCTCATGCCCGGCTTGCGCGGCAGCCCCGCGGTGATCACGACGACGTCGGAGCCCTCGGTGCCCTCGTAGGACCCGCCGCCGACGCCGACGACCTCGGTCTCGAAGCCCTCGATGGAGCGGGACTGGTTGATGTCCAGCGCGAGGCCCTCGGGCTTGCCCTCGACGATGTCGGTGAGCACGACCGTGCGCACGATGTCGTACTGCGCGAGGCGCAGTGCGGTCGTCGAGCCGTAGAAGCCGGACCCCACGACGGTGATCTTGCCGGTACCGGGCTGCGCTGCCATGGCCGCCAACCTAGCGCCGGAGCCCGTCGGCTGCGCCCCCGGCCCCGATCAGGTGGGCGGGATGGCCAGCGCGACGAGGACCAGCGCGATCCCGCCGCCGGCGGTCAGGACGACGTCGGTGGTGCTGCTGCGGACGGCGAGGAACCCCACCCGGCGCACGGGCAGCAGCATCCGCAGCACCGCGGCGCCGACCAGGGCCAGGCCCATGACGACCAGCCCGCGCCGCCAGTTGCCCGCGGCCACCGTGACCAGGCCGACCGCCACGACCACCAGCACCGCCGTGAGCGGCAGCTGCCGGAGGACGCCGGCCAGGAACGGCCGGCGGGTGTACAGCGGGGCGCGGGCCACCGGGGGCCTCAGGCCGTCGCGGGGGCGGCGGACCGCTCGGCCAGGGTGACCACGTTGCTCAGCAGCATCGCCCGGGTCATCGGACCGACCCCGCCGGGGTTGGGGGCGACGTGCCCGGCGACCTCGACCACGTCGGCGGCGACGTCACCGGCGATCTTGCCGTCGACCCGGCTCACGCCGACGTCGAGGACGGCGGCGCCGGGCTTGACCATGTCGGCGGTGACCAGCCCCGGCACCCCGGCCGCGGCCACGACGACGTCGGCGCGCCGGGTGTGCGCGGCCAGGTCGCGGGTGCCGGTGTGGCACAGCGTCACGGTGGCGTTCTCCGACCGCCGGGTCAGCAGCAGGCCCAGCGGTCGGCCGACGGTCACCCCGCGGCCGACGACGACGACCTCGGCCCCGGCCAGCGGGACGTCGTACCGACGCAGCAGCTCCACGATGCCCAGCGGGGTGCAGGGCAGCGGGCCGGGCACCCCGAGCACGAGCCGGCCCAGGTTCGTCGGGTGCAGGCCGTCGGCGTCCTTGTCCGGGTCCATCGCCTCCAGGACGGCGGCCTCGGAGACCTGCGGGGGCAGCGGCAGCTGGACGATGTAGCCGGTGCAGGCGGGGTCGGCGTTGAGCTCGGCCACCACGGCCAGCACGTCGGCCTGCGAGGCGTCGGCGGGCAGCTCACGCTGGATGCTGGCGATGCCGACCTGGGCGCAGTCGGCGTGCTTGGCGTTGACGTACCACCGGCTGCCCGGGTCGTCGCCGACCAGCAGCGTGCCCAGCCCCGGGCGCCGTCCGGCAGCGGTCAGTGCGGCCACCCGCTCGGTCAGCTCGGTGCGGATGGCCCCCGCTGTGGCCTTGCCGTCCAGTCGCGTCGCCGTCACCCGCCCAGTCTGCCGCACCCCGGCCGTGACCGGCTGGAACGGCCTCGTCCCAGGGCCCCACGGCGCGCGGAGCGTGTCGTGGGGAGGGACGAGGTCCTCCTGCTTCTCCTAGGCTCGGCGGCAGAACCGGTCGACGCCCCAGGAGGACCCGTGAGCGAGCCCGAACGGACCGATGCCGACCGCACCCAGGTGTTCGGCGCGCCCGGACCCGGCCCGGACCCGGCCGACCAGCAGACGACCGAGGTGCACCCCGTGGCGCCCGCCCCCCGCCAGGACACCCCGCCCATCCCCTTCCGCAGCGTCGGGGCCGACGGCGCGGCCGGGCACGGCGTGGACCGCCCGGCGCCCGCGGACGGGACGTGGCGGCCACCGGTCGACCCGGCGACGACCGCGCCCGCCTGGTCCACGAAGCCCGTGGCGGTCCGCCGCGGCGACGCGTTCGGCGCACTGTGCCTCCTGCTGGCCGGCGTGGCCGCGGCGCTGAGCCTGCTGCTGCCCTGGACGCCGGACGGCCCGACCGGCCTGGACCTGGCCCGCGACGTCGTGGACCAGGCCCGCACCGACTGGACCGGGTTGTTCGACCGCGGCCTCTGGCAGCCCGGTGCCGTGCTGGCCGGCGGCGCGGTCCTCTTCCTGCTCGGGCTGCTGCTGCTGGTGCCGGCGCGCGCGCACCGCGCGCTGGGCGTGCTGGCACTGCTGGTCGCCGGTCTCGTGGTGGCCGCCGTCCTGGTCCCCTCCTACGACCGGGACTGGCAGCTGGGCACCTTCGACCTCGGCTTCTACTTCGCCCTCGGCGTCGCCGGCCTGGGCCTGCTCGGCGCCCTCAAGGCGCTGCTCACCGGCCCGAAGGTCCGCTGACCGACGGCTCCCTCCCGGTGTCGTGGATCAGGTAGGACGACGGACGTGCATCCTCAGCCACCGACGTCGGCGGCTGAGGATGCACGGCGGTCGTCCCACCTGATCCACGCCGGAGGGGGCGCGCCTAGTGCGCGAAGTGCCGGGTGCCGGTCAGGTAGAGGGCGATCCCGGCCTCGGCGGCGGCGGCCACGACCTCCTCGTCGCGCACCGAGCCACCGGGCTGCACGACCGCGGTGACCCCGGCGTCCAGCAGCACCTGCAGCCCGTCGGCGAACGGGAAGAACGCGTCGGAGGCCGCGACCGACCCGGCGGCCCGCTCCCCCGCCCGCTGCACGGCCAGCCGGGCGGCGTCCACCCGGTTGACCTGGCCCATGCCGACGCCCACGGTCGCGCCGTCGGCGGCCAGCAGGATCGCGTTGGACTTGACCGCCCGCACGGCCCGCCAGGCGAAGACCAGGTCGTCCAGGGTGGCCGCGGGGACCGGCGAGCCGGTGGCCAGCGTCCAGGACGTGGGGTCGTCGCCGTCGGCGGTGATCCGGTCGGCCTGCTGCACCAGCAGCCCACCGCCCACCGGGCGCAGCTCGACCGGGTCGGCGACGGCGTCGGCGGGCATGCGCAGCAGCCGGACGTTCTTCTTGCGGGTCAGCACCTCGACCGCGTCGTCGGTGAACGACGGGGCGACGACGACCTCGGTGAACACCTCGGCGATCTGCTCGGCGGTGGACAGGTCGACCTCGCGGTTGGCTGCGATGACCCCGCCGAAGGCCGACACCGGGTCGCAGGCGTGCGCCTTGCGGTGCGCCTGGGCCAGGTCGGTGCCCACGGCGATGCCGCAGGGGTTGGCGTGCTTGATGATCGCCACGCACGGCGCCTCGTGGTCGTGCGCGGCCCGCCAGGCGGCATCGGTGTCGACGTAGTTGTTGTAGCTCATCTGCTTGCCGTGCAGCTGCTGCGCGTGGGCGAGACCGGACTGGCCGTGCCGGTAGAGCGCGGCCGCCTGGTGCGGGTTCTCCCCGTACCGCAGCACGTCGGCCCGCTCCCACACGGCGCCGCGCCAGGCCGGGAACCCGCTCTCGTCGGGGGCGACGACGTCGCCGAGCCAGGTCGCCACGGCCAGGTCGTAGGACGCGGTGTGCCGGAAGGCCTCGGTGGCCAGCTGCTGGCGCTGGACCAGCGTCGTCCCGCCGTCCCGGACCGCGGCGAGCACCTCGTCGTACCGGGCCGGGTCGACGACGACGGCGACCGACGGGTGGTTCTTGGCCGCGGCGCGCACCATCGCGGGGCCGCCGATGTCGATCTGCTCGATGCACTCGTCGGGGGTGGCGCCCGAGGCCACGGTCTCGCGGAACGGGTAGAGGTTGACCACCACCAGGTCGAAGGCGGCGATCCCCAGCTCCTCCAGCTGCGCGACGTGGTCGGGCTTGCGCCGGTCGGCCAGGATCCCGGCGTGCACGCCCGGGTGCAGGGTCTTGACCCGGCCGTCCAGGCACTCGGGGAAGCCGGTGACCTCCTCGACCGGGGTGACCGGCACGCCGGCCTCGGCGATCCGCCGGGCGGTCGCGCCGGTGCTGACCAGCTGGACGCCGGCCTCGACCAGCCCGCGGGCCAGCTCCTCGACGCCGGTCTTGTCGTAGACGCCCAGCAGCGCCCGGCGGACGGGGGTGCGATCGGTCATGGGGTGCCGCTCCTCGAGCTGGTGAGTGTGGTGATCGTGTCGACGAGCAGCGCCCGCTCGACGGTCTTGATCCGGTCGTGCAGCCGGGCCTCGTCGTCGCCGGGCAGCACGGGGACCGGGGTCTGCGCCAGGACGGGGCCGGTGTCCAGGCCCGCGTCGACGAGGTGGACCGTGGCGCCGGTCGTGGTCACCCCGGCGGCCAGCGCGTCCCGCACGGCGTGCGCGCCGGGGAAGGCCGGCAGCAGCGCCGGGTGGGTGTTGACCAGGCGGCCGCCGAACCGGGCGAGCACGGCCGGCCCCAGCAGCTTCATGAACCCGGCGCACACGACCCAGTCGGGCTCGTGCGCGGCGACGGCGTCGGCCAGCGCGGCGTCCCAGGCGGCCCGGTCGGGGTGGTCACCCAGCCGCAGCACGAAGGTCGGCAGCCCCCGCTCCCGCGGACCGGCGAGCCCGGGCGCCTCCCGGTCGGCGCCGACGGCGACCACGGTGAACGAGGGCCGCCCGGCGTCCAGCAGTGCCGCGCACAGCGACCCGGTGCCCGACAGCAGCACGACCACCCGGGCGGGGGCGGCCGGGCCGGTCGGCGCGTCCGCGGCGGTCACCCGCCGTCGGCCGTGCCGACGGACTGCAGCAGGCCCTCGTACCAGGGCACCTGCGGGGCGTCCTCGGCGATGCCGGGGGTGCGGGCGGGCTCCTCGCCGGCCACGACGGTGCCGTCGGCCACGATGACCAGCCGGTCACCGGGCAGCACGAAGTTCAGCCGCTGCCGGGCCTGCTGGGCCAGGTAGGCGGGGTCGCCCTGCCGGTCCAGCTCGGCCTGCAGCTGCTGCTCCTGCAGGGACAGCGCCTGGTTCTCCGCGGCCAGCTCGGCGAGCTCCTGCCGACCGGCCACGAAGGACCGGACCGGACCGGCCAGGGTGAGCGCCAGCAGCAGGACCAGGACACCGAGCAGCACGGCCCGCCCGGTGACCAGCGGGCTGCGCCCGGTGGTCGAGGTGCTGCGGGCCGGCCGGCGGGTCCGCCGCCGACCCTGCCGGGCGTCGGCGGCGCCGCGACCACCGGCCGCGGCGGGCCGGGCGGCGGCGCGGCGACGGGGTGCCGAGCGCCCGCCCCCGCCGGGGGACGTGCCCCGGCGGGAGCGGGCGTCAGCCACGAACGGTGCCCGGGGTCAGGACGCCGGGGTCAGCCGCGGGAAGGCGGCTGCACCTGCGTACCGGGCGGCGTCGTCGAGCTCCTCCTCGATGCGGAGCAGCTGGTTGTACTTGGCCACCCGCTCCGAGCGGGCCGGGGCGCCGGTCTTGATCTGCCCGCAGTCGGTGGCGACGGCGAGGTCGGCGATCGTGGTGTCCTCGGTCTCGCCCGAGCGGTGGCTCATCATGCAGCGGTAGCCCGAGCGGTGCGCCAGGTTGACCGCGTCGAGGGTCTCGGTGAGCGTGCCGATCTGGTTGACCTTGACCAGCAGCGCGTTGGCCGCGCCCTGGGCGATGCCGTCGGCCAGCCGGACCGGGTTGGTGACGAAGAGGTCGTCGCCGACGATCTGCACCCGGTCGCCGAGGGCGGCGGTCAGGTCGACCCAGCCCTCCCAGTCCTCCTCCGACAGCGGGTCCTCGATCGAGACGATCGGGTAGGCGTCGAGCAGCCCGGCGTAGTACTCGGTGAGGTCACCGGCGGTGAGCGTCTTGCCCTCGAAGGCGTAGCCGTCGGCCGAGTGGAACTCGGTCGCCGCGACGTCCAGGGCGTAGGCGATGTCGGTGCCCGGGGTGTAGCCGGCCTTCTCGACGGCCTCGGTGATCAGGTCGAGGGCGTCCCGGTTGCTGGGCAGCGACGGGGCGAAGCCGCCCTCGTCGCCCAGGCCGGTGGACAGCCCGCGCTTCTTCAGCACGGCCTTGAGCGCGTGGTAGACCTCGGCGCCGGTGGCCAGCGCCTCGGCGAAGGTGGCCGCCCCGATCGGGGCGATCATGAACTCCTGGACGTCGACGTTGGAGTCGGCGTGCGCACCGCCGTTGACGATGTTCATCATCGGGACCGGGAGCACGTGCGCCGAGGGGCCGCCGACGTAGCGGAACAGCGGGAGGCCCGAGGACTCGGCCGCGGCCTTGGCGACGGCGAGGCTGACGCCGAGGATGGCGTTGGCGCCCAGCCGGGACTTGTCCGGGGTGCCGTCGAGGTCGATCAGCGCCTGGTCGACCAGCCGCTGCTCGGTGGCCTCGAAGCCGACGAGCTCGGGGCCGATGACGTCCAGGACGCCGTCCACGGCCTTGGTCACGCCCTTGCCGAGGTAGCGGTCACCGCCGTCGCGGAGCTCCACCGCCTCGAAGGCGCCGGTGGAGGCGCCGCTGGGCACCGCCGCCCGTGCGATCGTCCCGTCGTCGAGGGCGACCTCGACCTCCACGGTGGGGTTTCCGCGCGAGTCGAGGATCTCCCGCGCGCCTACTGCATCGATGCTGGCCACGGGGAGCAGCGTATCGGGACCGGACCCGCGCCGGTGACGCCGCCGGTGCGGGACCATGGCCGGTGATGACCCAGCCGACCGCCCCCCGTCCGCACACCCGGGCCCGCACCCAGCTGCTGGTGGGGCTGGTGCCCGTGCTGGTGGTCGGCGTCGTCCTGCTGGTGGTCCTGGCGCTGCGGCTGGGCACCACCCAGGAGCCCCTGGCCCGGGCGACCGCGACCGCCACGGCGACGGTGTCCGACGTCGCCGACCGCACCGTGTCGGTCACCTTCACCGACGCCGACGGCGCCGACCGCGACGGCCGGCTGGAGCTGCGGGAGGCCGTGGACATCCCGACCGGGGCGGAGATCGCCGTGCAGTACGACCCGGCCGGGGGTGTGGTCGTCTACGCCGACGGGGACGCCGCGCACGCCGCCGTCCAGGACGTGCTGTTCGGGATCGTCCTGGTGGCGCTGACCGTGCTCGTGGTCGGCCTGCTGACCGGGCTGCGGCTGGTCACCCGGCCGCGGCTGGTCCGGGCGCCGGCGACCACGGCCACCGCCACCCACCTGGTGGTCCGGCAGGGCCTGCTGGTGCGCAGCTGGTTGGAGCTGGTCACCGGGCGCGGGGTGCGCTGGCTGCCGGTGCACTGGAGCCCCGAGCTGGACCGGCTGCGCCCCGGCACGGCGGTCACCGTGCACGGCGACCCGGTGACCGACCCGCGGGTGCTTCCCGTGGTGGACGGGCAGCAGATCTGGCCCTCGGGCCGGCTGCGGCGGTCCGAGCCGCGCGGGGACCTCCGGCAGGCACCGGTGGACCCGACCGCCGCCGACGTCGGGATGGCCCGCCAGCTGCGCGGGGACGTCGTGGCCGTCGCGCTGGCCCCGGTGGTCGGGCTGCTGTGGGCCTACGTCGACGGCAGCGGTCCGGCCGGGTTCGGGGTGGCCACCGCGCTGGCGGCCGCCGTCCTGCTCTGGCTGCCGCAGCTGCTCGGCTCCTCGCCGGCCTCGGCCGCCGATCAGGGCTGAGCGACCCCAGCGGCCGCGTCGAGGTCGGCGGCGTACCGGCGGACGGCGGTGCGCAGCGCGTCCTCGACGTCCCACCCGCGGTCGGCCGCGGCGGCGACCACGCCGAGCAGTTGCTCCCCCAGCGCCGCCGGGTCGGCGGCGGCCAGCTCCGCCGGCGGCGGGGTCGGCAGCCCCGCCCGCCGGGCCCGCGACACCAGCGCGGCACCCCAGGCGGCCGCGGACTGGGTCGAGGAGACGCCCTCGGTGGGCGACCGGCGCTGCTTCTCGGCCTTCTTGATCGCTTCCCACCCGGCCTCGACCCCCGCGACGTCGAGGTCGCCGGCGTCGGCGAACACGTGCGGGTGCCGGCGGACGAGCTTGGCGACCAGGCCGTCGGCCACGTCGTCGACGTCGAAGCCGGTCGGGGACTCGGCCGCCACCCGGGCGTGGAAGGCCACCTGCAGCAGGACGTCGCCGAGCTCCTCGCGCATGGCCACCGGGTCCTCGTCGGTGATCGCGTCGTAGGCCTCGTGCGCCTCCTCGAGCAGGTAGCCGCGCAGCGAGGCGTGGGTCTGCTCGGCGTCCCAGGGGCAGCCGCCGGGCGAGCGGAGCCTGTCCATCACCGCGACGACGTCCAGCAGCCGGGCGCCGGTCGGCTCGGGGGCGCCCACCACCACCGGCGCGTCGCCGGCCTCCTCGGCGGTCAGCAGCACGACGTCGTCCGGGCCGGCTGCGGCGGCGCCGAGCACGTCGCCGACCACCACCCCGGCGTCCCGCAGGACCGTCGCCGTCGCCGCGGCCCCGGGCAGCGCGACCACCGCGGGCGCCCGGCCGAGCAGCTGCCAGGCGGCGGGGCCGAGCAGGCCGGGGAGGCGGGGGCTGACCGTCAGGAGGAGGGGCACCCGGTCAGTCTCCGGCAGCCGACCCGTCGGCCGCGTCGCCGGCCGCGTCGTCACCGGAGAGGATCTGCACGACGCCGCCGTCCCCGGCCACCACCGAGCCGTCCTCCAGGGTGCCGAAGCGGGGGTTCACCGTGACGTCGAGCCCGGCCTCGACGTCGTCGACCAGCGGCTGGGCGGCGTCCGAGGCGTCCTGGCGGACCTGGCCGGTGAGGTCGTCCTCGAGGTCGGCCAGCGGCGGGAAGGACACCTGGCCGACCACCACGCCCCCGGTCTCGGCGACCGCGACGGTGAAGACGCCCTCGGGCAGCGCGCCCTGGACCGGGCCGGCGAGCACGTCGGGCAGCTGGTCGGCGGTGCGCAGCTGGGGTGCGGCCAGGGTGTACGTGCCGGCGTACTGGGTGGCCAGGGCGGCGTAGCTGGTCGGGTCGGCCCGCAGCTGGGCGGCGACGGCGTCCGCGGTCGCCTGGTCGGGCACGGTGATGTAGCCCAGGTCGAACTGGCCGCCGGCGGTCTGCGCGTCCTCGTAGGCGGCCTGGATCCCCTCGTCGGTCAGGTCGGCCAGCCCCTCGGCCTGCGCGACCTGCTCGCGGACCAGCAGCTCGCGGATGATCTCGCGGGCGTCGTCGGGCAGCAGGCCCTGCTGCTGGGCGAGCTGGGTGAACAGCGCATCCTCGTCCTCGCCGGCGAGCAGCTCGGTGATCCGGTCGCGCACCTGGCCGGGGGTGACGTCGATGTCGTAGCGCTCCTCGACGGCGTCGTACACCCGCTCGCCGATCATCAGGTCGAGCACCTGCCGGGTGAAGGCGCCCTCGTCCTGGCCCGCGGCGTAGGCGGCGACGTCGTCGTCGGCCAGCCGCTCCGCCACGGCGTCCTGCAGCTCGGTGACGCCGACCCGGTCATCACCGACGTAGGCCGCGACGTCGGGGGACGTCCGGCAGCCGGCCAGGCCGGCCACCGCCAAGCCCAGGACCAGCAGGGACACGATCGGACGACGGCGCACGGGGTGACCTTCTCACGCCCGGGTGATCCAGGACTCACCCCGGCGCGGGGGCGGCCTGCTCGCGACCGGTGCCGAGCAGCCGGACGGCGGCGACCAGGGCCAGTGCGCACCCGGCCACGGCCGGGATCCCCCACCCCGGGCGGACCCCCTCGGCCAGCAGCCAGTGCCCGACCGCGGCCGGCGCGATGGTGCTGACCACGTACATGATCGCCAGCACCGGGACGGCCGGTGCGCCGGTCAGCCCGCGGGTGAGGTGCAGCTGGCCGAGCAGCAGCCCACCGGCGGTGAGCCCTCCGGCCAGCCAGGAGCTCGCCGGCAGCTCCCACACCTGCCACCACCGGGTCGGCAGCTCCGACACCAGCACCCGCGCGCCCACCGCCCCGACGGAGAAGGCGATGCCGGCCAGGGTTCCGGCCACCCAGGTGCTCGGCGGCAGCAGCACGCCCACGACGGCCACCAGCAGCCCGGCGGCGAGCCAGCCGAGCACCGCTCCCCCGCGGACGACGGCCGGCCCGGTCAGCGTGGCCGCCGACAGCAGGGCCAGCCCGGCGATCGTCCCGACCACCGCCAGGACCTCACCCCGTCCCCACCGGCGGGTGCCGGTGAGCCGCTGCAGGACGGCGGTGACGGCGAGGGCGGCCACGATCGCGGACTGCACCACCAGCAGGGGCAGCTCACGACGGGCGACCAGCGCCAGCAGGAAGGCGCCGGCCTGCAGCCCGGTCCCGGTCCACCAGGCGCGGGAGCGGAGGGTGGGACCGACCGCCTGCGCGCCGACGCTCAGCCGGTCGCCGGCGACGCCGTAGCAGAGCACGGCGCCGGCGAGGGCGACGACGGCGAGGATCACGCCGAGGCCGCGACCGGCTGCTCCACCACCGACGTCATCAGTGCGTGCAGCTTCTCCAGCAGCGCCACGTCGCGCAGCGGGGTGCGGCGGTCCGGGCCGACCGGCACCTTGATCGACACCAGGTTGCCGGCCGACTTGTAGGACGCGCCCTCGGCCAGCCGGGCCAGCTTCATCTGCTGGGACTCCCGCAGGTCGACCGGGCTCAGCCGCACGTTGCGCCCGGCCATCGACACCTCGGTGATGCCCAGGCCACGCATGGCGGCCCGGAAGCGGGCCACCGCCAGCAGGTTGAGCACCGGGGCGGGCGCCGGCCCGTAGCGGTCGGTGAGCTCGTCGAGCACGGCCTGGGCCTGGTCGTCGTCCTGCACGGAGGCGACCTTGCGGTAGGCCTCCATCCGCAGCCGCTCGCCGGGCACGTAGTCGTGCGGCAGGTGCGCGTCGACCGGCAGGTCGACCCGGACGTCGGCCGGCTCCACGGCCGGGGACTCCCCCGTCGCCTGCGCGCGGTAGTCGCTGACCGCCTCGCCGACCAGGCGCACGTAGAGGTCGAAGCCGACCCCGGCGATGTGCCCGGACTGCTCGCCGCCCAGCAGGTTGCCCGACCCGCGGATCTCCAGGTCCTTCATCGCCACGGCCATGCCGGCCCCGAGGTCGGTGTTGTTGGCGATGGTGGTCAGCCGGTCGACCGAGGTCTCGGTCAGCGGCCGGCTGGGGTCGTAGGTGAAGTAGGCGTACGCCCGCTCCCGGCCACGGCCGACGCGGCCGCGGATCTGGTGCAGCTGGGAGAGCCCGAAGGTGTCGGCCCGGTCGACGATCAGGGTGTTGGCGTTGGGGATGTCCAGCCCGGACTCGACGATCGTGGTCGCGACCAGGACGTCGTACTCCTTCTCCCAGAAGCCGACCATGATCTTCTCGAGCTCGTGCTCCTTCATCTGCCCGTGGCCCACGGCCACCCGGGCTTCGGGCACCAGCCGGCGGATGGTGGCCGCGGCCTTGTCGATGGACTGCACCCGGTTGTGGATGACGAAGACCTGGCCGTCGCGCAGCAGCTCGCGGCGGATGGCCGCGGCCATCTGCTTGTCCTCCCAGGCACCGACGTAGGTCAGCACCGGGTGCCGCTCCTCGGGCGGGGTGAGGATCGTCGACATCTCCCGGATGCCGGTGAGGCTCATCTCCAGGGTGCGCGGGATCGGCGTCGCGGACATCGACAGCACGTCGACCGCCGTCCGCATCGACTTCAGGTACTCCTTGTGCTCGACCCCGAAGCGCTGCTCCTCGTCGACGATCACCAGGCCCAGGTCCTTGAACCGGGTGGTCGGCTGCAGCAGCCGGTGCGTGCCGACCAGGACGTCGACCTCGCCGTCGGCCAGCTTGCGCAGCGTCTCGTCGGACTCGGTCTTCGACTGGAAGCGCGACAGCACCGCGACGGTGACCGGGAACTGCGCCATCCGCTCGGAGAAGGTCTTGAAGTGCTGGTTGGCCAGCAGCGTGGTCGGCACCAGGACGCCGACCTGCTTGCCGTCCTGCACGGCCTTGAACGCTGCGCGGATGGCGATCTCGGTCTTGCCGTAGCCGACGTCGCCGCAGATGATCCGGTCCATCGGCACCGGCTGGGCCATGTCGGCCTTGACCTCGTCGATCGCGGCCAGCTGGTCGGGGGTCTCCTGGAACGGGAAGGCGTCCTCGAGCTCGCGCTGCCACACGGTGTCCGGGCCGAAGGCGTGGCCCTTGCTGGCCATGCGTGCCGAGTACAGCCGGATGAGCTCGGCGGCGATCTGCTTGACCGCCTTGCGGGCCTGGCCCTTGGTCTTGGCCCAGTCGGCCCCGCCGAGCTTGGAGAGCGCCGGGGCCTCGCCGCCGACGTACCGGGTGAGCTGGTCCAGGGCGTCGGTGGGCACGAAGAGCCGGTCCGGCGGCTGGTTCCGCTTGCCGGGGGCGTACTCGACGATCAGGTAGTCGCGCTGCCCGCCGTGCACGGTGCGGCTGACCATCTCCAGGTACCGGCCGACGCCGTGCTGCTCGTGGACGACGAGGTCGCCGGGCTGCAGCTGCACCAGGTCGACGGCGTTGCGGCGGCGGGCCGGCATCTTGGTCGCGTCGCGCATCGAGGTGCCGCGCTGGCCGGTGAGGTCGTGCTCGGTGAGCAGCGCCAGCTTCACGCCCGGGAAGGCGAACCCGGCCTCCAGGTTGCCCTGGGTGACGTAGGTCAGGCCGCTGTCCTGCGGGGCGGCGATGTCCGGGACCAGCCGGACGCCGAGGTCGGCCTCGGTGAGCTGGTCGGCGGCGCGTTGGGCGGGGCCCGGGCCGGCGAAGGTGAGCACCACCCGCCAGTCCTCGCGGCCCCAGTCGCGCAGCGTCGCCTGGGCGGCGTCGGCGTCGCCGTGGAACCGGTCCACCCCGGTCGCGTCCAGGGTGATGTGGGTGTCGTCGTCCTCGCTGGCCAGGGTGAACGCACCGGTGGTCCACCACGGCAGACCGCGGCCGCGGGCGTCGTCGGCGACGTCCTCCAGGTCGCGGAAGGAGGAGGCGCCCAGGTCGATCGGGGCCTGGCCGGCCTCGGCGGCGGTCTGCCAGGAGGCGGCGAGGAACTCCTCGGCCGTGCGGACCAGGTCGGCGGCCCGGCTGCGCACCCGCTCGGGGTCGCAGACCAGCACGTGCGTGCCACGCGGCACGAGGTCGGTGAGCAGCTCCATCCGGGCCGCGCCGATCAGCGCCGGGATGAGGGCCTCCATGCCCTCGACCGCGATGCCCTCGGCGAGCTTGTCGGTGACCTCGACCAGCTCGGGGTGCTCGACGCCCAGGGCGCGGGCGCGCTCGCGGACCTCGGGGGTGAGCAGCAGCTCGCGGCACGGCGGGGCCCACAGCCGCTCGGGCCGCTCGTCCAGGGAGCGCTGGTCGGCAGCGGAGAAGTAGCGCAGCTCGTCCACCTCGTCGCCCCAGAACTCCACCCGGACCGGGTGCGGCTCGGTGGGCGGGAAGACGTCGAGCAGACCACCGCGGACGGCGAACTCACCGCGCTTCTCGACCAGCTCCACCCGGGTGTAGGCCATGTCGGCGAGCTGCCGGCTGACCACGTCGAGCTCCGCGGCGTCGCCCGACCTCAGCTCCACCGGGACCAGGTCACCCAGGCCCGGGGCCAGCGGCTGCAGCAGGCTGCGGATGGGGGCGACCAGCACGTCGATCCGGCCGGTGGCGGCCTCGGGGTGGGTGAGGTCGCGCAGCACGGCCAGCCGGCGGCCGACGGTGTCCGCCCGGGGGCTCAGCCGCTCGTGCGGCAGCGTCTCCCAAGCCGGGAACACCTCGACCCGGCGGTCCGGGACGAAGCAGCGCAGCAGGGTGGCGGTCGCGTCGGCGTCCCGCTCGCCCGCGGTGACCACCAGGACCGGGACGTCGGCACCCGGCGACGGGGCCGCCAGGGCGGCGGCCACCAGCGGCTGGACGGTGGGCGGGGCGGTGACGGCCAGGTCGGCGGCGCCGGCCCGGTCCACCACCCGGGCCACACCGGGGTCGGTCAGGACGACGTCGAGCACGCCGCGCAGGCTCACGAGGGTTCTGCTCCATCGGGTCCCGGCCGCACCGCTCACGCGCCGGACGGATTGCTCGACTGCGCGGGGGGCCGTCGCCCAGGTTAGCCCGCTAGACCGAGGTGGCGCCCCGCCCAATCAGCAGATCCCCGACGTCGATCCACCGTCCCCCGGCCGCCTCGATGCCGGCCACGGACCGCCGAACCTCCGCGAGCAGGTCAGGCAGGGACAGGATGACCTCGTCAGGGGCCGCAGCGACGAGCTGGGCCGGAGAGATCACGGGGATGGCTCCCGCGGGCAGCGTGCGTCCCTGCTTGCCGGGTGCGGCGTCTGCGATGGCCGGCAGGAGGTCGGGGCCGATCCCGGCGGCGCCCAGCAGCGGGATCGAGCGGGAAGCCGCCCGGTATCCCCGGGCACGCCGACCGGCTTCCCGTGCGTCCTCGAGGTGACGGCGCAGCGCGGCCACCTCGTCGGCCACGTGGGTCCGCCAGGTGCGCACGTCGGCCGGGTCCACGTCGGGCGGGATGGGCACTGCGGGGTCGCCCGAGGTCGAGCTCGGTGATCATCAGCTCGGCGTACTGGCGCGCGTGCTCGACCCCGTAGCTGGAGAACGAGGAGCGGTAAGGAAGTCCTCGCACGGCGGCTGCGGACCGAGGTCCACCACCACCCGCCAAGCCTGACTCCCGCAGAGCCGACACGTCATACCCCTCATCAAGGTCGATGCTGGTGCCACTTCTGCTACACGGCGACCGGCCCGACCCACCGCCCAGTGATGGCACGTGGCCTCCTGCTGACCGTCTCACGTGCCGCGCGCTGCGCTCGCCTCACTCACCCGTCCGGAGTGGCCGGGGACGCGGCCTCAGTACGCGCCGGAACCGCGGACGACGGCACGGAAGGTCTTCCAGAGGATGCCCAGGTCTCGGCCCAGCGACCAGTTCTCCACGTAGCGGACGTCGAGCTCGACCGACTCGTCCCAGCTGAGGTCGGAGCGCCCGCTGACCTGCCACAGCCCGGTGATCCCGGGCTTGACGAGCAGGCGTCGGTGCATGTCGTCGCCGTACTGCTCGACCTCCCGGGTGACGTGCGGCCGGGGGCCGACGAGCGACATGTCCCCCTTCAGCACGTTGATGAGCTGGGGCAGCTCGTCCAGGGAGCACCGTCGGAGGAAAGCTCCGATGCCGGTGATCCGTGGGTCCTGGCGCATCTTGAACTGGACGTCGTTGCCGTCGCTGAAGGTCACCAGGCTCTCCAGCTGCCGGTCAGCTCCGGTCACCATGCTGCGGAACTTCAGCAGGTTGAACTCGTGACCACGCTTGCCGATGCGGCGGTGCCGGTAGAAGACGGGCCCCGCGCTGCTGCGCTTCACGAGCACAGCCAGGACGAGCAGCAACGGTGAACCCAGGAGCAGCAGCAACGCTGCCGCGGATCTGTCGACCGCAGATTTCGCCACCCGTCGAAGTCCGCGGAACTCGGGCTCGCGGACCTGGATCAGAGGCACGCTGACGGTCGGGCGGATCTGCAGCCGGTCGGGCGCGACCTCGATGAGGCCAGGAACCACCAGAAGCTCGATGTTCGTCCCCTCGAGCTTCCAGGCGAGTTCCCGGAGGTAGACCGCTGCGGTCTCGCTGGCCGACGAGACGACGACCGCGTCGGCGCGCACGTTGTCCAGCACCGCGGCGACGTGGTCCAACCCGCCCAGCACGTGCACGCCCTCGCGGCCCAGGCCCCCCGCACTCGACGGGTCGGGTACGCAGGCTCCGATAACCTGCCAGCCCGCGGAGGGGTCGCGACGCAGCCGGCCGACCAGGTCGACGAGGGCGACCTCGCGGCCCACGACGACCACCCTCTTGCTCATGCGGCCCTCACGCCGGGCCCGGTGCAGCCTCCGCCGCTGGACATTCCGTCCCACGAGGGTCAGCGCGGCGGCGACCGGGATCCCCACCAGGAGGAAAGCGCGGAGGGGCGCCTCCGGCGCTGCGGCCAGCACGACCCCCAGCGCTGCAACGAGCACGAGGCTGCTCACCATGACGCGTCGGTACTCGTCGGGGCCAGCACCGAGGCGGCGCTCTGCGTAGGAGCCCAGGAGGGCCAGCACGCCCGGCCAGGCCAGGATCGCGGCGATCGCGGACACGGTGGTCAGGGACGTGCCCCAGACAGCCTCGGTGAGCGCAACGGGGACCAGTGCGGTCCCGGCTGCTACGAGGTCTCCCAGCACCAGGGCCGACGTGTAGTTCACCAGCCACTCAGGGGAACGGCGACGCCGAGCGGAGTACGGATCGTAGGCCGGTCCGGCCACGACGTGCTCGAGACCACGGTCCGAGACACGCCGGTTGAGCCCGGCGACAGGGCGACGGGGGGCACTGACACGGCGCTGCGGCACCGGACGGAGCTCGCGGATGGCCCGCACGGCTGTGGGCCCCATGAGGGCGTCGCTGTCCAGACCGGCAACCACGGCCTCGGCGGCCCGTTCGGCCGCGCGGTCGAGTTCATCGCGTCGAGCCGCCTGCGCGGTGCGGGCGAGGTCAGTCTCCCTCCGCCGGCGACCGGCTGGGTGTCGCCCCTTCGCACCCTCAGGCCCCGGGTTGCGCTCGCCATCGCCCGCAGGCGGACGGACCGGGTCCATCGAGGTCACGAGACCATCCCCTCAACGATGTGGGCGTTGCGGAGGTGGCAGATGCTCACTGTCCGCTCCGGCCGTAGGCCGGCGCCCTGGGCTTTCGTGGAGACCATCGCCCAGCTGGTGACGGACAGTCAACCGATCGGCGCGCGACCCACCCCATCAAGTGACTTACCGGCGCGTGAGCTTCCTCTCAGCTCCGCGGGTGCACCACGTTCTGCGCGGCCTCGAGGCCCTTCTCCAGCAGCAGCTCGGTGGCGTCGGCGGCCTCCCCGACGAGCAGCTCGAGGGTCTTGCGCTCGGTGGCGGAGAAGTCCTTCAGGACGAAGTCGGCCGGGTCCTGACGACCCGGCGGGCGGCCGATGCCGACCCGCACCCGGAGGTAGTCCTTGGTGCCGGTGGACCGGGTGATCGAGCGCAGCCCGTTGTGCCCGCCCTCGCCACCACCGCGCTTGAGCCGGACGACGTCGAAGTCCAGGTCGAGCTCGTCGTGGACCACGACCAGCTCGGTCGGGGCGATCGAGTGGTAGCCCAGCAGCCCCTGGACCGGACCGCCGGACTCGTTCATGTAGGTCGTGGGCTGGGCGAGCACCACCCGGCGCCCGGCCAGCCGGCCGTCGCCGGACAGCGAGCGGGACCGCGGTCCCTTGCCCGGCGACAGCTTCGCCCCCGCCCGGGCGGCCAGCTCGGCCAGCACCATGGCGCCGACGTTGTGCCGGTTGCCGGCGTAGCCGGGTCCGGGGTTGCCCAGTCCCACGACGAGGAACGGGCCCTCGGGGACCGGCGGCGGGGACGCCGCAGGGGCGCCGGCGGTGCCGGCGCCCCTGCGGGTCGTGCTCTCGGTCAAGGGACCGCTCAGTTGTCCGCGGAGTTGCTGGCGGCGTCCATCGACTCGCCGCTGCCCTGGTCCGACGGCTCCGGGACGACGTCGCCGTCGGCGTCGGACTCGTCGCGCTCGATGCCGGCCTCGGCCTCGGCCTCGGCGAGCTCGGCCTCGAGCGCCTCGGCGGTCGGGGCGGCCAGGAAGCCGACGACCTGGGCCTCGGGGTCGGTGAGCAGGGTCGCGCCCTCGGGCAGGACCAGGTCGGCCGCGCTGATGCCCTCGCCGGCGGCGCGGCCGGTGATGTCGACCTCGATCGACTCGGGGATCTTGGTGGCGTCGGCCTCGAGCGAGATGGTGTTCAGCTCGTGGTTGGTGATGGTCTCCGGCGCCGGGTCGCCCACGGTGATGACGGGGACGTCGACGGTGACCTTCTCGCCGCGGCGGACGACCAGCAGGTCGACGTGCTCGTGGACGCGGGTCAGCGGGTCGCGCTGGATGGCCTTGGTCAGCGCCAGGTGCTCGGTGCCCTTGAGGGTCACGGTCAGCAGCACGTTGGTGCCGCCGTTGCGCAGCGCGGCGGCGAACTCCCGGGCGGGGACGGACAGGTGGACGACGTCCATGCCGTGCCCGTAGAGGACGGCGGGGACGCGACCGGCCCGACGGGTCCGGCGGGCGCTGCCCTTGCCGAACTCGGTGCGGGGCTCGGCGGCGAGGCGGAAATCGGCCACGGTGGTGTGCTCCTAGCTAGACGGTGTGCGGGCCGGCGGGACGCGCGGCACACCTGCAGCAGGCACACGCACGTCGATCACGGAGCAACAGCTCCCTCGCCGGGCAACAGGCGAGAGAGTACACCGGCGAGCACGACGCCCCGACCACAGGAGGGCCGCAGGCCGTCCGCCCGAGCGGGAGGGGTGAGGCACGAACCCCTCCCCGAGGGCGGACTCGACCGCCGGCCGAGGAGGAACCCCGACCGCAGGTCGGGCGACTGCGACGGGAGGGGCGGAGCCCTTCCCCGAGCCGTCGCGGGCCTCGCTCAGCTCACCTGGGGAACGGCTCCTGGCCGCGGTGCGGTCCGGAGGACCGCGATGTCACGACGCCCCGTCGAAGAGGCTCGTCACCGAGCCGTCCTCGAAGACCTCCTTGATCGCCCGGGCCAGCAGCGGGGCGATGGAGAGCACGGTGAGCTTGTCGAACTGCCGCTCGGGCGGGATCGGCAGCGTGTTGGTGATCAGCACCTCGGCGGCCCGGCTGTTCTTGAGCCGGTCGACGGCCGGGCCGGAGAGCACGCCGTGGGTGGCGGCGATCACGACGTCGGCAGCACCCTCGGCGAACAGGGTCTCGGCGGCCTTGGTGATGGTGCCGCCGGTGTCGATCATGTCGTCGACCAGGATGCAGACCCGGCCGCGGACGTCGCCGACGACGCGGTTGGCGACGACCTCGTTGGGCCGGGTCATGTCACGGGTCTTGTGGATGAAGGCCAGCGGAGTGCCGCCGAGCTTGTCCGACCAGCGCTCGGAGACCCGGACGCGGCCGGAGTCGGGCGAGACGACGGTGAGGTCGCGGTCGCCCCACTTGCGCTTGACCTCCTCGATGAGGAGGTCCATGGCGAAGAGGTGGTCGACCGGGCCGTCGAAGAAGCCCTGCACCTGGGCGGTGTGCAGGTCCACCGACATCAGGCGGTCGGCGCCGGCGGTCTTGAACAGGTCGGCGACCAGACGGGCGGAGATGGGCTCGCGTCCGCGGTGCTTCTTGTCCTGCCGGGCGTAGGGGAAGAAGGGTGCGACGACGGTGATCCGCTTGGCCGAGGCGCGCTTGGCGGCGTCCACCATCAGCAGCGACTCCATCAGCCAGGTGTTGATCGGCGAGGTGTGGCTCTGCACGATGAACGCGTCGCAGCCCCGGACGGACTCCTCGAAGCGCACGTAGAGCTCGCCGTTGGCGAACTCGTAGCTCGAGGTCGGGGTCGGCGAGATGCCGAGGTGGCCGCCGATCTCGTCGGCCAGCTCGGGGTAGGCCCGCCCGGAGAAGAGCATCAGGCTCTTCCTGGGCGTCTGGGTGATGGCGCTCATGACGGGGTCCCCTGGGCGTCGTCGGTGCCGCGGCCGGTGGCGGCCTCGGCGGCTGCGGCCGCGGCCGTACCAGGACGGCGGCGGCCCACCCACCCTGCCACATTGCGCTGGGTGGCCCGGGCCACACCCATGGCCCCCGGGGGCACGTCCGTGGTGATCACCGAGCCGGCGGCGGTGTAGGCGCCGTCGCCGACCGTGACCGGCGCGACGAACATGTTGTCCGCGCCGGTCCGGGCGTGGTCGCCGATGGTCGTGTGGTGCTTGGCCACGCCGTCGTAGTTGACGAAGACGGTGGCCGCCCCGATGTTGGTGCCCTCCCCGATCGTGGCGTCCCCGACGTAGGACAGGTGCGGGATCTTCGAGCCCTCCCCGAGCGAGGCGTTCTTGGTCTCCACGAACGTGCCGACCTTGGAGCCGCGGGCCAGCCGGGTGCCCGGCCGCAGGTAGGCGAACGGCCCGACCTGGACGTCGGGCCCGACGACGGCCAGCTCGGCGTGGGTGCGGACGACGCGCGCACCCTCGCCCACCTCGGTGTCGGTGAGCGTGCTGTCCGGGCCGACGACCGCGCCGCCGGCCACCACCGTGGCGCCCAGCAGCTGGGTGCCGGGGTGCAGCACGGTGTCCGGCCCGACCTCCACGGTGACGTCCACCCAGGTGGTCAGCGGGTCGACCACGGTGACCCCGCCGCGCATGAGGTCGTCGAGCACCCGGTCGTTGAGGGTGCGACGGCGGGCGGCCAGCTCGCGTCGGTCGTTGCAGCCCAGGGTGTCGTCGGCATCCGCGGCGCGGTGCCCGCCGACCGGAGCCCCGTCGCCGACCAGCAGGCCCAGGACGTCGGTGAGGTACTGCTCGCCCTGGTCGTTGGCCGCGCCGACCCGGGACAGCGCGGCGCGGACGGCGGCGCGGTCGCCGAGGTACACCCCGGCGTTGACCTCGGTGATGGCCCGCTGCTCCGGGGTGGCGTCGCGCTCCTCGACGATGGCGGTCACCCGGCCCTCGCCGTCGCGCACGATCCGGCCGAGCCCGGTCGGGTCGGGCACGGCCGCGGTGAGCACGGTGAGCAGGTCCCCGGCCGAGCGGTGGGCGTCGACCAGCGCCTGCACGGTGCTGGTCCGCAGCAGCGGGGCGTCGCCGTTGACGATGAGCACCGGACCGTCGACGTCGGTGAGGGCGTCCAGCGCGATCGCCGCGGCGTGCCCGGAACCGTTCTGCTGCTCCTGCAGCACCGCGCGGGCGTCGGGCGCGATGTCGGCGAGGTGGGCCTCCACCTGGTCCCGGCCCGAGCCGACCACGACCACCGTGCGCGCCCCGCCCAGCGGCGCGACCGCGGCCAGCACGTGGCCGAGCATGCTGCGCCCGCCGATCGCGTGCAGCACCTTGGGGGTACGGGACCGCATGCGGGTGCCCTGGCCCGCCGCGAGGACGACGACGGCGGCGACGGACGGCTGCGCTTGGGTCAACTTCTGCTCCCGGGACGGCGGTGGGGACATCCGGCGCGCCGGATCCAGCTGGGGGACTCGGACTCGAACCGAGACTGCACGGCACCAAAGGCCGGCGGGCTGCCGATTACCCCATCCCCCACCGCCCCCGGTCGGGCCGGAGGCGCGTCCGAGCCTAGGGCGCGGTGGCGGGCAGGTCGACCACGGGGACTCCCTCAGCCGGCCAGCCGTGCGCCGGGAACGGGACCGTGCACCGCGTGCACCAGCCGGAACGCCCCGGCGGCCACCAGGGCGTCGGCGGTGCCGGCCGCGGCGTCGGCGTCCTCGACCAGCCCGGCCACGGTCGGGCCGGATCCGCTGACCAGGGCACCCAGCGCCCCGGCGCCGCTCATCGCCGCCAGCCCGGCCCGCAGGTCGGGCCGCAGCTCGAGGGCGGGGGCCTGCAGGTCGTTGGCCAGGAAGCCGGCGAGGGTGGCGTCGGGTCCGTCGCGCAGGGCGGTGAGCACGTCGTCGGGCTGCCCGGCACCGGCATCCGCCGCGAACCGCCCGGCGGCGCGCAACCGGTCCAGCTCCCGGTACACCGTGGGGGTGGACAGCCCGGTCCCGGCGACGCCGAGGACCCAGTCGGTGCGCCGCCGGCTCAACGACGGCGAGAGCTGCTCGCCGCGACCGGTGCCCAGGGCCACCCCGCCGACCAGGGAGAAGGGGACGTCGCTGCCCAGCCGGGCGGCCAGCCCGGCCAGGTCGCCGCGGGTGCAGCGGGTCCCCCACAGGGCGTCGAGGGCAACGAGCGCGGCGGCGGCGTCGGCCGACCCGCCGGCCAGGCCGGCCGCGGCCGGGATCGACTTGTCGATGTGCAGGGCGGCGTCGGCGCGCACGCCGGCGTGCCGGGCCAGCAGCTCGGCGGCCTGCCAGACCAGGTTGCGGGAGTCGGTCGGGACGTCGCCGCCGGCGCCCTCGCCGGTCACGGTCAGCGAGAGCCCGTCGTCGGGCCACGCGGTCACCGAGTCCAGCAGCGAGACGGCCAGGTACACCGTGATCAGCTCGTGGAAGCCGTCGGCGCGCAGCGGCCCCACCGCCAGGTGCACGTTGATCTTCGCCGGCGCGTGCGCGGTGACCGACCCGTCCCCGTGGATCCGGCCGGGTCCCCCGGCGGTCGCGTGCGGCATGCGCTCAGCCTGCCCAGACCGGTTCGGTGGCCGCCAACCGGGCGAAGTCCTCGACCGACAGCCGCTCGCCGCGCCACGTCGGGTCGATGCCGGCCGCCCGCAACCGGGTCTCGGCCGCGGCCGGGCTGCCCGCCCAGCCGGCGAGGGCGGCGCGCAGGCCCTTGCGCCGGGTGGCGAAGGCGGCGTCCACCGCGGCGAAGGTGGCCAGCCGGTCGCCGGGCGGGGGCTCGCGCCGGGTCAGCCGGACCAGGCCGGAGTCGACGTTGGGCACCGGCCAGAACACCGGGCGCCCCACCGCGCCGGCGCGGCGTACGTCGGCGTACCAGGCCGCCTTCACGCTGGGCACGCCGTAGGCGTCGCTGCCGGCGGCCGCGGCCAGCCGCTCGGCCACCTCGAGCTGCACCAGCACCAGCGCCGTGCGGATGGTCGGGAACCGCTCGAGCAGGTGCAGCAGCACCGGGACCGAGATGTTGTAGGGCAGGTTCGCCACCAGCGCGGTGGGCGCCGGACCGGGGAGCTCGGTGAGCCGCATCGCGTCCGCGGTGACCACGGTCAGCCGGTCGGCCAGCGCCGGGGTGCGCTCGGCGACGGTGCGCGGCAGCTGCTCGGCCAGGCGCGGGTCGATCTCGACCGCGACGACCCGCTCGGCGGCGGGCAGCAGGCCCAGGGTCAGCGACCCCAGCCCGGGCCCGATCTCGCAGACCACGTCGTCGGCCCGCAGCTCGGCGGTGCGCACGATGCGCCGGATGGTGTTGGCGTCGTGCAGGAAGTTCTGCCCGAGCTGCTTGGTGGGACGCAGGTCGAGCTGCTGGGCCAGGCTGCGGATCGCAGCCGGGCCCAGCAACCCGTCCGAGGCGTCGGCGGTCGTGCTCAGCGGTTCAGAGCCGGCGGCCGCAGGAGGGCCACGGCGAGGCACCGCGGGCGGCGTAGGTGCGCTCCCCCACGGCGATCTGCTGCTCACGGGTGGCGAGGTCGGGGCGGGAGGCGAACTCCGCGCCGCCGTAGGCGTTCCACGTCGAGATGTTGTACTGCAGCCCGCCGTAGTAGCCGTTGCCGGTGTTGATGGACCAGTTGCCGCCGGCCTCGCACTGCGCCAGGGCGTCCCAGTCCAGCCCGCTGGTCGACGCCGGGGCCGAGGCGCCGGTGTTCGAACCGCCCGCCGGTGCCGAGGCGGCCGGGGCCGGGGCCTCGGCGGTGCCGACGGAGACCTGCTCGTCGACCGGGGCCCGGGTCACGGTGACGGGACCGGGCACGCGGCTGGTCTCGACGCCGTCGGTCACGGTGACGGTGTAGGTGGTGGTCTGCTCGCCCTCGACGCCCTCGGTGGTGACCTCGCGGGTGCCCTCCGGGGACGCGGGGTCCTCGGTCTCCACCGTCTGGTAGTCCACGACCTGGGTCTCGGTGACCTCGCTGACCTGCACCCGCCACACCTGCAGGACCATCCGGTCCATGAGCGGGGCGGTCGGGTAGAGGCTGGCGCGGTCGGTGGCCGACAGCGTCAGCCCCTGCTCGGCCAGCAGGTCCCCGGCTGTGCCGGCGGTGGTGGTGACCTCGCGCGTGACGCCGTCGGCGATCACCGTGACGGTCTTGGGCGTCGTCACCTGCAGGGCCATGCCGTCCAGGGGCAGCCGCTCGCTGCGGGAGGCGCTCAGCACCAGGCCGTCGCCGCGGTAGCCGAGCTGGTCCAGCGCCTCATCGACCGACAGCGCCGTGGTGGTGATCGTGTCGGTGACGCCGTCGACGGTGAGCTCGAGGGGACGTGCCCGGTTGAGGACGACGGTGTCGCCGTCGTCGACCGCGCTGTCGACCGAGGGCAGGACGACGTCGTCCGCGGCGACCTGGATGTCCTCGTCGGAGAGGACCTCACCGGCGGTCGAGGCGTAGGTGCTGACCTCGCGGGACTGGCCGTCGACGGTGATCGTCACCGACTTCTGGGCGACCAGGTAGGCGAAGGAACCGCCCACGAGGCCGACGAGGACCAGGGCGAAGAGACTGAGCTTGAGCGTTCGGTGCACGGCACATCCACGGGTCACGGGGGCCCGGGCAGGAGACGGCTGTCCCCACCCCGACGGGTCGGTCACGACACGGTAACGAACGTTTGGGGTCCTGCGGCGCTGCTGACGACATGAGATCAGGTCGATCAGTCGACATGGAGTAGCCACGCCGACACCAACCGTCACGTAGGCCCTGTTCTGTCGCGGACTACCCGACGGGGCGTGACGTGACCAGCGTCACCGTGTGACCTGGGTCAGCCGGCCAGCACCGGGGCCGCGTGCCGCACCGGGCGGATCCAGGTGGCGAGGAAGAACGCCACCGCGAGCCCCGCGGTGATGGCCGAGAAGCCACCGGCGACCAGGGCGACCGGCACCAGGTCGACCCCGTCGGTCACCCGGTCCCCCAGGTCGACCCCGGCGACCAGCAGCAGCGCCCCCAGCGGGATGAGCGCGACCACGCTGACCGCTGCCGTCACCAGGTGCGCTGTCCAGGTGCGCAGCGCCTCGTCGACCGGGACGTCGGCGCCGTCGGCGGCCAGCGGGCGCACGACGAGCCGGAGCAGGGCGACCTCGGCCAGCAGCCAGCCCGCCGCCGGCACGACCAGCGCGGTGATCGCTACGCCGTCGTCCAGGGACCCGCCCGACCACAGCAGCCAGGCCGTCGCCAGCTCCGCGACCACCGCGGCCCGCATCGTCCACAGCAGCCACGGCGAGATCTGCTCCCCGCGACGCGGCCGCCGCGACCCCGCGGCCCAGCGCGGTCGGGGGCGCGTCGCCTCGGCGAGCAGCACCCCGGCCAGCAGGCCCACCACCAGCGCGGGCACCCACAGGAACACTGACGCCTCGGCGAGGAGGACCACGCTCACGCCCACCAGGACGACGCCCAGCACCAGCCCCAGCTGCCGTACCCGGCGCCCGTGCCGGGCCTGCCGGGCGAGCACCGCGGCGCCCGCCTCCGAGGGCGGCACCAGCTCCACGGACCCACCGGCCACGAGCCGGCGGTCGGCCGCCCTGGCCCACCCGCGGGCCAGCAGGCCCGAGGGCACCATCACGGCGATGAAGAGCACGACGGCGATGAGGCGACCCACCCTGCTCATTGTCGTCCTCCGCGCGGCGCCGCGCCCGGGGGGCGCCCGGACGGGCCGCGGGCGGCGTCCTACCAGCTGCCGAAGACCCGCTCCGCCGTGGCCGTGAGCTGGTCGCACAGCGCCGGCAGCTCGATCCCGGTCACCTCGGCGAGGGCACGCACCGTGTGCGGCACCAGCCGGGAGGCGTTGGGGCGGCCCCGGTGCGGGACCGGGGTCAGGAACGGGCTGTCGGTCTCGACCAGCAGCTGGTCCGCCGGCGCGATGGCGGCGGCCTCGCGGAGGTAGCCGGCGTTGCCGAAGGTCAGGGTGCCGGCGAAGGAGAGCACGGCGCCTCGGTCCAGACACTGCCGGGCGAAGGCGGCGTCGCCGGAGAAGCAGTGGAAGACGGTGTGCTCGGGCAGCCCCACGTCGTCGAGCACCCGCAGGATCTCCGGGTGGGCGTCCCGGTCGTGGATGACCAGGGCGATGCCGTGCCGCTTGGCGATCGCGATGTGCGCGCGGAAGGAGGCCTCCTGGGCGTCCCACCCCTCGGGCCCGGTGCGGAACCGGTCCAGCCCGGTCTCCCCCACCGCCCGGACCCGCGGCAGCGCGGCGAGCCGGTCGATCTCGGCCAGCGCCGCCGACCACCGCGAGCTCGGGACGTCGACACCCACCTGCACCAGCCGGGTCACCCCCACCGCGGCCGCGGCCGCGATCTCGGCGTCCACCTCGTCGTCGGCGGGCAGCCGGTCCTCACCGCCGACGGCGATGTCGAGGTGGGTGTGGCTGTCCAGCGCGGGTGCCGGCAACGGCTCCGGGGACGGCGGTGGCTCGCCCCGCTTGTTCGCGCGGGAGGACGCCGAGCGGCTCACTCCCCGCCCTCCCCGAACCGACGGAGCTCCTCCTCCACGATCGACTCGTCGAGCTTGGTGAACACCGGCGTCGGCGTGGCCAGCGGCGTCCCCGGGGTGATCGGCACCGAGGCCCAGACCGCCTGGCCGGTCTCGTAGTCCCCGGTGATGATCGGGTACCCGCGGCCGTCGTCGAGGTCGGTGACCTCCTCGATCCGCGGCTGCACCGACCAGGTGCCCTCCCCGCCCAGCAGCTCGTGCACCTGCTGCGCGGCGTGCGGCAGGAACGGCGAGAGCAGGCCGTTGCAGTCCTTGATCGCCTGCAGCGCGGTGAACAGCACGGAGTCCCGGCGGGCCGGGTCCTCCTTGAGCTTCCACGGCGCCTGGTCGGACAGGTACTTGTTGGCCTCGCCGACCACCCGCATGGCCTCGTTGATCGCGGCCTTCTGCCGGTTGCGGCCCAGCAGGTCGCCCACGGTGCCGAACGCGCCGGAGGTGGTGGACAGCAGGTCGCGGTCGGCGTCGGTCAGGTCACCGGGCTGCGGGACGGCACCCACGTTCTTGGCGGCCATCGAGATCGACCGGTTGACCAGGTTGCCCCAGCCGGCGACCAGCTCGTCGTTGTTCCGGCGGCGGAACTCGGCCCAGGTGAAGTCGGTGTCCTGGTTCTCCGGGCCGGCGACGGCGATGAAGTACCGCAGGGCGTCGGCGTCGTAGCGCTCGAGGAAGTCCCGGACGTAGATGACCACCCGGCGCGAGGAGGAGAACTTCTTGCCCTCCATCGTCAGGAACTCGCTGGAGACCACCTCGGTGGGCAGGTTCAGCGCCCCGTAGGACCCCGGCGTCCCGCCCTTGTCGCCCCCGCCGTTGTAGCCCAGCAGCTGCGCGGGCCAGATCTCGGCGTGGAAGACGATGTTGTCCTTGCCCATGAAGTAGTAGGCGTCGGCGTCCGGGGACTGCCACCACTGCCGCCACGCCTCGGCGTCCCCGGTGCGCCGCGCCCACTCGATCGACGCCGACAGGTAGCCCACGACCGCGTCGAACCAGACGTAGATGCGCTTGTCGTCGCGCTCGCGCCAGTCCGGCAGCGGGATGCGGATGCCCCAGTCGATGTCGCGGGTGTAGCTGCGCGGCTTGAGGTCGGCCAGCAGGTTGATGCTGAAGTTCAGGACGTTGGGCCGCCAGCTCTTCCGGGTGCCCAGCCAGTCCCCCAGCGCCTTGGCGAAGGCCGGCAGGTCCAGGAACCAGTGCTCGCTCTCCACGAACTTCGGCGTCTCGCCGTTGATCTTGGACACCGGGTTGATCAGGTCGACCGGGTCGAGCTGGTTGCCGCAGTTGTCGCACTGGTCGCCGCGGGCGCCGTCGTAGCCGCAGATCGGGCAGGTGCCCTCGATGTAGCGGTCGGGCAGCGTGCGGCCGGTCGACGGGCTGATGGCACCGAGCGTGGTCTGCGGGAAGACGTACCCGTTCTTCAGCAGCCCGAGGAAGATCTCCTGGCTGACCGCGGCGTGGTTGGCCGTCGTCGTCCGGGTGAACAGGTCGTAGCTGAGCCCCAGGCCGGTCAGGTCCCCGACGATGATCCGGTTGTTCCGGTCGGCGATCTCCTGCGGGCCGACGCCCTCGGCGTCGGCGGCCACGGTGATCGGGGTGCCGTGCTCGTCGGTGCCGCTGACCATGAGCACCTTGTTGCCGGCCATCCGCTGGTACCGGCTGAACACGTCGGAGGGCACACCGAAGCCCGAGACGTGGCCGATGTGCCGGGGGCCGTTGGCGTAGGGCCAGGCGACCGCGGTCAGGATGTGGCGATCACTCACGCCACGAGACTAGTGAGCGCTGTCGACCGAGCTCGTGGCCGCGGTCCCGACCGGTGCCGGCTGACCGGTCAGCGACACCGTCACCAGGGCCAGCCCGATGACGGCCAGGGTCACCGCGCGCACCCTGCGGTGGGCCGCCGGCGGGCGCGGGGCCCGCGCCGGACGGCGGGTGGTCGCCGTCCACGACCCGGCCGCCGGCGACGTGCCCAGCAGGAGCTTGGTCAACGGGACGACGGCGGCCGTCACCGCCAGGGCCGACAGCGACACGGTCTGCCCGGCCAGGGCGACCTGGCGGACCCCGTCGGCGACGCCGCCCAGGGCGAGGACGCCGAGCAGCACCAGCTCCCCGACCGCCACCGCGACGAGCAGGCGGTTCCCGGCGCCGTCGACGAGGGTGGCCCCGCCCGCGGCGACGAGCACGACCCAGGCGGCCAGCCCGATGAGCGTGCCGGCGACCAGGGCGCCGGGCGGGCGCAGGCCGTCGCCCCACACGGCGTCCAGCGAGGTGAGACCCAGCGCCAGCAGGCCGACGGCCTGCACCACGGCCAGCGCCCCGACGGCCAGCACGGCCAGCGGTGCGCGCGGTCGTCCGGTGGCCCGGGTGCGCGGCAGACGGGGCAGCGCGACGGCGGTGCTGGACAACGTGACTCCCTGGCCGGTGACGGTTGGTCACCGATGAGGTCGTCCCCCCGCGCACGGGTCCGGAGACGCGGACGGGGCCGCCTCACCCGGGTGGGTGAGACGGCCCCGCCGTCGTCGTCGCGCAGAGCTACCGCTGGTGGCCCTGCCCGGTGGTGCCGTCGCCGGTCTCCACGCTGTGGTCGTGGTCGCCGCCCTTGGCCAGCCGGCTGTGCCGCCGTCCGTAGGCGTAGTAGACGCCCACGCCGATCAGCATCCAGACCGCGAACCGGATCCAGGTGTCGGTGGGCAGGTTCAGCATCAGGTAGAGGCTGGCCAGCGCGGCCACGATCGGCAGCACCGGCATGAGCGGCACCCGGAAGGCCCGCGGCAGGTCGGGACGGGTCCTGCGGAGCACGATGACCCCGACGCTGACCAGCACGAACGCGAACAGGGTGCCGATGTTGACCAGCTCGGCCAGGGTGCCCAGCGGGATCAGCCCGGCCATGACCGCCACGACCACACCGGTGATCAGGGTGATCCGGTACGGCGTGCCGTAGGTGGGGTGCACCTTGGCCAGCCCGGCGGGCAGCAGGTGGTCCCGGCTCATGGCGAACAGCACCCGGGACTGGCCCAGCAGCAGGATCATCACCACGCTGGTCAGGCCGGCCAGGGCGCCGACCGAGATGACCCCGGAGAAGAACGGCAGCCCGACGCTGGAGAACGCACCGGCCAGCGGGGCCGAGGCGTTGAGCTCGGTGTAGTTCTGCATGCCCACGACGACCAGGCTGACCAGGACGTAGAGGATCGTGCAGACGGCCAGGGAGCCGAAGATGCCGCGCGGCAGGTCCTTGGCCGGGTCCTTGGTCTCCTCCGCCGCGGTGGCCACGATGTCGAAGCCGATGAAGGCGAAGAACACGACCGCGGCACCGGCGATGACGCCCTCGACGCCGAAGCTCGCCGGGGCGAAGCCGGTGAGCAGCTGGATGAACGGCTGGGTCAGGCCCGACCCGCCGCCCTCGGCCGGCTCGGTCGGCGGGATGAACGGCGAGAAGTTGGCGGCCTTGACGTAGAAGACGCCGACCACGATGACCAGCAGCACGATCACGACCTTGATGGCCACGATGATCGAGGTGATCCGCGAGGAGAGCTTCACCCCGAGGATCAGCACCCCGGTCATCAGCAGCGCGATGAACATGGCCGGGATGTTGAAGCGGGCCGTCTCGCCGGCGATCGTCTCGGGCAGCCCGATGCCGATGTCGCTCAGCAGCTGGTTGAGGTAGCCCGACCACCCGACGCTGACCGTCGCGGCGCCCAGCGCGAGCTCGAGCACCAGGTCCCAGCCGATGATCCAGGCGACCAGCTCGCCGAAGGTGGCGTAGGAGAACGTGTAGGCCGACCCGGCGACCGGCACCGTCGAGGCGAACTCGGCGTAGCAGAGCGCGGCGAGCCCGCAGACGATGCCGGCGATGACGAAGGAGATGGCGACGGCGGGGCCGGCGGTGGTCTGCGCGACCTCGCCGGTCAGCACGAAGATGCCGGTCCCGATGATGACGCCGACGCCGAAGACGGTGAGGTCCAGGCCGGACAGGTTCTTCTTGAGCTGGTGCTCCGGCTCCTCGGTGTCGCTGATCGAGTCCTCGACGCTCTTGACGCGCCTGCCGTTGGCGACGGCCATGTGCGTTCCCCCTGCGTTGCTTGTTGATCACGTGTGGTGTGCGGAGCGTGCCACGCGTCACGTCGGCCCGCACGCCTACGCTCGCCGTCGACCGCGCAGCGGAGGAGAGACATGAGCAGCACCGACGCCCGCACCGACGCCGCGGCCCCGAGGCCCCGGCCGCGGCACGTCCCGCGGCCCGCCGGGGTGCCCCTACACCCCGCCCCGCAGCGGCCCGAGGGGGACCCGGTCGTCGGCTGCGGGGTGTACGTCGAGGGCCACCGCGTGCCCGACGTCGGCCCCGCTGACGCCCTGCGCGTGGCCCGGGAGCGCGGCGGCTTCGTCTGGCTGGGCCTCTACGAGCCCTCCGAGGCGGAGTTCGAGTCGATCGCCCAGGAGTACGGGCTGCACCCGCTCGCCGTCGAGGACGCCGTCTACGCCCACCAGCGGCCCAAGCTCGACCGGTACGACGACGCCCTGTTCGTGGTGCTGAAGACCGCCTCCTACGTCGAGCACGAGGAGCTGACCTCCACCAGCGAGGTCGTCGACACCGGCGAGGTGATGATCTTCCTCGGCGAGCACTACGTGATCACCGTGCGGCACGGGCAGCACGGCGGGCTGGCCGAGCTGCGGCACCGCCTGGAGGAGCAACCCGACCTGCTCTGCCACGGTCCGTCCGCGGTGCTCTACGCCGTGGCCGACCTGGTCGTCGACCACTACGTGGAGGTCGCCGCCGACGTCGAGGAGGACGTCGACGAGCTGGAGGCCTCGGTCTTCTCCCCGCAGCGCACCGACGACATCCCCCGGCTCTACCAGCTCAAGCGCGAGCTCATGCAGCTGCGCCGGGCGGTGACCCCCCTCGACGTCCCGCTGCACGCGCTGGCCGAGCGGCAGGTGCAGGTCGTCCCCGAGGAGATGCGGTCCTACTTCCGCGACGTGCAGGACCACACCATCCGGGTGCGCGACCAGATCGCCTCCCTGGACGAGCTGCTGTCCTCCATCCTGCAGGCGTCGCTGGCCCGGACCTCGCTGTCGGACAACGAGGACATGCGCAAGATCTCCGCGTGGGCCGGCATCATCGCCGTCCCCACCGCGATCGCCGGCATCTACGGCATGAACTTCGAGTACATGCCCGAGCTGAAGTGGCACCTGGGCTACCCCCTGGTGCTGCTGCTGATGGCCGCCGCCTGCGGCGCCCTCTGGCGCGCCTTCAAGCGCAGCGGCTGGCTCTAGCCCGGCGACTCCCTCCTCCGCCGCCGCCGTCCACAACCGACGGCGTTCGCCGCTCGCCACCCCCTGAACCCGGCATAGGAGCCCATGCACCCATCCACGGGACTCAGAGGTGGGTGCATGGGCTCCCATGCCTGGCCAAGTCGTGGGTCGACGGGTTCGCTCGCTGTCCACAGGACGGCGGGGGCCGATTCCCGGCGCGGACGAACTGCTGCAACCTCCACGCCGTGCAGCGGCCGTGGATCGAGCTGGTGGGTGACCTGCTGTCGACCCAGCGCGGGCTCGCGACGCGCCAGGAGCTGCTCCGCGTGGTCCCGCGCACGGTGCTCGACGGGTTCGTGGAGCGAGGTGTCCTGCGCCGGGTGTTCCCGCACGTCTACACGGCGAAGGGGAACCCGGCCACGGGCGACCGCCGACTGCTGGCAGCCCTCCTCTCCGTGGGTCCGCACGCAGCCCTGAGCCACCGCAGCGCACTCGCCCTGCGCGGACTGGTCGAGCCGGCCGGCCCGGTGCACGTGGTGGTGGACCACCGCAGGCGCCTGTCCGGCGCCCGGGACCTGCACGTGCACCGGCGCCAGGGCCTGGACGACGACCAGGACGCCGTCGAGGTCGTACGGGGCCTCCGGGTCACCGCGCTCGCCGACAGCCTGGTCGACGCCTGGCCGGACCTCCCGCGTGCCGACCGCCGGCCGACGGTGCTCGACGCGGTCCGGCGCACGCGGTTGGACCCCGCGCTGCTGGCTGCGGCAGCGCAACGCCGGCCGAACATCGGCGGTCACCGCGACCTCGCCCGGACCGCGGCCCTGCTCGCCGACGGTGTGACCAGCGAGCTGGAGGCCCTGGCCGTGGTCGGGGTCTTCTCCCACCGGTCCCTTCCGCGCAGCCGGGGCCAGGTAGCGGTGCTCTGCCCGGACGGCATCACCCGCCACCACGACCGGGCGTGGAAGGAAGCGATGCTGGCCGTCGAGCTGGACGGCGCGGCCTTCCACTCCTCGCCGCAGCAGCGGGCCGACGACCTCGCCCGCGATGCGATGTTCGCCTCGATGGGCTGGCTGGTGCTCCGCTTCACCTACGCAGAGGTCCTCCGCGACCCGGACGGCGTGCGGGCGAGGGTCCTGGCCGTCTACCGCATCCGCGTCCAGCAGCTGCGCGCGTCGGCCTGACCCACCCCGGCATGGGAGCCCATGCACCTAGTCCCGGCGCCCCGAGGTGGGTGCATGGGCTCCCATGCCGGGAGAGCCGAGTCGACTGCGGCGGGGTTGCACTACGGGCCGCGGGGGCGGGTGGGTCAGGGGGTCTTCGCCGCGACGACGGCGTCGTAGACGACGCGCTTGGGCAGGCCCGTGCGCGACACCACGGCGCGGATGGCGTCCTTGCGGGTCTCCCCCGCCGCCTCCTCGCGGGCCACCTCGGCGGCCAGCTCGTCGGCGGTCAGGTCGGCGGGCCCGGCCGGCGCCCCGGCGACGACCAGGGTGATCTCGCCGCGCACGCCCTCGGCGGCCCAGACGGCCAGCGAACCGAGGGTGCCGCGGACGACCTCCTCGTGGGTCTTGGTCAGCTCGCGGCAGACGACGGCCGGCCGGTCGTCCCCCAGCACCGCGGCCGCGTCGACGAGCGCGTCGGCGAGGCGGTGCGGGGACTCGAAGAACACCATCGTCCGCGGCTCGGCGGCCAGCGCGGTGAACGACGTCCGGCGGCCGCGGCGGGGCAGGAAGCCCTCGAAGGTGAACCGGTCGCAGGGCAGCCCGGACACGGCCAGGGCGGTGGTGACCGCCGAGGGCCCCGGCACCGACGTCACCAGCACGCCGGCCTCGACGGCGGCGCGCACCAGCGTGTAGCCGGGGTCCGACACCGAGGGCATGCCGGCGTCGGTGAGCAGCAGGACGGTCTGCCCGGCCTGCATGGCGGCGACCAGGCCCGGCAGGCGGGAGGCCTCGACGGTCTCGTGGAAGGTGACGACGCGGCCGGTGAACGTGACCTCGAGGTCCTGCGCCAGCCGGTGCAGCCGGCGGGTGTCCTCGCAGGCCAGCACATCGGCCTCGGCCATCACCGCGCGCAGCCGCGGACCGACGTCGCCGGGCTGACCCAGCGGCGCACCACCCAGCACCAGTCGTCCCGCCACCGCACGAGCCTGTCACGCCGGCCCCCGCAGGACCGCCGCCTACCCTTCAGGCCATGGCGGTGCTGGCCCCCGATCGGGTGGACGACGAGACCGCGCCGCCGGTCCGCCGCCGCCCGCGCCGACCGGCCCGGCAGCTGACCCCGCCGCTGCCCACCGACCGGGTGCTGTCCTGGGTGCTGACCGCCGTGCTCGGCGTGGCCACCTTCGTCAGCCGGCTGTGGGACCTGTCCTACCCCGGCGACCTGCTCTTCGACGAGGCCTACTACCCGCCCGAGGCCAACGAGGTCCTCGAGTGGGGCTACGAGTACAACCGCGGCTACACGTTCATCGTCCACCCGCCGCTGGGCAAGCTGCTGATCTCCCTGGGCATCAAGGTGTTCGGGTACGACAGCACCGGCTGGCGGTTCCCCAGCCTGGTGGCCGGCACCGTCGCGGTCGTCGTGCTGACCCGGCTGGCCCGCCGCCTGACCGGCTCCACCCTGCTCGGGGTGGTCGCCGGGCTGCTGATGGCGCTGGACGGCTTCGCGTTCACCGTCGGCCGGATCGGGCTGCTCGACGTCTTCCTGCAGGCGTTCGTGGTCTCCGCGGTGGCCTGCCTGGTCGTCGACCGCGACCGGGTGCGGGCCCGGGTCCGGGCGCACGTCGGGGCCGCGACCGGGTTCGCGCTGGGCCCGCGGGGCTGGCGGATCGCGGCCGGCGTGCTGTTCGGCTGCGCGGCGGGGGTCAAGTGGTCCGGCGTCTACTTCCTGGCGTTCTTCGCCGTCCTCAGCCTCTTCTGGGACCGGGCCGCCTGGCGCGAGCTCGGCGTGCCCAGCCCGACCCGCACCGCGCTGCGCCGCGGGCTGCCCGGCGCCGCCTGGGCGCTGGGCGTGCTGCCGGTGCTGGCCTACCTGGCCACCTTCACCGGCTGGTTCCGCGGCGAGAACTCCCAGGGCCGGCACTGGGCCGAGCAGCACCCGGACACCGCCTGGCCCTGGATCCCGGACCCGCTGCGGTCGCTGTGGCACATGCACGGCGAGTGGCTCAGCTTCCACAACGGGCTGTCCACGCCGCACCCGTGGGAGTCGGGACCGTGGTCGTGGCTGGTCGACGGCCGGCCCATCCTGCTGTGGAACCCGCAGGGCCTCACCGACTCCGCCGGCGACCAGGTCATCCGCTACATCCTGATGGTCGGCACGCCCACCCTCTGGCTGGTGTTCGCCCCGGCCATGCTGTGGCTGCTGTGGCGGATCGTCGCCCGCCGCGACCCGGCTGCGATCACCGTCGCGGTGGGCATCGCCGCCGGCTGGCTGACCTGGTTCGTCAACCTCGAGCGGACCATGTTCATCTTCTACATGGCGCCGGTGCTGCCGTTCTTCGTGCTGGCCGTGACGCTGGCCCTGCAGGACGTGCTCGGGCGGCAGACCGGCCCCGACCGGGCCACCCCGTTCCGCCGGCAGCTGGGCCTGGGCGCGGTCAGCCTGTACCTGGCCGTCGTGGCGCTGACCTTCGTCTTCTTCTACCCGGTGCTCACCGGGCAGCCGCTGTCCTACGCCGACTGGGTGCAGCGCATGTGGTTCCCCTCCTGGTTCTAGAAGGAACCACGTCTCCCCCCACGACGCGCTCCGCACGCCGCGGGTCCCTGAGACGTAGCCGTTCCATCGGGTTGTCCGTTAGATAGTTGAGTAGTACAACTGAACGTGTGGACGACGACCGGACCGCTCTCGCGGCGCAGCTGGACGACGTGGTCGTCGGGCTGCGCCAGCTGACCAGCACCCGGACCGACCTCAGCCTCACCGCGGCCGCCACCCTGGCGACGCTGCAGCGCTCCGGCCCCGCGCGGCTCACCGAGCTGGCGGTCGCCGAGGGGGTCAGCCAGCCATCGATGACCGCGCTCATCGCGCGGCTGGCCGGCCAGGGGCTGGTCGACCGGGCGGCCGACCCGACCGACGGCCGGGCCGTCGTCCTCAGCCTGACCGACGCCGGTGCGGATCTGCTGGCCCGCCGGCGCACCGAGCGCGCAACCCGCCTGGCCGGGCCGCTGTCCGACCTCGGCGACGACGACGTCGCGGCGATCTCCGCAGCGCTGCCCGCCCTGGCCCGGCTCGCCGGCGCCCTGCACCACTGACCCCTACCCCGCACCACCCACCACGGAGGTGACCTGGTGAGCACACACGGCTCCACCAGCCAGAAGTCCAGCATGCTCGGCCAGCCCAAGGCGGTCTACGCCGTGGCGTTCGCCTGCGTCGTCAGCTTCATGGGCATCGGCCTCGTCGACCCCATCCTGCCCTCGCTGAAGACCCAGCTCGGCGCCAGCGAGAGCCAGGTGACCCTGCTGTTCACCAGCTACCTGGTGGTCACCGCGGTCGCCATGCTCGGCACGAACTGGGTGTCCAGCCGGATCGGGGCCAAGCAGACGCTGATCACGGGCCTGGCGGTCATCGTGGTGTTCGCCGCCCTCGCCGGGTCCAGCGACTCCATCGGCGGCATCGTCGGGTTCCGCGCCGGCTGGGGCCTGGGCAACGCCCTGTTCATCGCCACCTCGCTGGCCGTCATCGTGGCCAGCGCGTCCGGCGGGTTCGCCGGCGCGATCGTGCTCTACGAGGCAGCCCTGGGCCTGGGCATCGCGGCCGGCCCGCTGGTCGGCGGCCTGCTGGGCAGCATCAGCTGGCGCGGGCCGTTCTTCGGCGTGGCCGCGCTGATGGCGGTCGCGCTCGTCGCCACCGTCGTCCTGCTGGACGCCACCCCCAAGCCCACGCACAAGACCCCGCTGTCGGCCCCGCTCAAGGCGCTGCGGCACCGCGGGCTGCTGACGATGGCGATCACGGCCCTGCTCTACAACTGGGGCTTCTTCACCATGCTGGGCTACGCGCCGTTCCCGATGGAGCTGTCGGCGATCAAGCTCGGTTTCGTCTTCTTCGGCTGGGGTCTGCTGGTCGCGTTCTTCTCCGTCGTCGGCGCCCCGCGGCTGCAGGCCCGGTTCGGCACCGCCCGCAGCCTCTACGGCGCGCTGGGCCTGTTCGCCGTGGACCTGCTGCTCATCGCGGTCTTCACCGACACGAAGTGGGCGCTGATCACCTGCGTCGTCGTCGCCGGGGCGTTCATCGGCATCAACAACACCCTGACCACTCAGGCGGTCATGCAGGTCAGCCCGGTCGAGCGGCCGGTCGCCTCGGCCGCCTACGGGTTCGTCCGGTTCCTCGGCGGCGGCCTGGCGCCGTTCGCCGCGGGCAAGCTGGTCGAGGCCTTCGACGTCCACGTGCCGTTCTACGTCGGCGCGGTCGCGGTCCTGGCCGGCGTCGCGGTCCTCGCCACCGGGCACCGGATCCTCGCCGCCGCCGACGCCGGGATGGACGAGGACGGCCACGAGGCCGCCGAGCACGGCAGCCCCGAGGACGTCGCCGGCGAGGTGGCCGACGAGTTCGGCGGCGCACCCGCGGCCATCGACGGCGAGGTCGAGCCCGAGCTGGCGCACCGCCCCCGCTGAGCAGCCCTCCCCCGACGCCCCCGGTCCCCCGCGGACCGGGGGCGTCGGCGTGCCCGCGGCCCTACGGTCGGTCCATGACGAGCAGCGCGACGACGCGACGGGTCAGCACGGCGGTGGACGGCGACGTCTGGCGGATCACCCTGGACCGCCCCGAGGCCGGCAACGCCATCGACCTGGCGCTGGCCGACGCCCTGGTGCAGGCCCTGGCCGACCGCCCCGCCGAGACCCGGACCGTGCTGCTGCTGGGCGCCGGCCCGCGGTTCTGCGTGGGCGGCGACGTGCAGGGCATGGCAGCGGCGCAGGACGCGCCCGGGTTCATCGGCGCGCTGGCCGAGCGCTGGCACGACGCGATCCGGGCGGTCATCACCTGCCCGGTCCCCGTGGTCGCCGGCGTGCAGGGCGCGGTGGCCGGCGCCGGGGTGGGCCTGGTCGGCGCCTGCGACCTCGTGGTCGCCGCCCGGTCGACGAAGTTCCGCCCGGCCTACGGCGCCATCGGCCTGTCCCCCGACGGCGGCAGCTCCTGGGCGCTGGCCCGCACGCTGGGCGCCCCGCGGGCGCTGGAGCTCATGCTGACCAACGGCACGCTGTCCGCCGCCGACGCCCACCTGTTCGGCCTGGTCGGCCGGCTGGTCGACGACGAGGAGCTGACCGCCGCGGCGACCGCGCTGGCCGCCCAGGTCGCGGCCGGACCGGTCCGGGCGATGGTCCGCACCCGGGGCCTGGTCCGCCGCGCGGCCACCACCACCCTGGACACCCAGCTGGACGAGGAGGCCCGGTTGATCGTGGAGTCCGCCGCCGACCCCGAGTCGGTCGAGGGCATCACCGCCTTCGTGGCCAAGCGTCCGGCGGACTTCCGGGCGGCCCGCTGACCCCCTGACGCACGGAGCCCGGGCCCCCTGACGGGACCCGGGCTCGGCGACCGGTGGAGCTGAGGGGATTCGAACCCCTGGCCTTCTCATTGCGAACGAGACGCGCTACCAACTGCGCCACAGCCCCTTGCTCCGGACACCTTACCGCGCGGGTGCCCGGGTGCTGCGCGGGGTCAGCCGGTGGCGGTGCGCGGCGCGTAGACGTCGATCTCGGCGAACCCGATGTCGTCGTCGTCCAGGCCGACCACCGCGCTGTGCTGCCACCCGGCGGCCGCCGGGGCGGCGTGCGAGGGGGTGACGGTGCGGCCGGGCCGGAGCGGGTGGACCGGGGCGAGCGGCAGGCTGTGCACCGGCAGCGACGGGGCGGCGGCCGCCGCCGGACGGGGTGCAGGGCGGGCGGCCGGGCGGGCCGGCCGGGACGCGACGCGGGCCTGGCGGCGGGCTGCGGCCCGGCGCTCCCGCTGCGCAGCGGCCCGGGTGACCATGAGGTACCCGACGACGGCGAGGTCCAGCAGCACCTGCGGGGCCCACAGCCACGTGCGGTAGGTCAGCGCACCGACCAGCGCCAGGACGGCGAGGGCGGCGAGGCCGGCCAGCGTGCGGCGGCGCAGCGCGTGCACGTCCACCTGCAGCTCGCCGGTGCGGTAGAGCTGTTCGCGGTCGACGGCGACCCGCTCGGTGTCGGCGTGGACCACCGGGTCCACCACCCGACGGCGGCGCAACGTGCGCCCCGAGTCGACAGCACCGACCCGGGCCGGTGCTGCGTCGCCGCGGGTGACCACCATCGGCACCAGCACCACGAACCACAGCACGACCAGAGCGGCCAGCAGCACACCCGATCCCATCGCAAACCACCCCGTCCCTGGCATCCCGCGTGTGCGACGCCGATCCCTGGCGTCACACGAGTCACACGGGTCACTCGAGGAGCACGTTAGGGCGCGCGCTCCCCCGGACGAGGGAGGCGCACCGGGAGGTGCCCGTGTCGTGTCGCGCCGGTCCGGCGTGTCGCACGGATCGGCGTGTCGGTCACGGCGACCGACGGAGGTGCGCGACCACCCCGGCAGGGTGGTCACCGGCGAGCAGCGCGTAGCCCAGGTGGTCGCGCCAGTCGCCGTCGATGTCGAGGTACGAGCGGAACGTCCCTTCCTCGCGGAAACCCAGTCGCTCTACCAATCGGCGGCTTCGACCGTTCTCGGGACGTATGTCGGCCTGGATTCTGTGCAGGCCTGCCGGTCCGAACGCGTGGTCGCACACCAGGGCCACCGCGGTGGACGCGATCCCACGCCCGGCGGCGGCCTCGTCCAGCCAGTAGCCGACGTGCGCCGAGCGCAGCGCGCCGCGCACCACGTTGTCGAGGGTGACCTGGCCGACCAGCCGGTCGCGGTGCCGGACGGCGAAGGGCAGCGCCATCCCCAGCTGGGCGCGCCGGCGGGCGGCCCGGCGCATGGCCCGGTAGACCGCCGGGCTGTGCCGCGCCTCCCACGCACCGGGTGCCGACGGCTCCCAGGGCGCCAGCCAGTCCCGGTTGGCCAGCCGCAGCTGCGACCACGCCGCGGCGTCGGAGCGGCGCAGCGGGTGCAGCCGGACGTCGCCGTCCACGAGCTCGGCTGGCCAGCCCGGGTGCAGGGCGGCGTCGGTCCAGAAGGACGTCAGGTCAGCCGCCGAGGAGCATCGGCATGACCGTCACCAGTCCGCCGGGCGAGACCTCGGTGACGTCCTCGTCGATGACGACCAGGCAGTTGGCGCGCGCGGTGCGGGCCAGCGCGGCGTCGTGCCCGCTCTCCCCGCCGCCCACGGGCTCCACGACGTAGCCGCCGTCGGGGTGCCGCATGACCTGGCCGTGCAGGTACTGCCGGTAGCCCAGCGGCGAGAGCAGCTGCTGGGCCGACACGGCCTGCACCGTGCGCCGGAACAGCTGGCGCTTGCCCAGCATCAGCCGGATCGCCGGTCGGACGAAGACCTCGAAGGCGACCAGCGCGGCCGCCGGCTCGCCCGGGATGCAGATGACCGGGACGCCGTCGCGGCCCAGCCGCCCGAACGCCTGGATCGGACCGGGGTGCATCGCGACCTGGGCGAAGGTGACCTCGCCCAGCTGGGCCAGGGCCTCCTGCACCAGGTCGAAGCCGTTGCCGGCGAACGTGCCGGCGATCAGCACGATGTCGCTGCGCAGCAGCTGGCTCTCCAGCAGCTCGACCAGCCGGCGCCGGTCCCGCGGCACGATGCCCGACCGGTAGGCCTCGGCCCCGGCGTCGCGCGCCGCGGCGGCCAGGGCGTAGCTGTTGACGTCGACGACCTGGCCGGGGCCGGGCATGCGGCCGACGTCGACCAGCTCGCTGCCGGCCGACAGCACCGCGATCCGCGGCCGGGGGTGCACGAGCACGCGCTCGCGGCCCACGGCGGCCAGCAGGCTGATCTGCGCCGGGCCGATCGGGGTGTTCAGCGCCACGGCGGTGTCGCCCACGGCGACGTCCTCCCCGGCGTGCCGCACGTAGGTGCCCGGCTCGAGCTCGGCGTGCACGCCGACGTGCGCGGCACCGGAGTCCGTCCACACCGTCGGGACGACGACGTCGGCGCCGCTGGGCAGCATCGCCCCGGCGGCGACCTTGTGCGCCAGACCGGGACCGATGGCCGAGGGCTCGGCGGGGCCGGCCTGGCTCTCCCCCACCACCGCGAGCCCGACCGGGTCCTCCAGGGTGGCGCCGACGGTGTCGGCCGAGCGGGCGGCGTAGCCGTCGAGGGCGGCCTGCTCGAAGGAGGGCAGGTCGCGGTCGCTGACCACGTGCTCGGCGCACAGCAGCCCCTGCGCGTCGAGCACGGCGAGCTCGATCGGGTCGGGGGTCGGCGCGGCGGCGAGGATCAGGTCCAGGTGCTGCTCGACGCTGCGCACCACGGGTGCCTCGGCGACCGCCCAGCTGTCGGTGCGGGGCTCGTCGCCGCCGGACAGCTCGGGCAGCTGGTCGCGGTCGACCTGCACCGTCGGGTGCGGGCCGGTGCCCGCGATCTGGCGGGTCGACTGGACGCCGACCGGCGCCCCGGTGGTCAGGTCGATCTGGGTGGTCTCCCGGGTCCCCCGGAACCAGCCCCGCGTCCTGTCCTCGGTCATCCCCGCCACCGTCACCACCGCCGTCTGCGCTCTCGGCGCACCTGGATCGGGCGCCCGGCCACCGATGGTGCCCGCTCCGCGTGCCCGGTCAGGCCTGCGACGCGCCCTCCGGAGCAAGGTCACCGACGAAATCGCGCAGCCAGGGCCGCAGCGCCGGGCCCAGGTCCTCGCGCTCCACGGCCAGCCGGATGACGGCCTTGAGGTAGTCGAGCTTGTCGCCGGTGTCGTAGCGGCGGCCGGAGAAGACCACGCCGTGCACCGGGACGCCGTCCTGGACCAGCTTCAGCAGCGCGTCGGTCAGCTGGATCTCCCCGCCCCGGCCGGGCGGGGTGGCCCGGATCGCGTCGAAGATCTCCGGCGCGAGCACGTACCTGCCGATGATGGCCAGGCTGGACGGCGCCTCCTCCTTCGCGGGCTTCTCGACCATGCCGGTGATCCGGACGACCTGGTCGCCGTCCCCGGCGTCCGTCTGCGGCGCGTCGTCGATCGCGACGCAGCCGTACTTGTCGATGTCGTCCGCGCCCACGTCGAGCAGGGCGATGACGCAGCCGCCGTGCTCGGCCTGCACCGCGAGCATCTGCTCGAGCAGGAGGTCGCGGGCGTCGATCAGGTCGTCGCCGAGCAGCACGGCGAACGGCTCGTCGCCGACGAAGGAGGCGGCCTGCAGGACGGCGTGGCCCAGGCCCTTGGCCTCGCCCTGGCGCACGAAGTGCACCTGCGCCACGTCCGTGGACTCGGCGACGGCGTCGATGCGGGCCTGGTCGCCCTTCTTCTCCAGCGCGGCCTCGAGCTCGGGGGTGCGGTCGAAGAAGTCCTCGATGGCGGCCTTGCCGCGGCCGGTGACCATCAGCACCTCGCCCAGGCCCGCCCGGGCGGACTCCTCCACGATGTACTGCAGCGCGGGCCGGTCCACGACCGGGAGCAGCTCCTTGGGCACGGCCTTGGTGGCCGGCAGGAAGCGGGTGCCCATCCCGGCGACCGGGATGACGGCCTTGCGGGCGGGACGGCTGTTCGTCGAGCTCGGCATGGGAGGACCCTAGCTAGCCTGCGGCGGTGGGCACCTCCCCCGACGTGGTGAGCGCCAAGGTGGCGCTGCGCACAGCCCTGCTCGCGGCCCGGGCCGCCCGGCCGGCCGACGTCCGGCGGGCGGCGGCGCGGGCGCTGGCCGCGCACCTGCGCACCGGGCTGCCCGACGACGCGGTGGTGGCCGGGTACGTGCCGAACGCCGAGGAGCCCGGGCACGGTGAGCTGGTCGCCGCCCTGGGCCCGCGGGCCCTGCTGCCGGTGGTCCCGCCGACCGGCCGGGTGCTGGGGTGGGCCCGGGTCGGCGGCGACCTGGTCCCGGGCCGGTTCGGGTTGCTGGAACCGGCCGGCCCCCGGCTGCCGGCCGACGCGCTGGGCGGGGCCGCGGTGGTCGTCGTCCCGGCGCTGGCGGTGGGCCGGGACGCCTCGCGGCTGGGCCGGGGGGCCGGGTTCTACGACCGGGCACTGGCGCACGCCCACCCCGACGCCGTCCTGGTGGGCGTGGTGTTCGACGAGGAGCTGCGCGACGCCGTCCCCGTCGATGTGCACGACGTCCGGCTGCACGCCGTGGTCACCCCGTCGGCGGGCTGGACCTACCTGCCGGGCTGACCGCCGCCCAGCAGCGGGACGTCGGAGACCATCTGGATGTGCGCGGCCATCGCCGCACCGGCGGCGGCCTCGTCCCCGGCGCGGATGGCCTCGGCGATCGCGCGGTGGCCGTCCAGGGAGCGGTGCGGGCGGCCCTCCTGGGCGAGGGACTCGATCCGGCTCTCCCGGACGCGGTCGCTGATCTCGGCCATGAACCGGGCCAGCAGCGCGGAGTGCCCGGCGGCGGTGACCGCGGCGTGGAAGCGCTCGTCGCCGGCCACCCCGCGCCCGCCGGCCGCCACGTCGGCGGCCATCGCGTCCAGGGCGGCGTCGATCTCGGCCAGGTCCGCCTCGGTCCGCCGGCGGGCGGCCAGCCCGGCCAGCCGGACCTCGAGTGCCTCCCGGGCCTCGATGACGTCGCCGAGGTCCTCGCGCCGGGTCTGCAGCGCGGCCAGCACGGTGTCCGCCCGCGGCGCCACCAGCAGCACGGTGCCGTCGCCGTGCCGGACGGCGACCACCCCGGTGACCTCCAGGGCGACCAGCGCCTGGGCCAGCGTCGCGCGGCTGACCCCCAGCGAGGCGGCCAGCTCGCGCTCGGCCGGCAGCCGGTCCCCCGGGCCGAGCCCGGCCGACGACGCCCAGGTCAGCAGCTGGTGCACGACCTGCTCGTAGAGCCGGTTGCGGCGCAGCGGCCCAGGTCCGACGCTCACGGCACCCTCCTGGTCTCCCGTGCGTGGTGGTTGACACACTAGCGACTGGCCGAGAGGCTAGGCCACTGAACCAGTGACCGGGGTCATACGACCCGCCCCTCGACGACGTGGGAGTCCGACGTGTCACCCGAGATCATCTCGATCCTGGCGTTGGTGGCGATCTTCGCGATCGCCACCTTCCTGCCGATCAACATGGGCGCCCTCGCGTTCGTGGCCGCCTTCCTGGTCGGCACCCTCGCCGTCGGGATGACCACCGACGACATCCTCGCCGGCTTCCCGGGCGAGCTGGTGCTGACCCTGATCGGGGTCACCTACCTGTTCGCCATCGCGCAGAACAACGGCACCGTGGACCTGCTGGTCCGCGGCGCGGTGAAGCTGGTGGCCGGCCGGGTGGCCCTGATCCCGTGGATCATGTTCGCCGTCACCGGCGTGCTCACCGCCATCGGCGCCCTCGGCCCGGCAGCGGTCGCGATCATCGCCCCCATCGCGCTGGGCTTCGCCGCGAAGTACCGGATCAGCCCGCTGCTGATGGGCATGATGGTCATCCACGGCGCCCAGGCCGGCGGGTTCTCCCCGATCAGCGTCTACGGCGTCACGGTCAACAACATCGTGGCCCAGAACGACCTGCCCAGCAGCCCGCTGACGGTGTTCCTGGGCAGCCTGTTCTTCAACCTGGCGATCGGCATCGTGCTGTTCGTCGTCCTGGGCGGGCGCAAGCTCATGGGCCGCCGGGTCGGCGACGAGGCCGTCCCCGAGCCCGCCGACGGCGACACCGACGCCGAGGTCACCGGGCACGGCACCTCCGCCGGGTCCACGGCCGGGTCGTCGGTCGACGTCGCCGAGAAGACCGGCCGGGTCACCGTCGAGCAGATCCTGACCCTGGTGGGCCTGGTCGTCCTCGTCGTCCTCGCCCTGGTCTTCGACCTGGACATCGGGTTCGTCTCGATCACCATCGCCACCGTGCTGGCCCTGTTCTCCGCCGCCCGGCACAAGGGCGCGGTCATGCAGATCAGCTGGTCCACCGTGCTGCTGATCGCCGGCGTGCTCAGCTTCGTCTTCGTGCTGCAGGAGGCCGGCACCATCGACTACGTCGGGGAGAGCGTGACCTCGATCGGCGCCCCGCTGGTCGTGGCCCTGCTGCTGGCCTACATCGGCGGCGTCGTCTCGGCCTTCGCCAGCTCGACGGCGATCATCGGCGTGGCCATCTCGCTGGCCGTGCCGTTCCTGCTGGCCGGCGAGATCGGGGCGGTGGGCGTCGTCGTGGCGCTCTCGGTCGCCTCGACCATCGTCGACGTCAGCCCGTTCTCCACCAACGGCGCGCTCGTCCTGGCCAACGCCCAGGACGTCGACCGCGACCGCTTCTACAAGCAGATCCTCGGCTACTCCGGCATCGTCGTCCTGGTCGGCCCGCTCCTGGCCTGGCTGGTCTTCGTCGTCCCCGGGTGGCTCTGATGACCGGAGGAACCGTGACCGCAGGACCCCTGGACGGCTTGCTCGTCGTCGACCTGACCCGCGCGCTGGCCGGCCCGCACGCCGGGATGATGCTCGGCGACCTCGGTGCCCGGGTGATCAAGGTGGAGAACCCCGACAGCGGCGACGACACCCGCGGGTGGGGTCCGCCGTTCGTGCAGCCCGAGGGCGCCGACCGGGAGTCCACCTACTTCCTGTCCACGAACAAGAACAAGGAGTCGATCACCCTCGACCTCAAGGACGACGCGGACAAGGCGACGCTGACCGAGCTGCTGCGCCGCGCCGACGTGCTGCTGGAGAACTTCCGGCCCGGCACGCTGGCCCGGCTGGGCTTCGGCACCGACGTGCTCGCCGAGCTCAACCCGCGGCTGGTGACCCTGGCCATCAGCGGCTTCGGCCACGACGGTCCCGAGGGCGGGCGGGCCGGCTACGACCAGATCGCCCAGGGCGAGGCCGGGCTGATGTCGCTCACCGGCTCCGGGCCCGAGGACCCGCAGCGGGTCGGCGTCCCGATCGGCGACCTGCTGGCCGGCATGTACGGCGCCTACGGGGTGCTCGCCGCGCTGCTGGAGCGGGAGAAGACCGGCCGCGGCCAGGTCGTGCGCACGTCGCTGCTGGCCGCCGTCGTCGGCGTGCACGCCTTCCAGGGGACGGCGTGGACGGTGGCCGGCAAGGTCGGCCACGCCCAGGGCAACCACCACCCCTCGATCGCCCCGTACGGGCTGTTCCGCTGCGCCGACGGCGGCAGCGTCCAGCTGTCCTGCGGCAGCGAGTCGCTGTGGCGCAAGCTGTGCGCGGAGTTCGGGCTGGACGCCGAGGCCGACGGCCTGGCCACCAACGGCGAGCGGGTGGGCAACCGCGAGCGGGTCATCGAGCTGCTGGAGACCGCGTTCGTCGGCATCGAGGCCGAGGCGCTGCTGGCCCGGCTGTCCGCGGCTGGGGTGCCGGCCGGCAAGGTCCGCACGATCGACGAGGTCTACGGCTGGGACCAGGCGCAGTCCCAGGGCCTGCTGGTCGACGTCGACCACGCCACGCTGGGCACCGTCCAGCTGCCCGGGCCGCCGCTGCGGTTCTTCGCCCCGTCGCCCGACGGCGAGACCGAGACCACCCGGACGGCGCACACCGCTCCCCCGGTCCTCGGCGCCGACGGCGACGCGATCCGGGCCTGGCTGCGCTCGTGAGCACCCGGATGGACGCCCGCACCCTGCGCGACCTGGTGCTGGACCCCGGCACCTGGATCTCCTGGGACACCCCGGTCGGGCCGCGCGACGTGTCGCCGGAGTACGCCGCCGAGCTAGCCCGGGCGCAGGAGAAGACCCGGCAGGACGAGGCCATCGTCAGCGGCGAGGGCCGGCTGCGCGGGCGCCGGGTGGCCGTGGTGGCCGGGGAGTTCGGCTTCCTGGCCGGCTCCATCGGCGTCGCGACCGCGGAGCGGCTGATGGCCGCCGTCGAGCGGGCCACCGCCGAGGGGCTGCCGCTGCTGGCGGCCCCCGTCTCCGGCGGCACCCGCATGCAGGAAGGCACCGTCGCCTTCCTGCAGATGGTCGGCATCACCCAGGCCGTCGCCCGGCACAAGGAGGCCGGGCTGCCCTACCTGGTCTACCTGCGCTCCCCCACCTTCGGCGGCGTGCTGGCCTCCTGGGGCTCGCTGGGCCACGTCACCATCGCCGAGCCCGGCGCCTCCATCGGCTTCCTCGGCCCCCGGGTCTACGAGTCCCTGTACGGCGAGAAGTTCCCCGAGGGCGTGCAGACCGCCGAGCACCTGCACGAGCGCGGCGTCATCGACGCCGTCGTCCCGCACGAGCAGGTCGCCGATGTCGCCGACCGCGCGCTGCGGGTGCTCGCCGCCCGGGCCACCTGGCACCGCGACGCCCAGGTCGCCGGACCGGTCGAGGGCGACGGCACCGACGCCGACGACCCCGAGGACGGCCGCAGCGCCTGGGACGTCGTCACCGCCTCCCGCCGCACCGACCGCCCCGGCGTCCGGCGGCTGCTGCGCACCGCGGCCACCGACGTCGTCGCCCTCAACGGCACCGGCGCCGGCGAGTCCGACCCCGGCCTGCTGCTGGCGCTGGCCCGGTTCGGCGGCGCGCCGTGCGTGGTGCTCGGCCAGGACCGGCGCGGGCAGTCGCTGAGCGCCCCGCTGGGCCCGGCCGCACTGCGGGAGGCCCGCCGCGGCATGCGGCTGGCCGCCGAGCTGCGGCTGCCGCTGGTCACCCTCATCGACACCCCCGGCGCGGCGCTGTCCAAGGAGGCCGAGGAGGGCGGGCTGGCCGGCGAGATCGCTCGCTGCCTGTCCGACCTGGTCACCCTCAAGGCACCGACGCTGGCCGTGCTGCTGGGCCAGGGCACCGGCGGCGGCGCGCTCGCGCTGGTGCCGGCCGACCGGGTGCTGGCCTGCGCCAACGGCTGGCTGGGTCCGCTGCCGCCCGAGGGCGCCTCGGCGATCGTGCACCGCGACGTCGACCACGCCGACGTCATGGCCGCCCAGCAGGGCGTGCGGGCCACCGACCTGTGGCGGGCCGGCATCGTCGACCGCGTCGTCCCCGAGCGCCCGGACGCCGCCGACGAGCCCGACGAGTTCTGCGCCCGCCTGGGCCGGGTGCTCGCCGAGGAGCTCGCCGGGCTGCTCGGCCGGGACGACGTCGAGCGCCAGCGCAGCCGGACCACGCGCTGGCGCCACCTGGGCCGCCGCGCCCGCTGACGGCTGTGTCCGGCATCGATCAGCTGCGACGACGCCCGTGCATCCTCAGCCGCCGACGCGCGTGGCTGAGGATGCACGCTGGTCGACGCAGCTGATCCACGCCCAGGCAGGATGAGGAGCATGGCGCGGCCCGGGGTGCGACGGGTGCGCGCCGACGCCGGTGCGCCCCCGCCGCTGGACGCCATGTGGCCGATGACCGTGCCGGCGGTGGCCCAGCTGTGGGCCGAGGGGCTCGAGCTCGCGCCGGGGGCCACGGTCCTGGTGGGCGAGAACGCGTCGGGCAAGTCGACCCTGGTCGAGGTGCTCGCCGTCGCGCTGGGCCTCAACCCCGAGGGCGGCTCGGCCGGGGCCCGGCTGGAGACCCGGCGGACCGAGCCCGACGCGCTGCCGCTGGTGGTGGAGCGGGCGCCGGGCGCCCCGCGGTGGGCCTACCTGCTGCGCGACGAGACGCTGCACGGTCTCTACACGTACCTGGAGGAGTCCGGGCCCAGCTACCACCACCTCAGCCACGGCGAGGCGTTCCTCGCGATCTTCGAGGACCGGGCGCGCGGGGCGGGCACCTACCTGCTCGACGAGCCGGACGCCGCGCTCTCCTTCGCCGGCCAGCTCCGCCTGGTCGCCGGGTTGGTCGACGTGGTCGACCGCGGCGCGCAGGTCGTGGTGGCCACGCACTCCCCGCTCGTGGCCGCGCTGCCGGGGGCCACGATCCTCGAGGTCGGGCCGTGGGGGCTGCGGCCGGCCGCCTGGGACGACCTGGAGCTCACCGCGAGCTGGCGGCAGTTCCTGGACCGGCCGGAGAGCTTCCTGCGGCACCTGCGTTAGGGCTCAGCCCCGGCCCGCGCGCTCGGAGTGGTCGGGGTCCAGCCGGTCGAGGACGGCGGCCAGCGCGTCCTGCAGCGCGGCCGCCTGCTCGGGGCTCAGCGCGGCGAACAGGCCCTCCCGGACGGCGGCGACGTGCCCGGGTGCGGCGGACCGGACGACCTCCCAGCCGGCGTCGGTGAGGACGGCGACGTTGCCCCGGCCGTCCTCGGCCGCCTTCTCCCGGCGGGCCCAGCCGCGCTCCTCCAAGCGGGCCACCGTGTGGGACAGCCGGCTCTGCGACTGGTTGGCCATCCGGGCCAGCTCGCTCATCCGCCGGCTGCGGCCGGGCGCCTCGGACAGCATCGCCAGCACGATGTAGGCCGCGTGGGTCAGGCCCGCGTCGCGCTGCAGCTGGGCGTCGAGGGCGCGGGGCAGCAGCTCGGACACGGCCAGCCAGGTCCGCCAGGTCCGTTGTTGCTCCTCGTCCAGCCACGGCGACGTCACGTCGGGACCGTAAGGGGTGCCTCGTGGACGACGCACCTGCGGTGGCGCATGATTGGCAGTCGCCGGGTGCGAGTGCCAGCCCGGAGCACCACGAGAGAAGCACCGACCGAGGAGTCCAGCACCGTGCCCACGTACCAGTACGCCTGCACCAACCCCGAGACCAAGCACTCCTTCGAGGTGGTCCAGTCGTTCACCGACCCGGCGGTCGCCACCTGCCCGGAGTGCGGCGCCCCGGTGCGCAAGGTCTACGGCTCGGTCGGTGTCGTGTTCAAGGGCTCGGGCTTCTACCGCACCGACAGTCGCGACTCCGGCTCGAAGAAGTCGGCCACCTCGTCGTCCTCGTCGGGCAAGGAGTCCGGGTCGTCGTCGGGCAGCGACTCGTCGTCGGGCGGGGGCAGCAAGGACAGCTCGTCGTCCAGCTCGAGCACGACCTCGTCCTCCTCCTCGTCCTCGGGCTCGTCGTCGCCCTCCGGGTCGTCCGGGTCCTCGACCGGCGGGTCGTCGACCAGCTGACGTAGCACGGGGGACGCCGGCCTGCCGGCCGCCGTCCCCACCCGGGGGCGCCGTCCACAGGTCGGCCCGGACGCACCACGCCGGCTGCCGCCGCCCCCACGATCGAGGCGTGCCCCTCCTCCCCCTCCGCCGCCCGCGGCACCCCGCGCACGCCCTCCGCCGGCTGGCCGCCGGCGTGCTGGTGGTCGGCGCCCTCGTGCTCGCGCTGCGCCCGGCGGCCGACGTCCCGGCCGCCGGGGCGGCGGGCAGCCCGGTGGTCGTGGCCGCGGCCGACCTGCCCGCCGGGGCACCGCTCGCCGAGTCCGACCTGGGGACGGCGGAGCTGCCGCCCGACGCGGTGCCCGACGGTGCCGCCGGCGACCCCGCCGAGCTGGTCGGCGCCGTGCTCGCGTCCCCGCTGCGGCGCGGGGAGCCGGTGACCGATGCCCGGGTGGTCGGTCCGGGGCTGTGGTCGCAGGTCCCCCCGGGCCAGGTCGCCGCACCGGTCCGCCTGGCCGACCTCGCCGTCGCCGACCTGCTGCGACCCGGTGACCGCGTCGACGTGCTGGCGTCGGTCGACGGCGCGGGCACCGAGGTGGTCGCCGCCGGCGCCCTGGTGCTGGCCGTGCCCGGGGGTGGATCCGCGGACGGGTCCGGAGCCGGCAGCGGGCTGCTGGTGCTCGCCGTCCCCGCCGCCACCGCGTCGGACCTGGCGACGGCCACCACGGCGGCCACCCTGACCGTTACCCTCGGCCCGCCCTGACCTCCCGGATCGGGGCCCACTACCAGCTGAGGAGCACCATGCTCAAGGGTTTCAAGGACTTCCTGCTCCGCGGCAACATCGTCGACCTGGCGGTGGCGGTCGTCATCGGCACCGCGTTCACCGCACTCGTGGCCGCGTTCACGGCCTCGTTCCTCACCCCGCTGATCGCGCTGGTGAGCGGCGGCGGCGGCACCGGGGGCAGCTTCACCGTCAACGGCGAGACCTTCACCTACGGCGAGTTCATCGGCGCCGTCATCACGTTCGTGCTGACCGCCGCGGTCGTCTACTTCGTGGTCGTCGTCCCGATGAAGAAGATCATGGAGCGTCGCCAGCGCGGCGAGGAGGCCGGCCCGGCCGCCCCGACGCAGGTCGAGCTGCTCGTCGAGATCCGCGACCTGCTCGTCGCCCAGCAGGGCCAGGCCCCGCGGGCGGACCCGTCGGGCCCCGGCACCACCAGCCTGCCCGGCCAGCTCTGAGCTAGTCCGACCCCCAGTGGGGGGGCCGGTCGGCGAGGTAGCGCGTCTCCTCGTCGGCCGGCGGCCGGTCGCCCCAGCCGACGTCGCTGTCGTCGGGCGCCGGCTCGGCCGGGACGGCGTCGGGCTCGACCGGGCCGGTCCCCGGTGAGGTCGCCCGGCGCCGCGGCCGCATCCGGGGCGGCGCCGTCGGGGGGCGGTAGGAGCCCTGCCCCACCGGTCGCGGCTGGCTGTCGGTCATGCCCTCGACCGTAGGCGTCGCCCCCGGTTCACGCCGGGACGGGACGGCCCAGCCCCTCCAGCACGACGGCGCCCGGCAGCGCGGCCAGGACCGACCCCGGCACAGCCAGCTTCGACCCCCGCGTGCCTGAGCCCACGACCAGCAGCTCGGCGGCCGCGACGGCCGCGTCGACGAGCACCGGCCACGACGCCGGCAGCCCGACCGGGGTGATCCCGCCGTAGGCCATGCCGCTCTCGGCGACCGCGACGTCCTGCGGCGCGAAGGAGGCCTTGCGGGCGCCCAGGTGCTGGCGGACCAGCCCGTTGACGTCGGCCCGGGTGGTGGCGAGCACCAGGCAGGCGGCCAGCGTGGTCTCCCCGCCGCGCCGGGCCGCCACGACGACGCAGTTCGCCGACGCCTCGCCCGGCACCCCGTAGGCCTCCCCGAACGCGGCGGTGTCGGCCAGGTCGTCGTCGATCTCGGCCACCCAGGCGGGTCCGGCGAGGCCCGGCAGCGCGGCGGCCACCGGGGCGGCGAGCAGGTCGGGGCGGTCGGCGGCGGGGGCCCAGGTCAGCGTGCCCAGCTGCGGTGCGGTCATGGGTCCGATCGTGCACCCCGCGGGGTTGGGCCAGGATGGCGGGCGTGATCGGTCAGCTGCACTCCTACGTCATCGACGCCCCCGACGCGCACGCGCTGGCGACCTTCTACGCCGAGCTGCTGGGCATGCAGGTCCAGGGCTCGCCGGGCGACGACTGGGTGGTCGTCAGCGGGCAGGGCTACCGGCTGGCCTTCCAGCAGGCGCCGGACCTGCAGCCGCCGGACTGGCCCGACCCGGCCCGCCCGCAGCAGGCGCACCTGGACGTCCGGGTGGCCGACGTGGACACCGCCGAGCCCGCCGTCCTGGCCCTGGGTGCCCGCCGGCTGCCCGGCGGCGGGGGTGACTTCCGGGTGTACGCCGACCCGGTCGGGCACCCGTTCTGCCTGGTCTGGGACGCTCCGGTCCCGCCGCCGGCACCCGAGGAGACCCGATGACCACCCCCGACCTGGCCTCGATGAGCGCCTTCGTGGCCGCCACCGGGTTCACCCCCGACGAGATGACCGGGACGCGGGTGACCGGCACCGTCGAGCTCGGCCCGGACCAGCACACGCCCTGGGGCGTCGTGCACGGCGGCGTCTACGCCGCGGTCATCGAGTCCGCGGCCAGCATCGGGGCCAGCGCGGCGGTGGCCGACCGCGGGCAGTTCGCCGTCGGGGTCAACAACTCCACGGACTTCCTGCGCCCGGCCACCGAGGGCCGGCTCGACGTCCTCGCCGAGCCCGTGCAGCAGGGCCGCACCCTGCAGCTGTGGCTGGTCACCCTCACCCGCGCCGAGGACGGCAAGACCGTCGCCCGCGGCCAGGTCCGGCTGCAGAACGTGCCGCTGCCGGGCGCCTGACCGACCGGTCCTGTCGGACCCCGGTGCCACGATCACGGCACCGACCCGACCCGACCTGCCGGAGGCACCCGTGACCCTCGACCGCGAACGCGCGGACCTGCTCGAGACCCTCGCCGCGCACCGCGGGCTCCTCCGCCGCACCGCCGACGGGCTGGACGACGAGCAGGCCCGGCAGCGCACCTCCGCCAGCGAGCTGACCGTCGGCGGCGTGCTCCGGCACGTCGTGGCCCAGGAGCGGATCTGGACCGACTTCCTGCAGCGCGGGGCCGCCGCGCACGAGGAGGTCACCCCCGAGGCCTTCGCGGCCCAGTTCGCCCTCGGCCCCGACGACACCCTCGCCGGGGTCCTCGCCGACCACGACACGGTGGCCGCCGCGACCGAGGCGCTGGTCCGGTCCTTCGACGACCTGGACACCGACGTCGAGCTGCCGGCGATGCCCTGGTTCCCGCCGGGCACCCGCTGGTCGCGGCGCCGGGTGCTGGTGCACCTCGTGGCCGAGACCGCCCAGCACGCCGGCCACGCCGACGTCGTCCGGGAGGGCATCGACGGCGCCAAGACCATGGGCTGACCGACGACGGGCGCTCAGCGCGGCACGGCGGCGGGGTCCAGCACGACGCGGAACAGCGCCCGCGGGTCCTGCATCGTCGCCGGCCGGCGCACCGCCGACCGGGGGACGACGACGTCGAACCGGGCCGGCCGGCGGTGCGGCAGCAGCTCGCGCCCGGCGAAGGCGTAGTCGCCGGTGACCTCCCCGAGCAGCAGCCCGGCGCCCCCGGTCACCGGCAGCGCGACCCGGTCACCCGCCCGGACCTCGTCCAGGAACGCCGACAGCTGCCGCAGGTCCTTGGCCGGCCGCTTGCCGGTCAGCTCGTGGGCCAGTGCCCGCAGCTGGGCGGCGTCCAGGCCGGTGGCATCCACGTCGACCCCCGACTGGGTGCCCAGCCCGACCACCCCGTTGGCCAGCGCCGCGCCCAGCTCCGGGTGCGCCCGGGGCCGGACCACCCACACCGGGACGCCGTCGGGCGCGGGGGTCGGCGGCAGGTCGTCGGCCGCGGGCCAGACGTAGTCCAGGTCGTCGGGGTCCTCGGCGAACAGCGACCGGTAGGTGGCCGGCTCCTTGGCCAGCAGCTTGGACCGGTGCGAGCGGTGCACCGACTCCTCGCCCAGCCAGCCCGGCAGCTCACCGGCGGCACCCAGCTCGGCCTGGCTGCCCACCCCCGGCGCGAACTCCTCGATCTGGGCCGCGGTCGAGTCGGCGAACCCGCGGGCCACCCACTCGGCCACCATCTCCAGCCCGTACCGGACCAGCGCCGGGGTGCGGCCGCGCCACATCACCACCGCCGGGTGGGTGGTCCAGCCGTAGTCGGGCAGCTCCAGCGCCCGCAGGATCTGCAGCGTCTCCACCCGCTGCTTGCCCAGGCGCGGGCTGTCCAGCAGCCGTGCGCTGCCGGCGAAGTCGGCGACGGGGAGGAAGGTCTGCACCGGGTCCAGTCTGGGTCAGCCGGCGTCGTCCAGCGCGGCGAGCGCGGCCTCCCAGCGGGCGCGGCGCTCGTCGTCGGACTGCTCCCACCACTTCGCCCCGCGCTCGCCCAGCCCGGTCTTCGCGGCCTGCACCAGCGCCCGGGCGGCGGTCACCGCGGCGTCGTCCCCGGCCTTCTTCGCCGTCCGCACCCCGCTGCGGCCGACCCCGAGGTGGTGCAGCAGCCGCTCCCGGACGTCGTCGGGCAGCTGCGGGTCCTGGGCCCGCCACCGGCGGCCGTCCACCACGATCCAGCGACCGTCCTCGGTCCGCTCGACCTCTCGGGTCACCGGGACAGCCGGCCGGCCAGCTCGGGGAGCACCCGGCCGAGCGGGGCGTCGACCCGCACGTCGGCCTTCTCGTCGCCCCGGGTCGGCCCAGCGTTGACGATGGCGACCGGGATGCCGTCCTTGGCCGCCCGCAGCACGAAGCGGTAGCCGCTCATCACGGTCAACGAGGACCCGAGCACCACCAGCGACCGCGCGCACCGCACCAGGTCGAAGGCGGCCTGCACACGGTCGGCCGGCACGGTCTCGCCGAAGAACACCACGTCGGGCTTGAGCGGACCGCCGCCGCAGACCAGGCAGTCGACCATCACGAACCCGTCCAGCGCGGACTCCGGCAGCTCGACGTCGCCGTCGGGGTTGACCTCGCCGTCGACCGGTTCGGGCCGGAACCCGGGGTTGGCCTCGCGCAGCCGCACGTCGAGGGCGGCCCGCGGCGCGACGTCGCCGCACTGCAGGCACACGGTGCGGTCCAGCCCGCCGTGCAGCTCGAGCACGTCGGTGGCGCCGCCGGCCTGGTGCAGGCCGTCGACGTTCTGGGTCACGATCCCGCCGACCAGCCCGGCGTGCTGCAGCTCGGCGACCGCGCGGTGGCCGGCGTTGGGCCGTGCGCCGGCGATCTGCCGCCAGCCGACGAAGCTGCGCGCCCAGTACCGGTGCCGGCCACGCGGGTCCCGGGTGAACGTCTGCCAGGTCATCGGGGTGTGCCGGCGCAGCGACCCGGTGGCGCCGCGGTAGTCCGGGATGCCCGAGTCGGTGGACAGCCCGGCGCCGGACAGCACGACGACGTTGCCGTCGCCGACCAGGGCGGCCAGCTCGTCCAGCCCGGGGACGACGGTGGGTGCTGCGGTCACCCCACCCATGGTCCCTGGTTCAGCGCAGTTCTGCGTCCAGCCGCTCGAGCATGCCGGTGTAGGTGCGGGCCAGGCCCTTGGGGGCGAAGGTGCGCTCGAAGAACCCGCCGATGCCGCCGGCGCCGTCCCAGGTGGTGCGCACGCGGACCGTGGTGGTCTCACCGGCCGGGTGCAGCGTCCACGTGGTGACCATGGAGGACTTCGTGTCGCTCTCGACCAGGCCGCCGCCGTCGGGCAGCTCGCTGACCGAGACGACCTGGTCGCGCACCCGCTTCTCGGTGGCGGCGAACTTCCAGTGCACCCGGGTGCCGCCGCCCTCGCCGCCGGACTCGACCCGGTACTCGCTGAACTGCGGGCCGGCGATCCGCTGCCGGGTGCCGGCGTAGTCGCCGAGGGCGACCCGCACCCGGTCGGCGGGAGCGTGGACGACGTGCTCTGCGGTGGCGACGACCTGACCCATGCCGACCAGTCTGCCCCGGGCTGCCGGAGCTCGACGCCCCAGGCCGGGGACCGACCCCTGAGCGCTGCTGCCAGCAGACGCACAGGTGGGCGAGACCCGGGCGCAACACGCACAGCAGATCCTCGGCGACTGCACCGCCCCTGCCGGTGCGACGTCGACCGCGCAGACGAGGACCTCCCATGGCGACCAGCACGGCACCGGTACCCGACACCACCACGGCGGACGCGGCGGCGGAGAAGTCCAAGCTGCAGAAGCACTTCGGCCGGGCCGACGTCTTCTTCTTCCTGGTCTGCACCCTGGTCGGGATCGACGGCCTCGGCACCCTGGCCACCGAGGGCGGGCAGGGCTTCACCTGGCTGGTGGTCTGCGTGCTGCTGTTCGCCGTCCCCTCGGCGATGGTGCTGGCCGAGCTCGGCGCCGCGTACACCGACGAGGGCGGCCCCTACGTCTGGGTCCGGATGGCGTTCGGCCACCTCGCCGGCGCGGTCAACAACTTCTTCTACTGGGTGACCAACCCGGTGTGGATGGGCGGCACGCTGGTCGGCACCGCGCTCGGCGGGCTGATCGTGTTCTTCAACGACGGCGCCGAGTACTCGACGGCGACGACCTACGTCTTCGCCGCGGTGTTCATCTGGGCCGGCGTGCTGTTCGCCGTCCTCTCCTTCCGGGTCGGCAAGTGGGTGGCCACGATCGGGGCGCTGGCCCGGTTCCTGCTGCTGGGCCTGTTCAGCGTGCTGGTCATCGCCTACGGGTTCGACCACGGCTTCCACGGGCCGAGCCTGGGCGACTACGCCCCCACCTTCGCCGGCTTCGTCGCCCTGGTCCCGCTGGTGCTGTTCAGCCTGGTCGGGTTCGAGCTGCCCAGCGCCGCCGGGGAGGAGATGAGCGACGCCGCGAAGGACGTCCCGGCCGGGATCGCCAAGTCGGTGGTGGCCACCGGGCTGCTGTACGCCGTCCCCGTGCTGGGCATCCTCCTGGTGCTGCCGACCGAGCAGGCCAGCGGGCTGGCCGGGTTCCCGGAGGCGATCCGGCAGGCGCTGACGGTGTTCGGCGGCGAGGTGGTCACCGCGGCCGACGGCACGGTCACCGCCACCCTGACGCCCTTCTCCACCGCGGTCGGCTGGGTGCTGGGCGCCCTGGTCGCGCTGGTGGCCTTCACCAGCGGGCTCACCTGGATCATGGGCTCGGACCGCACCCTGGCCGTGTCCTGCTACGACGGCGCCGGGCCGCGCTGGCTGGGCCGGTTCTCCGCCCGCTTCGGCACCCCGACCCGGGTGAACGTCCTGTCCGGGGTGATCAGCAGCGTGGTGTTCGTCGGGGTCACCGAGATCACCGGCGGCGACATCGCCAAGTTCTTCGGCGTCGCGCTCAGCCTGGCCATCTCGACCACGCTGATCTCCTACCTGGGCATCTTCCCGGCCGCGTGGAAGCTCCGGCGCACCCGACCGGACCACCCGCTCCCCTACCGGGCGCCGGCGCTGGGCCTGCTCACCGTCGTGTCGATGGCCTGGATCGCGTTCTGCACGGTGCAGCTGCTGTTCCCCGGCCTGGGCGACGGCTGGTTCGGCGCGGACTACCGCCTCGACGGCTGGGCGGCCTCGGAGAAGTGGGTCTACCTGTTCACCGAGCTGGTCCCGCTGGCGGTGTTCGTCGCGATCGCCGTCGGGTTCTGGGCCGCCGGCCGGAGGAACGTCCGCCGCACGGAGGAGGTCGAGCCGGTCGAGCAGCCGATCCGCTGACGGTCACCGCGCGGCGGCCACCGTGCGCAGGGCATGCCGGGCGATCTGCAGCTCCTCGTCGGTCGGGACCACCAGGACGGCGACGGGGGTGTCGTCCGGGCTGATCCGGCGGACACCCCGACCGCGTGCCTCGTTGCGCGCGGGGTCCAGCTCGATGCCCAGGTGCCCGAGCCCGGCGCAGACGCGGGCCCGCACCTCGGGGCTGTTCTCCCCCACCCCGGCGGTGAAGACCAGCGCGTCCAGCCCGCCCAGGTGCGCGAGGTAGGCGCCGACGTAGCCGCGGACCCGGTGCGCGTAGACGCCCAGCGCCCGCTCGGCCCGCTCGTCGCCGGCGCCGGCCGCGGCCAGCACGTCCCGCAGGTCGCCGCTCCCGGTCAGGCCGGTCAGCCCGCTGCGGCGGTTGAGCAGGGTGTCCACCTCCTCGACCGTCGACCCGGTGCGCAGCAGGTGCAGCACGGCGCCGGGGTCCAGGTCCCCGCCGCGGGTGCCCATGACCAGGCCCTCCAGCGGGGTCAGCCCCATCGAGGTGGCGATCGACCGCCCGTCGGAGACCGCGCAGGCCGAGGCGCCGTTGCCCAGGTGCAGCACGACGAACCGGCCCGCGCCGCCCAGGAACGCGGCCGCGGCCTGTGAGACGTACTCGTGCGAGGTCCCGTGGAAGCCGTACCGCCGGATGCCGCGCTCGGCGGCCAGCTCCGCGTCGATCGCGTAGGTGGTGGCCTCCGGCGGCATGGTGGCGTGGAAGGCGGTGTCGAACACCGCGACCTGCGGCACGCCGGGGAACGCGGCCCGGGCGGCCCGGATGCCCAGCAGCCCGGGCGGGTTGTGCAGCGGCGCGAGCACGGACAGCTCCTCGACGGCGGCCTCGACCTCGGCGTCCACCAGCACCGGGGCGCTGAACCGCTCGCCGCCGTGCACCACCCGGTGCCCGACGACGTCGGGCGCCAGCACCGGCCCGTGCTCGGCGAAGGTGGCCGCCATCAGCGCCAGCGCCCCGGCGTGGTCGGGCACCGGCGCGGCGACCGACACCTCCCCGCCGGGCCCGCGGTGGGTGATCGTGCCCTCGCCGCCGATCCGCTCGACCAACCCCGAGGCCAGCACCTGCTCGGCGTCGTCCAGCAGCTGGTACTTCAGCGACGAGGACCCGCTGTTGACCACCAGCACGGTGGTCACGAGCCGGCCGCCTGCACCGCGGTGAGGGCGATGGTGTTGACGATGTCGCGCACGGTGGCTCCCCGGGACAGGTCGTTGACCGGCTTGTTGAGCCCCTGCAGCACCGGGCCCATGGCGACCGCGCCGGCCGAGCGCTGCACCGCCTTGTAGGTGTTGTTGCCGGTGTTGAGGTCCGGGAAGACGAACACGGTGGCCCGGCCGGCGACCGGCGAGCCCGGCATCTTCGACGCCCCGACGGCGGGGTCGGCCGCGGCGTCGTACTGCATCGGGCCGTCGACGACCAGCTCCGGGGCGCGCTCGTGGACCAGCCGGGTGGCCTCCCGCACCTTGTCGACGTCCGCGCCGGAGCCGGAGTCCCCGGTGGAGTAGGACAGCATGGCCACCCGCGGCTCGATGCCGAACCGGGCGGCGGTGGCCGCCGAGGAGATCGCGATGTCGGCCAGCTGCGCGGCGTCGGGCAGCGGGTTGACCGCGCAGTCGCCGTAGACCAGCACCCGGTCGGCCAGCGCCATGAGGAAGACGCTGGAGACCACCGAGACCCCGGGCCGGGTGCGGATGATCTCGAAGGCCGGCCGGATGGTGTGCGCCGTGGTGTGCGCGGCCCCGGAGACCATGCCGTCGACCAGGCCCAGCTGCACCATCATCGTGCCGAAGTAGGACACGTCCGGGACGACGTCCCAGGCCAGCTCCTCGGTCATGCCCCGGTGCGCCCGGAGCCCGGCGTACTCCCGGGCGAACCGACCGCGCAGCTCCTCGTCGAACGGGCTGACCACCTCGGCGGCGGCGATGTCCAGGCCCAGCTCCGACGCCCGGCCGCGCACCTTGGCCTCCTCGCCCAGGATGGTCAGCCGGGCCACCCGCCGGGACAGCACGGTGGCCGCCGCGCGCAGGACCCGGTCGTCGTCCCCCTCGGGCAGCACGACGTGCTGCTCGGCCGCCCGGGCGCGCTCGGTGAGCAGGTGCTCGAACATCAGCGGCGTGACGACGGCCGACGGGCCGACGTCCAGGCTGTCCAGCAGCTGCCGGGTGTCCACGGCTTCCTCGAAGAGCGCCAGCGAGGTGTCGGTCTTGCGCGGGGAGTCCGAGGCGATCAGGCCGCGGGTGTGGATGACCCGGGCGGTGGTGTCGAAGGTGCCGAGCTGGGTCGCGACGATCGGCAGCGACGAGCCCAGGCCGGCGATCAGCTGCAGCACCGGCTCGGGCAGGTCGATGCCGCCGTTGAGCAGGATGCCGGTCGGCGAGGGGTAGGTGCCCGCGGCGTGCGCGGTCATGACGGCCAGGACGACGTCGGGCCGGTCCCCGGGGACGACGACGACCGCGCCCTCGGTGAGCCGCGGCAGCACGTTGACCATCGACATCGCCGCGACGACGACGCCCATCGCCTCGCGGTCCATCAGCTCGGGGTCCCCGGCCACCAGCTCGCCGTCCACCGCCTCGGCGACCGCCCGGAAGGTCGGCGCGATCAGGAACGGCTCCTCCGGGATCGCCCAGACCGGCCGGTCGGTCACCGCCTGCACCGCGGCGACGCCCTCGGCCAGCCGCTCCGGGTCCGCGCGGTTGAGCACCACCGCGACCACCCCGGCGTGCTCGTCGGCCAGCTCCCGCAGCGCCGGCTCGGCCACCGCGGCCAGGGCGGCCGGGGGCCGGGCCGGCGCCTGGCCGAGCTGCTCGGCACCGGCCGGGTCGCGGCCGCCCAGCACCAGCACGACCGGGGTGCCCAGGTTGGCCGCGATCCGGGCGTTGAAGGACAGCTCGGTGGGCGAGCTGACGTCGGTGAAGTCCGAGCCGACCACGACCACGGCGTCGCAGCGGGCCTCGACGGCCTTGTACCGCTCGACGATGCGGGCCAGGGCGGCGTCGCCGTCGGCGTGCACGTCGTCGTAGGTGACCCCGACCGCCTCGGCGAAGTCGACCTCCGCGGTGGTGTGCCGCAGCAGGGTGTCCAGCACCGGGTCGGTCGCGCCCCGGGCGATCGGGCGGAACACCCCGACCCGGCCGACCTCCCGGGTGAGCAGGGCGAGCAGGCCGAGGGCCACGACGGACTTGCCGGAGTGACCCTCCACGGAGGCGACGTACACGCTGCGGGCCACGGGACCCCTCTCGGGCAGTGCTCGCGGCAGGCGGCGCCGTCGAGCTGCGGGTCGCTGTCCGCCGCAACGTAACCGACCCGCGCGCCGGTCACCTGCCGGGATCGGGGCGCACCAACCGCGTCTCGTAGGCCAGCACCGCGGCCTGCGTCCGGTCGCGCAGGCCGAGCTTGCCCAGGATGCGGCCCACGTGGGTCTTCACGGTGAGCTCGGAGAGCACCAGGTCCGCGGCGATCTCGGCGTTCGAGTGCCCGCCGGCGACGTGCACCAGCACCTCGCGCTCGCGGTCGGTCAGGGCGTCCAGCCGGGTGTCCCGGGCGCCGGGGTCGGGGAGCTGGCCGGCGAAGGTCTCCAGCAGCCGGCGGGTGATCCGGGGCGAGACGACGGCGTCCCCGGCGGCCACGGTGCGGATCGCGGCCAGCAGGTCGCCCGGCTCGGTGTTCTTCAGCAGGAACCCGCTGGCCCCGGCCCGCAGCGCGGCGAAGGCGTGCTCGTCCAGGTCGAACGTGGTCAGCACCAGCACCCGGCTGGCCAGCCCGGCGGCCACGATCTGCGCGGTCGCCGCCACCCCGTCCAGCACCGGCATCCGCACGTCCATGAGGACGACGTCGGGGAGCAGCTGCCGGGCCAGGGACACCGCGGCGGCGCCGTCACCGGCCTGGCCGACCACCTCGAGGTCGGGCTGGCTGTCCAGCACCATGCCGAAGCCCACCCGGACCAGGGGTTCGTCGTCGACCAGCAGCACCGTGGTCATGCCGGCACCTGCGCGGCGACCGGCAGCGCAGCCCGCACCCGCCAGCCGCCGCCGTCGGTGGGTCCGGTCTCGACGGTGCCGCCCCAGGCGCCGAACCGCTCCCGCATGCCGACCAGGCCGTGCCCGGGCGGCCGGTCGGGGTCGCGCGGCCGGCCGCCGCGCCCGTCGTCGGTCACCTCGACCACCAGCTCCTCGGCCGACCAGCCCAGAGCGACCCGGGCGGCGCGGGCGCCGGCGGCGTGGGTGAGGGTGTTGGTCAGCGCCTCCTGCACCAGCCGGTGGACGGCGAGCTGCGCGGTGGCGGGCAGCGGCGCCGGGGTGCCGGACACGGTGAGGGTGACCGCCAGGCCGGCGGCGCGGACCTGCTCGACCAGGGCGTCGAGCTGGGCCAGCCCGGGCGCGGGGGCGTCCGGGCCGGCCGGGTCGCCGTCGGTGCGCAGCACGCCCAGCAGCCGGTGCATCTCGGCGATCGCCTCCCGGCCGGTGCCCGCGATCTGGGCCACCGCCCGGCGGGCCTGGTCGGGGGCGGTGTCGATGGCGTAGCCGGCGCCGTCGGCCAGCGCGGTCATCACCGAGATGTTGTGCGCCACGACGTCGTGCACCTCCCGGGCGATCCGGGTGCGCTCCTCGGCGACCGCGGCCCGGGCGCCGGCGTCCCGCTCCCGCTCGGCGCGCAGCGCGCGCTCCTCCAGCGCCTGCAGCAGCGACCGCCGGGTGCGCCGGTTCCGCCCGGCGACCACGGCGAGCACGGTCAGCGCGCTCAGCGGGACCACCGCCTCCCCGCCGGGTCGGCCCAGCAGCGCGAGCACGACCAGGGTCACCGGCAGGGCCGCCACGACGACGGCCGCGGCGACCACCTCGCGAACCGGACGGCGGTCGGCCACCGAGGCCAGCAGCCACAGCAGCACCACGCCCGCCGGGAGCAGCCGCTGCGCGTCCAGCCCGTGGCCCACCCACCAGACGCCGAGGACCAGAGCGGCGACCCCGAGCGCCGGCAGCGGTGCCCGGTACCGGGCCAGCGCGGTGCCGGCCAGCAGCACCGAGACCACGACCGCCGCGGGGTCCAGCTCGCCGAACCGCAGCAGCGGACCCAGCGAGACCACGGCCAGCACGACGACCGGGACGACGAGCCGAACCCGCGGGGTCATGCCGGCCATGGTCCTCGTCACGCGTCGCGGGTCCGCAACCGCCACACGGCCGCGGCCAGCCCCACGACCACGTAGCCGACCAGCACGGCGAACCCGGTCCACGGCGCGAACTGGTCGGCGGTGGTGGTCAGCCGCAGCAGGCTGCCCCCGGCCGACCCGGGCAGCCAGCGCACGACGTCGGGGCCCCAGTCGGCCGGCAGCAGGTTGCCCAGGATCGGCAGCAGGAAGACCAGGCCGAACAGCGTGGCCACCCCGCCGGCGGTGGAGCGCAGCAGCCAGCCCAGCGCGGAGCCGAGCAGGGTGATCGCGGTCAGGTAGAGCGCCGTCCCCAGGACGACCCGCAGGACGCCGTCCTCCCCCAGCCCGGGCATGCCGTCGGTGACGGCCGAGCCGACCGCGTAGGCGACCAGCGCGGCGACCGCGGAGGTGACCAGCACGAGGCCGCCGAGCACGGCGGCCTTGGCGACGACGACCGGCCAGCGCCGCGGCGCCGCGGCGAAGGTGCTGCGGATCGTGCCGGAGGTGTACTCGCCGGTGACCAGCAGGACGCCGAGCACGCCGAGGGCGAGCTGGGCCAGGTTGTAGCCGGCCAGCGCCAGGGTGAGCGGCTGGGCGAAGTCCACGCCGGGCGGCCCGCCGCCGTTGCCCCCGGGTCCGCCGTCGTCGGCGGTGGAGGTGAACAGCAGGCCGAGCAGCACCATGCCGACCAGCGAGCCCACCAGCACGTACCAGGTGGAGCGCAGCGAGCGGGCCTTGATCCACTCACCGCGCAGCAGTCCGGCGGTGGTCGGGGGGCGCTCCAGGGTGGTGGTCATGCCGGCTGCTCCTCGGTGCGGTACTCGCGGTCGTCGGCGGTGAGCGCCATGAACGCCTCCTCCAGGGAGGCCTGGACGGCGGTCAGCTCGTGCAGGGCGATGCCGGCGGCCGCGGCCCGGTCGCCGATCACCTCGGTCGGCACACCCCGGACCAGCAGGACGCCGGCCTCGGCGGACTCGACGGCGACGTCCGGCCCGGCCAGCAGCCCGGCGAGCTCGGCGGCCCGCGGGCTGCGCACCCGGACGCCGTCCCCGCCGGCCCGGCGGAGGAACTCCGCGGTGGACACGTCGGCGACCAGCCGGCCGCGGCCCATGACCACCAGATGGTCGGCGGTCACCGCCATCTCGGCCATCAGGTGGGAGGAGAAGAAGACGGTGCGGCCCTCCGCGGCCAGCCGGCGGGCCAGGGTGCGGATCCACAGGACGCCGTCGGGGTCCAGCCCGTTCACCGGCTCGTCGAGGACGACGGTGGCCGGGTCGCCGAGCAGCGCGGTGGCCACGCCCAGACGCTGGCCCATGCCCAGGGAGAACCCGCCGACCCGCTTCCCGGCGACCCCCGTGAGGCCGGACAGCTCCAGCACGGTGTCCACCCGCTCCCGGGGCAACCCGCCCGCGGCGGCCAGGGATTGCAGGTGCGCCCGGGCGGTGCGGCCCGGGTGCAGCGCGCGGGCCTCCAGCAGCGCGCCGACCTGGCGCAGCGGGTCGCGGTGCTCGGCGTAGGGCTTGCCGTTGACCAGGGCGGTGCCCGCGGTGGGCCGGTCCAGGCCCAGGACCATCCGCATGGTGGTGGACTTGCCGGCGCCGTTGGGGCCCAGGAAGCCGGTGACCACGCCCGGCTGGACGGTCACCGTCACGTCGTCGACGGCGAGGCGGTCGCCGTACCGCTTGGTCAGCCCGCGCAGTTCGATCATGCCCACGATCCTGCTGCGGTCGACCGCCGGCCGCGTCGCCCGCGCGGCGTCACCTGCCCCGCCCGGACTACGCCTGCAGGGGTAGGCGCTCGTACCGTGCGGGCATGAAGATCGCCGAGGCGCTGTCGCTGCGCACCGACGCCCGCCGCCGGGTCGACCAGCTGCGGGCCCGGATCACCGCCAACGCCCGGTACCAGGAGGGCGAGGAGCCCACCGAGAGCTCCGCCGAGCTGCTGGTGGAGGCCGAGCGGGCCCTCGACGAGCTGGAGTCGTGGATCGGCCGGATCAACCGGACCAACGCCGCGGTCGACCTGGGCGCCGACGGCACGATGACCGACGCCCTGGCCACCCGGGACGTGCTCCGGCTGCGGCACGCGCTGCTCACGTCGGCCGCCGACGCCGCCGCCGGCACCGGGTTCCGGCAGCTGCGCAGCGAGCTGCGCCAGCTCACGTCCCTGCCGGTGCGCGAGCTGCGGAGCCGGGCCGACGACGTCGCCCGGCAGCTGCGCGAGCTCGACGTCCGGATCCAGCAGGCGAACTGGACCCACGATCTGGTGGACTGAGCACGGCCGCCGCGGGAGTCGGTAGCCGCAGGAGGGTGGACACGAACCCGACGGGCCGGCGGGTCATCCGGCCCACCGATGGCGGGCGAGGGGCAGCCCGGGGGGTTCGACTCCCCCGATCACGACGCAGCCCGGAACCGCGCACCGGTGACCGCGCAACCAGCACGCACCACCACCACCACGTGTCAGCTCCTGCGGCGAGGGCGGGTCCGGGGACCTCCCGCGGCGGCCGCTCTCCACCCCTGGGTGGAGGGCGGATGGGCCCCACGGCCGATGTGCGCGGGCCGCCTGCGCCCGAGACTCGTCGGCATGGAGAACGTGTCGCACGGCCCCGAGATCGCCCGGGTGCTCCGCCAGCTCCGGCTCGCCGTCCACCGCGGGGACGTCGTCCTCGACGCCGCGCGGGTGGACTCCTGGCCGCCCGGCGCCCGGTTGGCGCTGGACCAGTGCGCGCGCCGGGCGCAGGCCCGCGGGCACCGGTTCGTGGTCCGGGCGGCCGCCTGAGTCAGTCCGGGAACCGCCGCGGCTTCACCACCGGCGGCGCGGGTTCGGGGTCCAGGCCCGTGAGGTAGCCGGCCTGCACCCAGGTGTCGATCACGGCCGGGCCGAGGTCCCGGGGCACCGAGTAGGTGACCCGCCCCCACCACCGGCCCTCGGCGTCCTGCCGCCAGGCCAGCAGGACGGCGGGGTAGACGTCCTGGAGCTGCCCGGGCATGCCGGCCACCCAGCAGTGGCGAGCCGGTTCACCGGCCCGGTCGGCAGCAGCAGCCATGCGCCCATGATGGCACGCCGTCGAACGTGTGTTCGACTCAGTCGGTCATGGGTTCAGGCGGACCAGTCGGGGTCCGAGCGCACCCGGTGGGTGGGGTCCGCGCTGTTGCCCACCCCGGCGGTCCGGCTGCCCTGGTGCGCGCGGCGCAGCGCCTCCCGGGAGCTGACCAGCCCGCCCTCGGGGTCGGGCACGATGCCGCGGATGCGGTGGTCGGTGGACCCCATGCTGTTGGGCAGGCTCATGATCAGGTCCGCGGCGAGCTCGTGCGGCAGCGGCGTCAGCCACGACGCGATCGTGGCGACCAGCTTCGGCGGCACCGGCGGGAAGGGCACCCACAGCCGGCGCAGCCCCGCCTCGGCGGCGTAGGCCTTGATCAAGTCGGCGTACGTGGGCTGCTCGCCGTTGGAGACCTCGTAGGCCCCCGCCGGGAGGAGGTCGCGGTCGGCGGCGGCGACCAGGTAGTGCAGGACGTCGGTGACCGCGATCGGGGACACCGGGTGCTGCATCCAGGTCGGCAGGGGGATGACCGGCACCCGGTCGGCGATGTGCCGGACCAGCTCGTAGGACGTCGACCCACCGCCGAGCACGACCGCCGCGCGCAGCCACACCAGCTCGACCCCGGCCTCCCCGAGGGCGTCGCCGACGTCGGCGCGGCTCTCCAGGTGCTCGGAGAGCTCCTCCTGCTGGGGCACGAACCCACCCAGGTAGACGATCCGGGACACCCCGGCGTCCCGGGCGGCCGACGCGAACTGCCGGGCGCTGTCCAGGTCCTGGGCGGCGAAGTCGCCCTCGCCGATGGAGTGCACCAGGAAGTAGGCGACCTCCACGTCCCCCGCCTCGGCGAACGCCTGCCGGCAGGACCCGGCGTCCGAGACGTCCAGCGCCACCTCGGCCACGTCGTCGGACCAGTCCAGGTCGGCCAGCTTCGCGACGTCGCGGGCGGTGGCCACCACCTCGTGGCCGGCGCGGTCGAGCTGCACCACGAGCCGGGACCCGATGTAGCCGGAGGAACCTGTCACCAGACAACGAGTCACCAGTGGTGGATGCCTCCGCCGTGACCTGCGCAAACCGGAGGAGACGAGTCCCTCACGGCGACGGTGTGCCCCCGGCAGGATTCGAACCTGCGGCACACGGTTTAGGAAACCGATGCTCTATCCCCTGAGCTACGGGGGCCCGGGTGCGGTCCCGAGGTTAGCGGGCGCGTCGCTGCGGGCCGGGAACACCCGGACGGGGAAGATCGTCGGAGAGGGCAAGGCGGAACCGATGCGGAACGGTTACCGTGTCTGTCCGGAGTCGGGTGGTCACCCGGCACCAGGTCCCGGCACCGACGCCGGGCAGGAGGTGGAACCAGCAGCATGAGCAGCACGCAGCAGGTGCACGTCGAGGACGCCCCCATGCGCGGGCGCTTCGAGGTGATGGTCGACGGCCAGGTCGTCGGCATGGCCAGCTACCACGTCGAGGGCGACGTCATGACCCTCCCGCACACCGAGGTCTCCCCCGCGGTCGCCGGGCGGGGCATCGGCACCGTGCTGGTCGCCGCCGTCCTGGCCGCCGCCCGCGAGCGGCACCTCACCGTGCTCCCCTACTGCTCCTTCGTGCGGCACTACCTGCAGACGCACCCCGAGGACGTCGACCTGGTCGCCCCGGACGAGCGCCCCCACTTCGGCCTCTAGCCCGCCCAGGCCGCCTGCAGGGGCCCGTCGCGAGCTTGCTCGTGGCGGGGTGCAGGCGTGTCCTTTCCGTTACGGTCGGGTGTGCCGACCGCCATCCACTGGTTCCGCCGCGACCTCCGCCTGGCCGACAACCCGGCGCTGCTGGCCGCGCGCGACGCCGGCGACGTGCTGCCGCTGTTCGTCGTCGACCCGGCGCTGTGGGAGGTCTCCGGTGACCCGCGCAAGCACTTCCTGGCCGGCTGCCTGGCCGACCTGCACGAGGCCACCGACGGCCGGCTGGTGATCCGGCACGGCACGCCGCAGGACGTCGTCCCCGCGCTGGCCCGGGAGGTCGACGCCGCCTCGGTGCACGTCGCCGGGGACACCGGGCCCTACGGACGACGCCGCGACGCCGCGGTGGAGAAGGCCCTGGGCGACGTCGACCTGGTCCGCACCGGGTCGGCCTACGCCATCGCCCCGGGCACGATCACCAAGGACGACGGCGACCCGCTGAAGGTCTTCACCCCGTTCAAGCGCCGCTGGCTCGACCACGGCTGGCCCGACCCGGCCCCCCGCCCGCGCTCGGTCGGCTGGGCCCGCGCGGACTCCGAGGACCTGCCCGAGGCCCCCGACCTCGGCGGCACCGAGGTGCTCGAGCCCGGCGAGACCGCCGCCGGCAAGCGCTGGCGGGAGTTCCGGGACGAGCGCCTGGTGGACTACGACGGCCAGCGCGACCGCCCTGACCTGGACGCCACCAGCCGGATGTCCGCGCACCTGCACCTGGGCACCGTGCACCCGCGCACCCTGCTGCACGACATCGCCCGGTCCGGGCTGACCGGCCCCGGCGTGGACACCTACGTCTCCGAGCTGTGCTGGCGGGAGTTCTACGCCGACGTGCTCTGGCACCGGCCCGAGACCGCCCGGGAGTACTACAACCCCGAGCTGCAGGGCATCACCTACTCCACCGGGCAGGGCGCCGAGGAGGACTTCGAGGCCTGGGCCCAGGGCCGCACCGGCTTCCCGATCGTGGACGCCGGCATGCGCCAGCTGCTGGCCCAGGGCTGGATGCACAACCGGCTGCGGATGATCGTGGGCAGCTTCCTGGTCAAGGACCTGCACCAGGAGTGGACCACCGGCGCCCGGTACTTCATGCAGCACCTGGTCGACGGCGACCTGGCCAGCAACAACCACGGCTGGCAGTGGGTGGCCGGCACCGGCACCGACGCCTCGCCCTACTACCGGGTGTTCAACCCGACGACCCAGGGCAAGAAGTTCGACCCGGACGGCGGCTACGTCAAGCGCTGGGTGCCCGAGCTGCGCGACCTGGACGCCAAGCACGTCCACGAGCCCTGGACGGCGCCCGGCGGCGTCCCCGACGGGTACCCGGAGCCGATCGTGGACCACGCGCACGAGCGGCAGGTCGCCCTCGACCGCTACCAGGCGGCCAAGGGCCGCTGAGCCGGGTCCGGCGGGGCTGTCCCCGCAGGGACAACGTCCGGGTCAGCTGAGCCAAGACCGGAGGGGGCTGCCGGGCGAGGGTGGGGAGGACACCCCGACCGCTCCCTCGGAGGCCCCCGTGACGCTCGCGCCGCCGGAACCCAGCACCGCCACGCCGCAGCAGACCACCGTCGTCCGCGGCGCCTGCCCGCACGACTGCCCGGACACCTGCGCGATGCTCGTGACCGTCACCGACGGCGTCGCCGTCCAGGTGGCCGGCGACCCCGACCACCCGTACACCGCGGGCGGCCTGTGCGTGAAGGTCAACAACTACCTGGACCGGGTGTACGACCCCGGCCGGGTGCTGTTCCCGATGCGCCGCACCGGCCCCAAGGGCAGCGGGCAGTTCGAGCGGATCAGCTGGGACGCCGCGATCGGCGAGATCGCCACCCGGCTGCGGGCCACCGTCGAGGAGTTCGGTCCCGAGTCGGTCATGCCGGTCAGCTACCTGGGCACCCAGGGCATCCTCAACGGCCTGAACGTGGGCGACCCGTTCTTCGCGAAGCTGGGTGCCACGGTCGCCGAGCGGACCTACTGCGACTCCGGCTCGTGCACCGCCTACGCGATGACCATCGGCGACACCGCCGGGGGTGGACCCGGAGAGCCTGGTGCACTCCCGGTTCATCCTCATCTGGGCCTGCAACGTGCAGAGCACCAACCTGCACCTGTGGCCATACATCGCCGAGGCCCGCAAGCGCGGCGCCAAGGTCGTCGTGGTCGACCCGGTGCGGACCCGGACGGCCGCCGCCGCCGACCAGCACATCGCGCTGCGCCCGGGCACCGACGGCGCGCTGGCCCTGGCGATGGCGCACGTGATCATCGCCGAGGGGCTGACCGACGACGACTACGTCGAGCAGTTCACCGTCGGCTACCCCGAGTTCGCCGAGCGGGTCGAGCAGTACACCCCGGAGTGGGCCGAGGCGGAGACCGGCGTCCCCGCCGAGACCATCCGCACCCTGGCCCGGGAGTACGCCACCGCCCAGCCCTCGGTCATCCGGATCGGCGTCGCCGTCGAGCGGCACGCCGGCGGTGGCCAGGCGGTCCGGGCGCTGTCCTGCCTGCCCGGGCTGGTCGGCGCGTGGCGCAAGCCCGGCGGCGGCATCCTGCAGCTGCCGCTGTGGGCCTTCCCGGTCAACTGGGGTGCGTTCATGCACCCGGAGATGCTCACCCCGGGCACCCGGGTGATCAACCAGTACCGGTTGGGCTCGGCCCTGGCCGGCGAGCTGGACGGGCTACCGCTCAAGGCCCTGTTCGTCTACAACTCCAACCCGGTCGTGGTCTGCCCCGACCAGGACAAGCTGGTCGCCGGGCTGCAGCGCGAGGACCTGTTCACCGTGGTCAGCGAGCAGTTCATGACCGACACCGCGGACTACGCCGACATCGTGCTGCCCGCGACCACCCAGCTCGAGCAGGACGACATCATGTTCAGCTGGGGCCACCTGTTCGTGACCTACAACCACCGGTCCATCGACCCGCTGGGCGAGGCGGTGCCCAACACCGAGATGTTCCGCCGGCTGGCCGCGGCGATGGGCTTCGACGAGCCGGTCTTCCGGCGCACGGACGCCGAGATGGTCGCCGAGGCCTTCGACTGGTCGCACCCGAACATGGCCGGCATCACCGTGGAGTCGCTGCAGGAGAAGGGCTGGCAGCGGCTGGCCGTGCCCTCGCCCGACGAGTACGCCCCGCACGCGCAGGGCGGCTTCCCGACCGGGTCGGGCAAGGTCGAGTTCGTCGCCTCGGCCGCGGCCGGCGGGAACTTCGTCGTCCCGCTGTTCCGGCAGGGCTCGAACGACCACCAGCCCGGGCAACCGGTCGACCCGTTGCCGCACTACATCCCGCCGCGGGAGAACGCCGCCGGCGACCCGTCGCTGGCCGGCCGGTACCCGCTCAACCTGCTGACCCCGAAGTCGCACGCCTACCTGAACTCCAGCTTCGGCAACCACGAGTTCCACCGGAGGGTGCAGAAGGAGGCCACGCTCGTCCTGCACCCCGACGACGCGGCGGCCCGCGGCATCACCGAGGGCGCCCAGGTGCAGGTGTTCAACGACCGCGGCCGGTTCACCCTGGTCGCCAAGCTCGACGCCACCCTGCTGCCCGGGGTGGTGGTCAGCGCGATGGGCTCGTGGCGCAAGCACTCCCGGGCCGGCGCGACGCTGGCCGCGGTGAACCCGACGGCGTTCGCCGACCTGGGCAACGCGCCCACGTTCTCCGACACCCTGGTGGAGGTCGAGATCGCATGAGCTACGTGATCACCGACGCCTGCGTCGACGTGCTGGACCGGTCCTGCGTGGAGGAGTGCCCGGTCGACTGCATCTACCCCGGCGCCCGGATGGCCTACATCCACCCCGACGAGTGCGTGGACTGCGGCAAGTGCCTGCCGGCGTGCCCGAGCGACGCGATCCACTGGGAGTACAAGATGCCCCCGGAGCTGGAGCTCTTCGTGGCCGTCAACGCCGAGTTCGTCGCCGAGCACGGGCTCTCCGGGGGCGCCGGGGACGACGCCACCGACGCCGACCACCCGGTCGTGTCGCAGCGGAAGCCGGCGTGAGCGAGGTCCTCACCGCGGACCTGGTGGTGGTCGGCGCGGGTCCGGCCGGGCTGTACGCCACCTACTACGCGGGCTTCCGCGGCATGTCGGTCGTGGTGGTCGACGCCCTGGCCCAGCCCGGTGGCCAGATGACCGCGCTGTACCCGGAGAAGCCGGTGTTCGACGTCGCCGGCTTCCCCCGGGTGCGCGCCCAGGACCTGGTCGACGACCTGGTCGCCCAGGCCGCGCTGGCCGAGCCGACCTACCTCCTGGGCCACCGCGCGCTGGAGCTGGAGGAGGACGCGGACGGCGTCACGGTGCGCACCGACCGGGGCGCCGAGGTGCGGGCCCGGGCGATGCTGATCACCGGCGGCATGGGCGGGTTCCGGCCCCGACCGCTGCCGGCCGGCGGGGAGTTCGAGGGCCGCGGGCTGCGGTACACCGTGCCCCGGCCCGCGGACCTGGCGGGCAAGCACGTGCTGGTCGTCGGCGGCGGGGACTCCGCCGTCGACTGGGCGCTGGTGCTGGAGCCGCTGGCCGCCAGCGTGACCGTGGCCCACCGGCGGGACGCCTTCCGGGCGCACGAGCACAGCGTCGCCCAGCTGCGGGCGTCGTCGGTCCGGCTGCTGACGCCGTTCGAGGTGTCCGCCGTCCGGGGCGGGGACACCGTCGCCGAGGTGGACCTGCTCGGCCCGGCCGGCGGGCTGACCGTCGCGGTGGACGAGGTGGTCGCCGCGCTCGGCTTCCAGGCCGACCTGAAGGCGCTGGCCGGCTGGGGCATCGAGCTGACCGGCCGGCACATCCCGGTCGACCGGTCGATGCGCACCAACCGCGCCCGGGTGTTCGCCGCCGGGGACATCACCGACTTCCCCGGCAAGGTGCGGCTGATCTCCGTCGGGTTCGGCGAGGCCGCCCTGGCCGTGAACAACCTGGCCCCGCTGGTCCGCCCGGACCTGGCCGTCGTCCCGGGGCACTCCAGCGACTCCGCCTGACCCGGTGCACGATGGCCCCCTGACCCACGCACCTCATCGAGGAGGAGCTGCATGACGACCACGGCCACCGACGCCTACCGCGCCGCCCGGGACCAGCTGCTGGCGCTGCGGGGTGAGCACGCGCGCGCGGTCGCCGAGTTCGCCTGGCCCGACCTGGGCGACCGGTTCAACTGGGCGCACGACTGGTTCGACGCCTACGCCCGCGACGACCAGGGCACTGCGCTGTGGATCGCCGAGGCCGACGGCAGCGAGGCGAGGTACACCTTCGCCGAGGTGGTCCGCCGGTCGGACCAGGTGGCCCGCTGGCTGTCCTCGGTCGGGGTCGGCCGGGGCGACCGGGTCGTGCTGATGCTGGGCAACCAGGTCCAGCTGTGGGAGTCGATGCTGGCGGTGATGAAGCTCGGCGCGGTCATCATGCCCACGACCACCGCGCTGGGCCCGGCCGACCTGGTCGACCGGATCGAGCGCGGCGGCGCGGCCCACGTGGTCGCCAACGCCGCGGACACGCCCAAGTTCGCCGACGTGCCCGGGGACTACACCTGCATCGCCGTCGGCGACCCGGTCGAGGGCTGGCTGCCCTACGCCGCCGCCGACGAGGTGGACGACGCCCCCGTCGAGCACCCGGGGACCGCGCCGGGTGACCCGCTGCTGCTGTACTTCACCTCCGGGACGACGTCGCGGCCCAAGCTGGTCGAGCACACCCAGGTCAGCTACCCCCTGGGCCACCTGTCCACGGTGTACTGGCTGGGCCTGCAGCCCGGCGACGTGCACCTGAACATCAGCTCGCCCGGGTGGGCCAAGCACGCCTGGTCGTGCTTCTTCGCCCCGTGGATCACCGGCGCCACGATCTACCTCTACAACTACGCGCGCTTCGACGCCCCGGCCCTGCTCGACCGGATCCGCTCGGCCGGGGTCACCACGTTCTGCGCCCCGCCCACGGTGTGGCGGATGCTCATCCAGGCCGACCTGTCCGGCGGCCCGGGCGCGCTGCGCGAGGTCATCGCGGCCGGCGAACCGCTCAACCCCGAGGTCATCTCCCAGGTCGAGAAGGCGTGGGGGCTCACGCTGCGGGACGGGTTCGGCCAGACAGAGATGACCGCCGTCGTCGGCAACACCCCCGGCTCCCCCGTCAAGCCAGGCTCCATGGGGCGGCCGCTGCCGGGCTGCCCGGTGGTGCTCGTCGACCCGGTCACCGGCGAGGTCGGCGACGAGGGCGAGATCTGCCTGGACCTGTCGGCGCGACCGCTGCCGCTGATGACCGGCTACGCCGGGGACCCGGTGCGCAACGCCGACGCCATGGCCGGCGGGTATTACCACACCGGGGACGTCGCGACCCGGGACGCCGAGGGCTACATCACCTACGTCGGGCGCACCGACGACGTCTTCAAGGCCAGCGACTACAAGATCAGCCCGTTCGAGCTGGAGAGCGTGCTGATCGAGCACCCGGCCGTCGCCGAGGCCGCCGTCGTCCCCGCCCCCGACCCGGTCCGGGCCGCCGTCCCCAAGGCCTACATCGCCCTGGCCGCCGGGTACGAGCCGACCGCGGAGACCGCCCGGTCGATCCTGGCGCACGCCCGGGCGAACCTGGCCCCGTTCCTGCGGGTCCGCAAGGTCGAGTTCCACGAGCTGCCCAAGACCATCTCCGGCAAGATCCGCCGGGTCGAGCTGCGCCAGCGCGAGGAGGCCGGCGACGGCGGGGCGACCGAGTTCAGCGACACCGACTTCCCCGACCTGCGCGGCTGACGCGCCGCGGGCTCAGCCGCCGAGCTGGGCCCGCCGCGCGCTGGGGGTCATGCCGAACCGGGCGCGGAACACCCGGCAGAAGTGCGCGTGGTCGGGCAGGCCGTGCCGGGCCGCGACCGCCCCGATCGGCAGCGCCGCGGCGGCGGGGTCCACCAGCGCGCGCCAGCAGCGCTGCAAGCGCTGCTCCCGCAGGTGCTCCACCGGCGTCGTCCCGGAGGCCCGGAAGATCCGGTTCAGGTAGCTCAGCGAGATGGCGCAGGCGTCGGCGACGTCCTGCGGGCTGAGGTCGGCCTCGCCGAGGTGGGCCTCGACGAACCGCTGGGCTCGGTGCAGGTGCAGGTCGGTGCTGCGGGCGGCCGGGGCCTCGCTGCGCACCAGGGCGACGATGAGGTCGCCGACGGTCTGCGTCATGGCCGCCGCGGCCGGGCCGGCCAGCTCGTCGCCGTCCAGCCGGTGCAGCGCGGAGAGGAACGGCGGCACGGTGGCGGCGATCCCGTACCGGCCGTCGAACCGGACGGCGGTGACCTGCTGCATCTCCGCGGCCGACAGCGGCAGCAACCGCTTGGGGTGCAGGCACACCGAGTAGGCGAAGGACCCGCTCGTCTCGAAGACGAAGGGCCGGCTGCTGTCGTAGAGCACGAAGTCACCCGGACCGATCACCGCCTCCCGGCCGTCCTGGGCGACCAGGGTGCTGCCCTGGCGGGCCAGGGCGATCTGCAGGTACTCCTCGTCGGCCCGGCGGACCAGCGACTGGGTGCGGGCGAACCGGTGCGGGCCGGCCTCGATCCGGCGGACCAGCGTCTCGCCGACGTGCGCGGCGGTCGCCCGTCCGCGGCTGGGCACGTCCTCCAGCGGCCGGACGTCGAGGGTGACGAACTGGTCGCAGACCGCCTCGCGCCAGAAGTCCAGCCGGTCGGGTGCGGCCACCGTCGCGGTGTCGATGCTGGTGATGGCCATGCCCGATCGTGGCCCATCCGTGTGACGTTGTCATCACACGGGTGTGACGCACGGCTCAGCCGGCCAGCGCCAGCCGCTCCGCCGCACGCGCCCCGACGTCGGAGTCGCAGCAGAACCCGCGGCCGCTGCGCTTGAGGCAGAGCAGGCCGAGCAGCCGGCCGTCGGCGTCGACGACGGCCGAGCGACGGCCGCCCTCGGCCAGCAGCCGGCGGTGGACGACGGCCAGGTCGGCGTCCGGGCGCACGGTCCGGCCCACCAGCGTGCCCCGCGGCGCGGCCGGGTCGGTGGGTGCGGCCCCGACCAGGTCGGCGCGCTCGACCACGGCGAGCAGGCGGTCGCCGTCGACCACCAGCAGGGCGTGCACGTGGTCGTCGGCGAAGAAGGCGCGGGCCTGCGCGACCGTGGTGGCCGGCGGGCTGGTGCGGGGGTGGGCGAGGAGGGCGGAGGCCACGGTCGCCCCGCGGGTCACGCCCCCGCGGCAAGGTCCCTCCACGATCCCCTCCTCACGTCGTCCTGCCCCCAGCGTGCCCCACCGACCGCGCGCAGGCTTGCCCGAGCGGCCACACCCCTTGTGCGACCGGGCACACCGGCCCGCGCCGTGGTGGGTCCTCAGCCGCGGGAGCGGATCCAGTCGGGCAGGACGCCGCTGGCCAGCACCTGCTCGCGCAGCGGGGTGACCAGCTCGACCAGCCGGCCGATCCCGTCCTCCCCCAGGTGCGCCCACCCCTCGACGGCGAGGAAGTCGGTGACGGTCTCGACGTCGTCCCGCAGGTCCCGTCCGGCCTGGGTCAGCCCGTCGTCGTCGACCAGCCCACGGGCCCGCAGGCGCTCGACGCCGGCGGCCCACTCCTCGTCGGTCCAGCCGCGGGTGGTGCGCACGAACTCGGTCGAGTCCGACGCGAGTCCGCCGGTGACCAGGGCCTCGACCGGGTCCAGACCGGCCGACAGCAGCGCCGTCACGTGGCCGTCGCCGCGGTGCTCGCGCAGCAGCAGCCCGGCGTGCCAGAGCTGCAGCAGCGGGTCCTCGGGCCACGGCTGCGCCGACCAGGCCGCGTAGACCGGCCGGCCGGCGGGCGTCAGGCCGGCGCAGGCCTCGCGGGCGAGCTCGACCGCCTCGGCCACGTCGGGCTCGCCGAGCACGTCGTGCAGCCGGGCCGCGACGCCGTCCCGCCGGGCGGTCGCCCACTCCTCCGGCGTCCCGGCCGCCCAGACCGCGGGCACCGCGGCCCGGACCAGCTTCGGGGCGAACACGTAGAAGGTCGAGATCACCAGCTCGGGGGCGCACGGCCCGAACGCCGAGCCCCGTGCCGCGAAGTAGCCGGCCCGGGTGGCCGGGACGCCGAACCGGTCGTAGGCCGCGGTGACCTCGGGGGCGAAGAAGCCGGTGACGTGCAGGGTCTCCAGGGTTCCCCAGGCGCGGCGGGCCAGGGCGGGGGTGACGGTCATGCCGCGATCCTGCACCCGGGGGACAATGGCGGGCGTGACTGCTGGTGCCTGAGGGCCACACCCTGTTCCGTCTCGCCCGTGACCAGCAGGCCGCGTTCGCCGGCCGCGAGGTGCACGTGACCAGCCCGCAGGGCCGGTTCGCCGCCGAGGCCGAGCTGGTCGACGGCCGGGTGGTCGACGAGGTCACCAGCTACGGCAAGCACCTGTTCGCGCTGTTCGGTCCGGACGTCGTCCACGTGCACCTGGGTCTCTACGGCAAGTACACGTCGGGCACCGGCCTGCCGCCCGAGCCGCGCGGTGCGCTGCGGATGCGCTGGGAGGGCCCGGGCACCGACGGCGCGGGCGCCTGGACCGACCTGCGCGGCGCCACCGCCTGCGAGCTGATCACCGACGGCGAGATGGGCCTGATCCTCGACCGGCTGGGCCCCGACCCGCTGCGCAGGTCCGACCCGGCGAAGGCCTACGCCCGGATCTCCCGCTCCCGGGTCACCGTCGGCGCGCTGCTCATGGACCAGGCCGTGCTGGCCGGCGTGGGCAACGTCTACCGGGCCGAGATCCTCTTCCGGCACGGGATCTCGCCGTTCCGCCCGGGCAAGCAGCTCACCGAGACCGAGTGGCTGGCGATGTGGACCGACCTGGTCGTGCTGATGAAGGCCGGCGTCCGCTCCGGCCGGATCATCACCACCCGGCCCGAGGACCGGGACCGCAAGCGCGGCGCCCCCACCCGGACCGACGCCAGCTACGTGTACCGCCGCACCGGCCTGCCGTGCCGGATCTGCGGCACCCCGGTGCGCACCGAGGTGATGGCCACCCGCAACCTGTTCTGGTGCCCCACGTGCCAGGCGGTCTGAGCATCCGGGTCGACGACCTCACCGACCCGCGGGTGCGCGAGCTGGTCGCGCTGCACGTGGGCGCGATGCTGGCCGACTCCCCGCCCGGCACGTCCTTCGCCCTGGACCTGACCGGGCTGACCGGCCCGGGCATGACGGCCTGGACGGCGTGGACCGACGACGACGGGCTCGCCGGCCTGGTCGCGCTGTCCGACGCCGGCGAGCTGAAGTCGATGCGCACCCACCCCGACCACCTGCGCCGCGGGGTGGCCGCGACGCTGCTGGTGCACGTGCTGGACCAGGCCCGCGCCCGGGGCCTGGACCGGGTGGTGCTGGAGACCGGCACGGCCCCCGCCTTCGGGCCCGCGGTGGCCCTGTACCGCCGGCACGGGTTCACCGACCGCCGGCCCTTCGGCGACTACGTGGCCGGCCCGGACAACCAGTTCCTGGAGCTGCGGCTCAGCTGAGCGCGCCCTTGGCCGGGTCGCCGGCGGGCACCGGCTCCAGGATGTGCACGACCAGCGGCTCGGCCAGGTCGTCCTTCACGCCCTCGCTGAGCTGGTTGAACGTCGTCCCGGCGCCGTGGGCCTCCAGGGCTGCGCCGTCCCGCCAGCGCTCGACCATGACCAGCACGCCCTTCCCGGCGTGCAGGGCGTAGAGCTCGCAGCCGTCCTCCTCGTGGACGGCGGGGATCGCCTCCGCGAACGAGTCGCGGACGGCGTCGAAGCGGTCGGGCTTGGGGGTGATGGTGGCGACGACGGTGATGGGCATGCCCCTGCCCTGCCCGCTGGGGGCCGGGCTCACGCCTGTCCGAGCACCTCGACGTGCACGGTGACGACGTCGCCCAGCTCGACCAGCTCGGTCCGGCGCAGCGCAGCCTTGAGCGGGACGACGTAGTTGCCCTGCCGGGGCCACAGCGCGGTGGTCGAGCTGGTGGCCCCGATCCGCACGCGCACCGGCACCATGCCCCAGCCGTAGGTGACCTCCCGGGCCAGCTCGTGCACCAGGTCCGCCGGCTCCCCGGCGACCTCGACGAAGTGGTGCGGCGCGGGCCCGCGCCACTCCACGACCGGACCGGTGACGTCGAACTCCGCGACCGTGCGCATGCCCGCCAGCCTGCCGGGGTCTGGCGCCGCCGTCGACCGTCGGGCATGGTGCGGCCATGGACCGACCGTTGCGGGTGGCCGTCGTCGGTGCCGGTCCGGCGGGCATCTACGCCGCCGAGGCGCTGGCGAACCAGGACGACGTCCCGGTGGTGGTCGACCTGCTGGACCGGCTGCCCACGCCGTTCGGGCTGGTCCGGCACGGCATCGCCCCCGACCACCTGAAGATGCGGGCGCTGGCCGACACGCTGCGGCACACCCTGGACCACCCGGGTGTGCGCTTCGTCGGTGACGTCGAGGTGGGCCGGGACCTGTCGGTGGCCGACCTGCGCGCGCACGCCGACGCCGTCGTCTTCACCCACGGCGCGTCCGGGGCCCGCCGGCTGGGCATCGAGGGCGAGGACCTGCCCGGCAGCCTGGCCGCCACCGACGTGGTCGCCTGGTACACCGGCCACCCGGACGCCGACCGGCCGCGGGTGGAGGCGGCGCTGGCCCGGGCCCGGGACGTCGTCCTGGTGGGGGTCGGCAACGTGGCGCTCGACGTCGCCCGGGTGCTGGCCCGCTCCCCCGCCGAGCTGGAGCACACCGACATGCCCCAGCACGTGCTCGACGTGCTGGCCGCCGCGCCGGTCGAGCGGATCACGCTGCTGGGGCGGCGCGGTCCGGCGCAGGCCACGTTCACCACCCAGGAGCTGCGCGAGCTCGGGCACCTGGCCGCGGCGGTCGCCCTGGTGGACCCCGACGGCCTGGACGAGGAGTCGGAGGTGCGCGCGGTGGCCCGCAACCTGGCCGCGCTGCGCGACTGGGCCGACCACGTGCCCGAGGAGGGCAAGGCCAGCGTGCGGCTGCGGTTCTTCGCCCGGCCGGTGCGGATCCTCGGCGACGACGCGGTGACCGGCGTCGTCGTGGAGCGCACCGCGGTCGACCCCGCGGACCGGTTGAGCGGCACCCGGGAGACCGACCTGCTGCCCGCCGACCTGGTGGTCGCCGCGATCGGCTACGTCGGCCACGACCTGCCCGGGCTCGAGGTCGACGGCGGCACGGTGCCCAACGACGGCGGCCGGGTGCTGCGGGACGGCGCGGTCAGCCCCGGCGAGTACGTCGCGGGGTGGATCAAGCGCGGTCCGACCGGCGTCGTCGGCACCAACAAGCACGACGCCCGGGAGACCGTCGCCGCCCTGCTCGCCGACGCCCCGACGCTGCCCCGGGTCGAGGGCCCCGACCTGGTGGAGACCCTGCGCGCCCGCGGCTGCCGACCGGTCCTGCTGGACAACTGGCGGGCCATCGACGACGCGGAGCACGCCTTGGGCGCGACGAAGGGCCGGGCCCGCACGACGATGCACGACCGCGCCGACCTCCGCGCCGCCGCCCACCCCGCCGACCCGCAGCGTTGATCAGCCGGGTGCAGCAGCGGCCGTCCAGGCTCACCGGCGTCGGTGAGCCAGGACGCACGCCGGTGAACCCAGCTGCTCACTGCCGCGACGGCGGGGTCAGCCGGAGTTGCGGAGGGCGGTGGCGACGCCGTTGATGGTGAGCTGGATGCAGCGGCGGACCAGCTCGTCGTCGTCGCCCTCGCGCCGGCGGCGGAGCATCTCGACCTGCAGGTGGTGCAACGGCTCCAGGTAGGGGAACCGGTTGCGGATCGAGCGGGCCAGCGAGGGGTTGTCGGCCAGCAGGTGGTCGTCGCCGGTGATCGCCAGCAGCACCGCGACGGTCCGCTCGTGCTCCGCGGTGATCACGTCGAACACCCGGTGCCGCAGCTCCTCGTCGGGCACCAGCGAGGCGTAGCGGGCGGCCAGCTCCAGGTCGGTCTTGGCCAGCACCATGCCCATGTTGGACAGCACCGTGCGGAAGAACGGCCACCGGCCGTGCAGCTCCTGCAGCTTCGCCAGCCGCTCGGGCGAGCCGTCGATCCAGGACTCCAGCGCCGTCCCGGTGCCGAACCAGCCCGGCAGCATGATCCGGGCCTGCGACCAGCTGAACACCCACGGGATCGCCCGCAGGTCGGCGATCTTGTCCCCGGCCTTGCGCGACGGCGGCCGCGACCCGATGTTCAGCTCGGCCAGCTCGCGGATCGGCGTCGCCGCCCGGAACCACTCCACGAACCCCGGGGTGTCGTGCACCAGCGCCCGGTAGGCGGCCTGCGCGCGGGCGGCGAGGTCGTCGAAGAGCGCATAGACCTCCTCGGCGTCGCCGTCCAGGCCCTCCAGCGAGAGCAGCGAGGACTCCAGGGTGGCCGCGACCAGCGCCTCCAGGTTGCGGCGGGCCAGGTGCGGCTCGGCGTACTTGGCCGCGATGACCTCGCCCTGCTCGGTGATCCGCAGCTGCCCGGCCACCGATCCCGGCGGCTGCGCCCGGATGGCCTCGTAGGAGGGACCGCCACCGCGCCCGACGGTGCCGCCCCGGCCGTGGAACAGCCGCAGCTTCACCCCGGCCTCGCGGGCGACCTCGACCAGCGCGAGCTCGGCCCGGTAGAGCGCCCAGTTCGCAGCCAGGTAGCCGCCGTCCTTGTTGGAGTCGGAGTAGCCGAGCATGACCTCCTGGGTGCCGCCGCGACCGTCGACCATCGAGCGGTAGAGCGGCTCGGCGAGCATCGCGGCCAGGGTCTCCCCGCCGCCCTGCAGGTCACCGATCGTCTCGAACAGCGGGGCGATCATGATCGGGGACGCCGGCAGGCCCTCGTCGTCCAAGGTGACCAGGCCGACCTCCTTGAGCAGGACGGCGACCTCCAGCACGTCGGACACCGACTCGCACATGCTGATCACGTAGTTCGGGATCGCCCGCGCGCCCAGCAACCGCACCTGGTCGGCCGCGGCCACCAGCAGGTCCAGCTCGCCACGGGCCAGCTCGGACAGCTCGGCGTCGGCCCGGACCAGCGGACGGCGCAGCCGCAGCTCACCCAGCAGCAGCTCGCTCCGGGCGGTCTCGTCCAGGGCGGTGTAGTCCGCGCACACCCCGGCCCAGGCCAGCAGCTCGGCGAGCACCTCCTCGTGCACCGAGGAGTTCTGCCGCATGTCCAGCCCGGACAGGTGGAAGCCGAACACCTCGACGGCGTCCCGCAGGCGGCGCAGCCGGTCGTCGGCCAGCGCGCCGGCCCCGTGGGTGCGCAGCGAGGCGTCGACGACGTCCAGGTCGGCGATCAGCTGCGCGGGCTCGTCGTAGGGCTCGAGCTCGACGTCGGGCAGCGGGCCCGGCACGTGCCCGAGCACGCGCTCCGCGGTGGCGGCGAGCCGCCGGTAGATGCCGCGCAGCGCCCGCCGGTAGGGCTCGTCGGCGCGGAACGGCGACTCGTCCAGGGCGGCGTCGGCGAGGGCCTCGAGCTCGGCGGTGGGGGTGACCAGCCGCTCGGACATCGACAGCTCGTCGGCCAGGCAGACCAGCTCGGCCAGGTGGTGGCCCAGCGCGGTCTCGGCCGCCCGGGTGGTGGCCCGGCGGACGGCGGTGGCGGTCACGAAGGGGTTGCCGTCGCGGTCGCCGCCGATCCAGGACCCGGTGCGCAGCATCGGGGTGGGCAGCAGGTCGGCGTCGGGCCAGCGCTCGTGCAGCGCGGCCCGCAGGTCGGCGTTGATCGCCGGGACGACGGCGAACAGCGACAGGTCGTAGTAGCGCAGCGCCTCGTCGATCTCGTCCTCGAGCCGCAGCCGGGACAGCCGCAGCAGCGCGGTCTGCCAGAGCGTGAGGACCTCGCGCCACAGGTGCGCCGACCACTGCGCCTCGTCGGGGGCGGTCTCGCGGGTGCGGATCAGCTCGGTGACCTGCCGCTGCACCTGGGAGACGGTGCGCCGCCGGACCTCGGTCGGGTGCGCGGTGACCACCGGCACCACCTGCGCCCCGGCCAGCTCGCGCTGCACGTCGGCGACGTCGAGGCCCGCGGCGTCCAGCAGCTGGAAGCTGGCCGCCAGGGTGCCCTTCTGCGGCGGGGAGCCCTCGCGGCGGTGGTGCCGGCGGCGGCGCTCGTGGTGCACGTCCTCGGCCAGGTTGGCCAGCAGGGAGAAGTGGCTGAACGCGCGGATGACGTGGTTGGCGCTGCGGACGTCGAGGCCGGCGAGGGTCTCGGCGAGCCCGCCGCGGCCCACCTCGGAACGGCGGATCCGGAAGGCCTCGACGCGGGCGGCCTCGACGACGTCGAAGACCTCCTCGCCGGCCTGCTCCCGGACCACCTCGCCCAGCACCCGGCCCAGCAGCCGGATGTCCTCCCTCAGCGGGGCCTCGTCCTCCGGCCCGTCGGGGTCGGTGCGGCCCAGGTCGGCGACGTCCACGGTGGCTTCAGACACGGGCGCATTGTGCCGAGCGGGTGTGACGGGCTCGTGTCCCGGGGAGGATCACGGGGTGCAGACACCCACCGCGACCCCCGTCCGGAGCGTCCCGCCCGCCATCCACGGGGAGGGACCGACCTGGGACGCCGCCCGCCAGGAGCTGCTCTGGGTGGACATCGACGCCGGTCAGGTGCGCCGCGCGACGGTGTCCGCCGGCGGCGAGGTGGCCGAGGTGGCGGTGCACACCGGCGGGGAGACGGTGGGCTTCGTCGTCCCGGCGTCCGACGGCGGGTGGCTGCTCGGCGCCGACGGCGGCTTCACCCACCTGGACCCGACCGGGCGGGCCACCGTGCTGGTCGCGCTGGACGGCGAGGGACCGGCCGCCGGCACCCGGATGAACGACGGGGCCGTCGACCCCGCGGGCCGGTTGTTCGGCGGCACCATGGCCTTCGACGGATCCCCCGGCGCCGGGTCGCTGTACCGGGTGGACCTAGACGGCTCGGTGCACACCGTGCTGACCGGGCTGACGATCAGCAACGGGATCGAGTGGACCGCCGACGGACGCACCGTCTACCTGGCCGACTCGGGCACGTCGACGGTGCGGGCCTACGACTACGACGTGGCCACCGGGGCGTTCGGCGCCGACCGGGTGTTCCTGGACCTCAGCTCCGACGCCGGCCCGGCCGACGGGCTGACCATGGACGACGAGGACCACGTCTGGGTCGCCCTGTGGGGGGCCGGCCGGGTGCGCCGCTACTCCCCCGCCGGCGAGCTGGTGGCCGAGGTCCGGGTGCCGGCCCGCAACACCTCGAGCTGCGCGTTCACCGGCCCGGGCCGCGACCTGCTGGTGATCAGCACGTCCACCCAGGACCTGGACGACGCCGCCCGCGCCGCCGAGCCCGACGCCGGCCGCCTGTTCGCCGTCCGCCCGGGCGTGACCGGACGCCCCGCGGGCACCTACCGCGGCCCGGTCGACGCCCTCCGCCAGCCCTGACCTCGCCCCAGCACGGCGAAGGAACCTCTGCACCCCCTTCTCGGCCCGAAGTGGGGTGCAGAGGTTCCTTCGCCGACACCCGTCAGTTGATGGGCGAGCCGCCTGTCACGCCGATGACCTCGCCGCTGGTGAAGCTGGCGTCCTCGCTGGCCAGGTACACGAACGCACCGGCCAGCTCGGCGGGCTGCGCGGCCCGGCCCAGCAGGGCCTGCTCGCCGAACCCCTGCACCTGGTCCTCGGGCATCGTCGCCGGGATCAGCGGTGTCCACACCGGTCCGGGCGCGACGCAGTTGACCCGCACGCCGACCTGCGCGAACTCGTCGGCCATCGACTTGGTGAGGTTGACCAGCGCGGCCTTGGTCGCGGCGTAGGCGGCCAGGTTGGGCGACGGCGTGAACGCCTGCACCGAGCTGGTCACGATCACCGACGAGCCGGGGGCCAGCTCGGGCTTGGCGGCCTGCAGCAGCCAGAAGAACGCGTAGACGTTGGTGCGGAAGGTCCGGTCGATCTCCTCGGTGGAGAACTCCAGGACGTCGGTGACGACGTTCTGGAACGCGGCGTTGTGCACCAGCAGGTCCAGCCCGCCCAGGCCCTCGACGGTCTGGGCGACCAGGCCCTTGGCGACGGCCTCGTCCGAGATGTCGCCGGGCAGCAGCACCGCCGTCCGGCCGGCCTCGCGGACCAGCCGCGCGGTCTCCTCCGCGTCGGCGTCCTCGGACAGGTAGGAGATCGCCACGTCGGCGCCCTCCCGGGCGTAGGCCAGGGCCACGGCGCGGCCGATGCCGGAGTCGGCGCCGGTGATCAGCGCCCGGCGTCCCTCGAGCCGGCCGGAGCCGCGGTAGGACTCCTCGCCGTGGTCGGGCGCGGGGGTGAGCTCCGCCGTCGTGCCCGGGTGCTCCACCTGCAGGCCGGGGATGTCGGAGGTGTGCTTGCTGCGGGGGTCGATCAGGGTCATGTCGTCTCCGGTGTCGGGATGGGTCTCAGGACCCGAAGGCGGCACGCCAGGCGGGCATGAGCTCGCGCTGAGTCCACTCCAGGTAGGGCTGCTGCTGGTCGCCGCCGATCTGGACCAGCGCCAGGTGGGTGAAGCCGGCGTCGGCGTAGGCCTTCGCGGCCTCGATGACGGCGTCCACGTCGTCCCCGCACGGGATGGAGCCCTCGACGTCCTCCGCGCGGACGAACTGGCTGGCCGCCTCGAAGCCCGCCGTCCCGGGCAGGTCGGCGTTGACCTTCCAGCCCAGGCCGAACCAGCGGAACAGGTCGTGCGCGCGGGTGACCGCGGCAGCCTTGTCGGTGCCGTAGCTGATCGGCATCTGGCCGACCCGGTTCTTCCCGGCGCCACCGGCGGCGTCGAACATCTCGCCGAGCTCCGGCTTGGGCTCCGTGCCGATCATGACGTCGGCGTACTCACCGGCCAGCTCGCAGCTGCTGGGCCCGGAGACCGCGATGCCGATCGGGACGCCGCCCTCGGGCAGGTCCCAGATCTTGGCGCCGTCGGCCTCGAAGTAGTCACCGTGGAAGGTGGTGTAGCCGTCGCCGGCGAGCAGCTCCTTGATCAGCTGCACCGCCTCGGCGAACATCTCCTGCCGGACCGAGACCGCCGGCCAGCCCTCGCCGGCGACGTGCTCGTTGAGGTTCTCCCCCGAGCCCAGCCCGAGGGTGAAGCGCCCGTCGGCCAGGATCTGCAGCGTCGCCGCCTGCTGGGCGACGACGGCCGGCCGGTACCGGAAGGTCGGGCAGGTCACGTAGGTCATCAGGTCGATCCGGCTGGTGGCCTGCGCGGCCGCGCCGAGGGTGACCCAGGCGTTGGGCGCGTGGCCCATCGAGTCCAGCCACGGGAAGAAGTGGTCGCTGCTGACCGCGAAGTCGAACCCGACCTCCTCGGCCCCGACCACGTGCGAGACGAGGTCCTTGGGACCCGCCTGCTCGGTCATCATCGTGTAGCCCAGCTGCATGCTCATGCGGCTGCGCTACCCCCGCCCCGGGGACCCCCAACCGCCCACCGGGGCTCGCCCATCACCGCCGCCCGTCCTGGCAAGGGAGCCCTTGCACAACGCATGGGCCGATTGCATTCGGGAGGGGCTCCCTTGCCCCGGCCCGGGACAGGTCAGGCGATCGCGCAGCGGCCGAGGCGCGCGCGGTAGACGGCCAGCACCTGGGCCCGGACCCCTGCCGGGTCCCGCACGACGTCGGCGTAGGTGAACCGCAGCACCAGCCACCCGGCAGAGGCGAGCAACCGATCCCGCTCGAGGTCGGCCCGGCGGTCCTCGGGAGACGTGTGGTGCGCCTTGCCGTCCAGCTCCACGACGAGTCCGGCCTCGGACCAGCACCGATCCAGGTAGAAGCGCCGACCGGCGACCTCCACCCGTCGCTGTCCCTGGCTCGTCGGGAGATCGGGGTGCTGGAACACGCCCAGCACCCCGAGCGCCTCGAGCTCACTGCGAACGCCGTCCGCGATGAGCGCGATCGTGCGGCGGAGCTCGACGTGCCCGGCCACGTTGGACCGCGTCGCCAGAGCGGCTGCCAGCTCCGCAGCTGTCGTGGTGCCCCGCCGGACGACGTCGATCGCGGCCGGCCGTCGGTCGCGCGCCGGGAGCAATGGCCACGAGTCGACGACCGTGCGGGCGGGTTCGGTCACCAGCAACCCTCGCACCGAACGGCAGTGGGGCGCCTCGGCTCGGAAGCCCACCCGGCGGTGGACCCGCAAGGCCGGACTCCCGGCGAGCCGGCGTCCGTGATCCACGGTGATGTGGACGACGCCGTCCATCGCCTCCCCGGCGTACCAGGACAACGCACTCAGGTGGCTCACCGCGGCCCCGCGGACCGCGTACCGGAGCGCCGCGCGCGCCCGGACCAGATCGGTCACCGTCGCCGAGGCCGGCACATAGGTGTGCGGATGGACGCGCGTGACCCATCGCAGACGGGTCCCGGCGTCCAGCGTCGCGGCGTCGACGGCCTGCAGCAGCTGCTGCCGAGTGGCGATGCCGCCGTGGGCGGCGACGGCGGTGAGGAGGTCCTTCTTCCCGGGCACGCCCGCACCCTGCCGGGGGTATCACCGTCCCCGCCGCCGTCCCTGTGGACGACGCACCGCCGTCCACAGATGCCCGGAACCACTGGCACTCAGCGCCCGGATGTGCTCGGGCCCTCGCTGCGCCGAAGCACGGGAGCCCTTGCGCAACGGATCAGCGAGAAACGTTGCGGAAGGGATCCCTTGCCTCGGCGCGAGGGGCAGCAGAGGCGGGCGCAGGCGCTCAGGCGCGCTCGGCGCGCAGGGCCTCGCGGAGCTTGACCTTGCTGCCGGTGCGCAGCAGCGCCCCGGCGTACACCCGGCCGCCGATCCGGACGACGAGCGCGATCGCGACCAGCATGAGCGCCACCGAGATGGCGATCTCCCAGCCCGCGGCCTCCCCGGCGGCGATCCGCACCGGCATCACCAGCGGCGACATGCCCGGGATGAACGAGGTCACCGTGGCCACCGTCGAGCCGGGGTCCTGGGCGGCCTGGATCGACACGATGAACCCGACGACCAGCAGCAGGGTGGTGGGCGTGAGGACGCTGCCCAGGTCCTCCTGCCGGCTGACCAGGGAGGCGGCCGCGGCGAAGATCGAGGCGTAGAGGGCGTAGCCGAGGACGAACCAGGCGATGACGGTCAGCACGGTGCCGATGAGCTGGCCGGGCAGGTCGACGACGTCCAGCGCCAGCGCGCCGGTCACCCCGATCACCGCGATCAGCACGATCTGGATCAGCCCCAGCACCCCGAGCCCGAGCATCTTGCCGGCCAGCAGCTGCCACGGCTTCATCGTCGCCAGCAGCAGCTCGACCACCCGGGAGGACTTCTCCTCCACCACGCCCTGGGCGACGAACTGCCCGAAGAGGATGTAGAGGGCGTAGAGGACGACGACCCCGAGCAGCGCGACGACGACCTGCTGGCCGTTGCCCTCGGTGGCGGGGTCCAGCACGTCGTAGGAGATGGCCGGCGGCGGGGTCAGCTGCACGCCCTGCTCGCCGAGCTGGCGGGCGACCGACAGCGCGCCGACCGCCGTCCCGGCTATCCCGGAGGCGGCGTCGTCGCGGCTGGACTCCACGACGACCTGCGGGTCGTCGCCGGCACCGCCGACCAGGACGGCGTCCACGTCGCCGTCGGCGACCGCCTGCCGCGCGGCGGCGACGTCGGCGAACTCGGTGACGGTGACGTCGGTGCCGACCTGCTCGCCGGAGCGGACCAAGGCCTGCTCGACCTGCGGGCCGCCGTCGACGGTGCCGATGGTGGTCGAGGACCCCGACCCGCCGGCGAGCAGCTGGAAGACCATGACCCCGAGCACCAGCAGCACGATGACCGCCGAGCTGATCAGGAAGCCCTTGTCCCGGGCGCGGGTGGTGATCTCCCGGCCCGCGACCAGCCGGATCCGGGCCGCCGTGCTGGGACTCGCGATGCCGGTCACGCCGCCACCGCCGGCGCCGCGACGGCCTCGCGGAACAGCTCGACGAGCGTGGGTTCCCGCCAGCCGAAGTGGGTGACCCGGCCGGTCCGCAGGGCGGCGGCCAGCACGGCCTGGTCATCGGTGCCCGGGCCCAGCTCGAGCAGGGTGTCCCCGCGCTGCTCGCTCACCACCCGGACCCCGGGGAGGGCACCGGCCCAGCCGTGCGGGGCGTCGGGGGCGACGACCCGCAGCTGGCGGCCACCCTCGGCGGCGCGCAGCTCGGGGACCGTGCCGCTGGCCACGATGGTGCCACGGGCGAGGATGCCGACGGCGTCGCAGAGCCGCTCGACCAGGTCGAGCTGGTGGCTGGAGAACACCACGGGCACCCCGTTGCGGCACTGCTCGAGCAGCGCCTCGGCGAGGGAGTCGACGCCGACCGGGTCCAGGCCGGAGAACGGCTCGTCCAGGATCAGCACCTCGGGCCGGCCGACCAGGGCCGCGGCGAGCTGCACCCGCTGCTGGTTGCCCAGCGACAGCTTCTCCACCCGCTCGTCGCGGCGGTCACCCAGACCCAGCCGCTCGGTCCAGTGCTCGGCGGCCGCGGCGGCGTCGGCGGCGGTCAGCCCGTGCAGCCGGGCGAAGTAGGCGAGCTGCTGGGCGACCTTCATCTTCGGGTACAGCCCGCGCTCCTCGGGCATGTAGCCGATCCGCTGCCGGCTGGCCTCGTCCAGCGGCTGCCCGCGCCAGCGCACCTGCCCGGCGTCGGCCCGGGCCAGGCCCATCGCGATCCGCATCGTCGTGGTCTTTCCGGCGCCGTTGGACCCGCAGAACCCGCACATCTGGCCGGGCGCGACGGTGAACCCGACCCCCTGCAGCACCCGGTTCCCGCCGTAGGCCTTGTGCAGCCCGTCGAACTCCAGCACGTCAGCTCCTCGCTCGGGGGTGGCCTGGCCCCGACCGTAGGCGATGACCGGTACGCCCCCGTCTCACCCCCCGACGGGGGCCGTCCCCGGGACCGGGCGCGGGTCGTGGGCGGCGCAGCACGGGGTCGGGTGCTCGGTCTCGAACGGCGCGACCGTGCCGTCCTCGACGAACGGGCGCACGAGGAGCACGATCCGCCCCCCGCTCAGCTCGGGCCGGACGAAGCCCCTGGTCTGCAGTGCTGCGCCCACGGTGGCGGTGCCGGCCAGACCGACCACCTGCTCGACGGCGGACAGCCGGGGGACGTCGTCGGCGGGCACGGTGCCCACCAGCCGGTCCTGGCCCGGGAACTGCACCAGCCGACCGGCGGAGCGGTCCCGCAACTGGGTAGCGGCCTCCCGGGCGCCGCCGTCGGCCCCGCCCGGCAGCAGGACGACCGACGCCGGGAGCTGCGCCGCCAGCCGGTCGACGAGCCCGGCGTCCGGGCGGTCACCCACCAGCTCCAGGGCGCCCGCCCAGTGCCGCTCGTCCGTGCCCACCACGTGCGTGCCGGCCAGCCGGACCACCTGGCCCGCCGCGACCACGAGGTGGCCGGCGCGGGCCAGCAGGTGCTCCAGGTCGGCGCGCTCCCGCTGGCCCGCGTCCAGGCCGAGGTGGTGCAGGGTCACCGGGGCAGCACGAAGATCGGGTTCGTGTAGAACCACAGGTCGGTCCACGGGTCGGCGTTGCCCAGCGCGTCGACCGCCGGACCCGCGGGGTCGACCGCGGCACCGAGCAGCCCGGGCGCCGTCCGGTTGCCGTCGCTGCCGCGCAGCCGCACATAGAACGGACGCCTGCGCCGGCCGAAGCGGTGCCGGATGGTGAAGGTGCCGCTGGCGTTCGCCGGCACCTCGTAGCTGGCCGTCACCGTGGTGTCCGGGGCGAGGAAGGAGTCCTGGTCCCCCACCGCGCCGGTGATGCTGCCGACGACCACGTCGACCTTGCGCAGGCGGGGCACGTCGCCGTGCTGGTTGGGCCGCCGGGCCAGCTGGACGTCGACCTGCAGCTCGACGTCGTTGCCGCCGTTGACCATGGTCGTCCCGCCGAGGGTGGCCGGGGCGGCCCCACCTCCGGTCACCTGGGCGGACAGCCCGCCGATCAGCCCGCCGTGCACCACGTACATCCGGCCCGCCCGGATGCCGGCCATGACGGCGCCGTAGGAGAAGTCGGTCGCCCCGACGACGGTGCGGCTGTAGTAGCCGGGCCAGAAGTCGCCGTAGGAGGGGATCGGGGCACCGGTGTCGACCGGGGCGCCACGGCTGCCCGTGGTGGCGTGGACGCCGGGGCCGGGGGCGAAGGTGTCCTGGTAGACCTGGTGCGAGTCGGAGTTGGCGGTGATCCACCACGGCTTCCCCTCGGCCAGCAGGGAGTCCCAGAGCCCGCCCACCGTCGCCGTCATCCAGTCGAACCCGCCGTAGGTCAGGTAGGACTCCCGCGGGTACGCGGCGAAGCTGTCGGCCGACGGTGAGCTGTCGTAGTAGCCCCGGCCGTTGGTCGCGTGGCCGGGGCCGGGGATGGCGGCGGCCTGGTGACCCGGTGCGCCCTCCATGCCCACCGCGATCGTGGGGGCGGTGTCCCGCCAGCCGCGGATCTCGTGCGGGCTGTCCAGGCCCTTGCGTGCGGGGTGGTTGGCCAGCATCAGCGCGTCGGCGACCCGACCCTGCTGCACGGCGGTGCCCAGGAACGCCAGCCCGTCGCGGGCCAGGGCCTCGTTGGCGGCGTTCGAGGCCGTGGCGCCCTTGACCGATCCGTCGTAGCTGCCCTCGAACTCCTTGAGCAGGGCCACGTCGCCGTCCCCGGGCGCGACGAAGACGGTGCCGTGCTCGGCGGCGGGGATGTTCCACTCCACGCCCTGGAACACCAGCGTCCGGGCGTTCTGCGCCCGCGCCGCGACGACGTCGGCGTGGGTGACCTCCACGTCGAACTTCTGGTGGGCAGCCCCGCCGTGGTCGGTGATGACCATCCAGTCCAGCCCGTACCGCGCCCCCTGCCCGACCTGCTGGGAGACCAGGTACTGGGCATCGGGGCTGTACTGCGTGTGGATGTGGTGGTCGCCGGCCAGCCACATCAGCGACGCCGGGGCGCCGGGGCCCGCGCCGCCCGGCCGACGCGCCTGGGCCGTGCCCGTGCCGAGGCCACCGAGGGCACCCATGCCCGCGGCCGCCGCGGCGCCGACGCCGAGCAGACCAGCCCGGCGGAGGAACGACCGGCGTCCCAGCTCGCCGGGCGACAGCTCCGCGTCGGGGATCTGCAGGTCGACCGCGGCACCGGTGTCGGTCACCGGGTGCTCGTGGTCGTGGTCGTGCGGGTGGCTGTGGCTGTGCCCGTCGTGCTGGTGCTCGTGCGTCATGGTGGTCCCCGTCCTGGTCCGGCGCGGTCGTCACCCCACACTTCCGCAGGTCACGGGCCGGCGAGCTGTGCTGCGGATGACCACCCGGTGAACGCTCGGCGACCTGCACCGGCTGCGGACGCCCCCGGATCAGTTCCGCTCGGGCTCCGGCAACCGCCCACCGGCCGGCACCACCGCACCGGCCTCCAGCCGCGCCGCCCGGCCGACCAGCGCGATGTCGCCGTCGGCCGAGCCGTCCCCGCCGACCACGGCGTCCCGGCCGACGTCCACGCCGTCGTCCAGCACGGCCCGGTGCACCCGCGCACCGGCCCGCACCCGGGCACCGGGCAGCAGCACCGAGTCGGTCACCGTGGCCCCCTCCTCGACGACGACGCCCGGGGAGAGCACGGAGCCGCGCACCGTCCCGGCCACCCGGGTGCCCCCGGACACCAGCGAGGACTCGACCGCAGCACCCGGCAGCAGGCGGGCCGCGGAGTGCCGGCCGCCGCGGGTGTGCACCGGCCAGGCGGTGTCGTCCAGGTCGATCGGCGGGTCGGCGGCGAGGAAGTCCATGTGCGCCTGCCAGTAGGCCGGCACGGTGCCCACGTCGCGCCAGTAGCCGGCGAACCGGTGCGCCCGGGCCAGCCCGTCGGCGGTCTGCGCCGGCAGCAGCGCGTCGCCGAGGTCGGCCAGGCCGTCCTCCCCGGCGTCGGCGGCCAGCGCCTCGAGCCGGTCCAGCGTGGCGCCGGGGGTGAACACGAAGACCTCGTTGGTGGCCGTGGTGGTGGCCGGCTCGTCGGGCTTGTAGGCGTAGTCGGTCACCCGGTCGCCGTCGACCTGCACGATCCCGTAGCGGGCGGCGTCGTCCGCGGCGACCTCGGTGGTCACCATCGTGACCTCGGCGCCGGACTGCCGGTGCTCCTCGACGACCTCCCGGTAGTCCAGCTTGTAGACCGCGTCCGCGCTCACCACGACCAGCGCGTCCGGGGCCGCCTCGCGGACCAGGTCGGCCTGCCGCCAGAGCACGTCCGCCGTCCCGGTCGCCCAGCCGCCGCGGTCGGTGCCGCGGAACGGCGGCAGCGTCATGAGCCCGCCGGTGGTGCGGTCCAGGTCCCAGGGCCGGCCGTTGGCCAGGTGGTCGGCCAGCGACGTCGGGTGGAACTGCACGGCCACCCGGACGTCGGCGATCCCCGAGTGCTGGCAGTTCGACAGCGGGAAGTCGATCAGCCGGTAGACCCCCGCGAACGGGACCGCCGGCTTGGCCCGCCGCTCGGTGAGCAGTTCGAGGCGGCCGCCGGCGCCGCCGGCCAGCACGAGCACGAGGATCTTGGTGAGGGCCATGCACCCCCTGTGCCCCGGTCGGTCAGGACGTACGCGCCTCGCGGGAGGCCCGGAACAGCCAGAACGAGGGGACGGCGACCGCGACGACCGCCATCGCCACCACGATGACCACCCCGCCGGTCCACATCGCCACCGAGACGCCGAACGCGCTCGCCAGCGCGCCGGACCGCAGGTCACCCAGCCGCGGCCCGCCGGCCACGACCACGATGAACACGCCCTGCATCCGCCCGCGCATGTCGTCGGGGGCGGCCAGCTGCAGCATCGACGAGCGCAGCACCGCGCTGACCATGTCCCCGGCGCCGGCGACGGCCAGGCACAGGACGGCGAACCACAGCGAGCCGGCGAAGCCGAACCCGATGATCGCCACGCCCCACACCGCGATCGCGACCAGCACCACCGCGCCCTGCCGGTCCACGCGCGAGACCCAGCCCGACGTCAGCCCCATGACCAGCGAGCCGATCGAGATGCCGGCGTAGAGCCAGCCCAGGCTGTTGGCGTCGCCGCTGAACTCGGTGGCGGCCAGCTGCGGGAAGACCGCCTGCGGCCAGGCGAAGAGCATCGCGATGATGTCCACGACGAAGGTCATCAGCAGCACCGGCTGGGTCCGCAGGAAGGTGAAGCCCTCGCCCACCCCGCGCACGGCCGCGCCCAGCCGCAGCTTCGCCGCCGCCCCGGCCACCGGCAGCGGCGGGAGCCCGCGGACCAGCAGGACGGCGACGGCGAAGCCGACCGCGTCCACGACGTAGGTCAGGAACAGCTCGCCCTGGCCGATCAGCACCCCGGCCAGCAGCGGTCCGACGATGACCCCTACCTGGCGGACGGTCATCGCCAGCGCGTTGGCGGCGGGCACCAGCTCCGCCCCGACGATGGCCGGGATCGCGGCGCTGCGGGTGGGCTGGTTGACCGCGGCGAAGGCCGACACCAGCGCGGTGAGCACCCACAGGACGGCGAGGGACTCCATCCCGAGGCCGGCCTGCACCGCCAGCAGCGCGCTGGTCACGGCCGCGCCGATCGAGGTGATGAGCATCAGCCGGCGCCGGTCCATCGCGTCGGCGATCGCCCCGCCGAGCAGGCCGAAGACCACCAGCGGGACCAGCGCGACCACCGACGTCACGCCGACCAGCAGCGAGGACCCGGTCATCGCGTAGACCTGGAACGGGACGGCGACCAGCGTCATCTGCTGACCGAGCATGGTGACGGTGATGCCGCCGAACAGCCGCCGGTAGGCCGGGTTCCGCAGCGGCGTGGTGTCGATCGCGAAGCCCCGGCCCCGCCGCCCGCTGGAACGGCCCTGCTGCAGGGGCCCGGGGCGAGCTTGCGAGTCCTGGGGGGCAGCAGGGTCCTTCATGGGGCCAGTCGCTCGACGGTCCAGCCGGCGTCGGTCCGGGTGAACCGCAGCCGGTCGTGCAGCCGGTCGTGGCCGCCCTGCCAGAACTCCACCGTGCGCGGGTGCACGCGGTAGCCGCCCCAGTCGGCCGGGCGGGGCAGCTTCCCCTCTGTCCGGTCACCGAGCTCGCGGAAGGCGGCCACCAGCTCCTCGCGGGAGGCCACGACCGAGGACTGCACGGTGGCCGCCGCGGCCAGCTGGGCACCGCGGGGGCGGGGGTCCCACAGCGCGTCGGAGCCGGCGTCGTCCAGCCGGGTCGCCGTCCCGGTCACCCGCACCTGGCGCTGCAGGGCGTGCCAGGGGAAGACCAGCGCGACCCGGTCGTCGGCGGCGAGCTGCGCGCCCTTGGCCGAGCCACCGTTGGTGACGAACACGAAGCCGTCCGCCGACAGCCCCTTGAGCAGCACCACCCGGGCATCCGGTGCGCCGTCGGGCGCGGCCGTGGCCAGCACCATCGCGTTGGGCTCGGGCAGCTCGGCGGCCACGGCGTCGTCGAACCACCGCTGGAACTGGGCCAGCCAGGTCTCGGCGAGCGTGTCCTCGGAGAAGCTGCCCTCGTCGTAGTCGCGGCGCATCGTCGTCAGGTCGGGCACCGGCCCATGCTCCCACCCTGCAACCAGTCCACGACCAGGTGTGACGCCGGTCGCAGCTCCCACTGGGCGGGCGGTCCGGGTGCGACCAGGTCGGGGGGTTCCCCTAGGTTGTGGCCAGTCGTGCGCCCAGTGGCGCACGGGTCCCGCGCGCAGAGGAGCATGCAGGATGGCGGACGACTTCGTACCCGGCCTGGAAGGCGTCATCGCCTTCGAGACCACCATCGCCGAGCCGGACAAGGACGGCGGTTCCCTCCGCTACCGCGGCGTCGACATCGAGGACCTCGTCGGCAAGGTGACGTTCGGCGACGTCTTCGGCCTGCTGGTCGACGGTCGCTTCGGCCAGGGCCTCCCGCCCGCCGAGCCCTTCCCGATCCCGGTGCACACCGGCGACGTCCGGGTCGACGTCCAGGCGGCGCTGGCGATGCTGACCCCGATCTGGGGCTACCGCCCGCTGCTGGACATCACCGACGAGGAGGCCCGCGACGAGCTGGCCCGCGCCGCGGTCATGGCGCTGTCCTACGTGGCGCAGTCCGCCCGCGGCATCGGGGTCCCGGCCGTGCCGCAGCGGCGCGTCGACGAGGCCTCGACCATCGTCGAGCGCTTCATGGTGCGCTGGCGCGGCGAGCCCGACCCCAGGCACGTCGCCGCGGTCGACGCCTACTGGACCTCGGCCGCCGAGCACGGCATGAACGCCTCCACCTTCACCGCCCGGGTCATCGCCTCCACCGGCGCCGACGTGGCGGCGGCGATGTCCGGCGCGATCGGCGCGATGAGCGGCCCGCTGCACGGCGGTGCGCCGTCCCGGGTGCTGCACATGCTCGACGAGGTCGAGGGCACCGGCGACGCGGAGAAGTACGTCAAGGACCTGCTCGACCGCAAGGAGCGGTTGATGGGCTTCGGCCACCGGGTCTACCGCGCCGAGGACCCCCGCGCCCGCACGCTGCGCCGCGCCGCCAAGGAGCTCGGCGCGCCCCGCTTCGACGCCGCGCTCGCCCTGGAGAACGCTGCGCTCAAGGAGCTCCGCGAGCGCCGTCCGGACCGGCCGGTCGAGACCAACGTCGAGTTCTGGGCCGCGATCGTCCTGGACTTCGCCGAGGTGCCCAGCCACATGTTCACCTCGATGTTCACCTGCGCCCGCACCGCGGGCTGGAGCGCGCACATCCTGGAGCAGAAGCAGACCGGCCGGCTCGTCCGCCCGTCGGCCCGCTACGTCGGCCCCGACCCCCGCAAGCCCGACGCCGTCGAGGGCTGGGAGACGGTGCAGACCAAGGAGATCAGCGAGTCCGCGCCCGCCTGAGCGAGCCGCACACCGCACGACCGACGGCCCGGCGCAGACCCTGCGACCGGGCCGTCGTCCACTCCCCACTCCCCCGAGGACCCCTGCATGACGATCCAGATCCCCGCCGAGCTGCTCCCCGCCGACGGCCGCTTCGGCTGCGGCCCGTCCAAGGTCCGCCCCGAGGCCATGGCCGCGCTCGCCGCCGAAGGTGCTGCGCTCATGGGCACCTCGCACCGGCAGGCACCGGTCAAGAACCTGGTGGGGCGGGTCCGTGAGGGCCTGTCCCAGCTGTTCGACCTGCCCGAGGGCTACCAGGTGGTGCTCGGCAACGGCGGCACCACCGCGTTCTGGGACGCCGCCGCGATCGGGCTGGTCCGCGACCGCGCGGCCTTCGGCACCTACGGCGAGTTCTCCGCGAAGTTCGCCTCCGGGGTCGCCGACGCGCCGTTCCTGGCCGACCCGGTGATCACCAAGGCGGCGCCGGGCTCGGTCGCGCTGCCCGAGGCCGTGGCCGGGGTGGACGCCTACGGCTGGGCGCACAACGAGACCTCGACCGGTGCCATGGCGCCGGTGCGCCGTCCCGAGGGCGCCGACGAGGACGCCCTCGTGCTGGTCGACGCCACGTCGGGTGCCGGTGGGCTGCCCGTCGACGTGCTGGAGACCGACGTCTACTACTTCGCGCCGCAGAAGTGCTTCGCGGCCGACGGCGGCATCTGGCTCGCGCTGATGAGCCCGAAGGCCCTGGAGCGGGTGGCCGAGATCAAGGCCTCCGACCGCTGGATCCCCGGGTTCCTCGACCTGTCCATCGCGGTGGACAACTCCAGCAAGGACCAGACGTACAACACCCCGGCGGTGGCCACGCTGTTCCTGCTGGCCGACCAGCTCGACTGGCTCAACGGCCTGGGCGGGCTGTCCGGTGCCGTCGCCCGCACCCGCGACTCGTCGTCCCGGCTGTACGACTGGGCCGAGAAGAGCGAGTACGCCACCCCGTTCGTGACCGACCCGGCGCACCGGTCCTACGTCGTGGGCACGGTCGACTTCGCCGAGTCCGTCGACGCCGCGGCCATCGCCAAGGCGCTGCGGGCCCACGGCGTCGTGGACACCGAGCCCTACCGCAAGCTGGGCCGCAACCAGCTGCGGGTGGGCATGTTCCCCGCCGTCGACCCCGACGACGTCACCGCGCTGACCGCCTGCATCGACCACGTCGTCGGCCAGCTCTAGCGGAGTGGCAGCGCCACGGTTCCCGGTGCGCTGCGACTCCACCGGCGCTCACGGCAGCAGCCAGGTGTCCTTGCTGCCGCCGCCGCGGCTGGAGTTGACCAGCAGCGAGCCCTCCTCCAGCGCCACCCGGGTCAGCGGCGCCGGCACCGCCCGGGTCACCGCGCCGGCGACGGCGAACACCCGCAGGTCGGCCCGCCGCGGCTGCACCACGCCGTCGACCAGGGTCGGCACCGTGGAGAAGTCGACCGGCTCCTGCGCCACGAACCGGTGCGGTGTCGCGGCCACCTCCGCCTGCAGCTCGGCGAGCTCGGCGGCCGAGCAGGTGGGGCCGAAGACCACGCCCTGCCCGCCGTAGCCGTCCACCGGCTTCACCACCAGCTCGCCCAGGCGGTCCCGCACGGCGGCGTAGTCGGCCTCGTCGGCCAGCACCCAGGTCGGGACGGCGTCCAGCACGGGCTCCTCGCCCAGGTAGAACCGGATCATCGCCGGCACGTGGCAGTAGGTGGCCTTGTCGTCGGCGACGCCGTTGCCCGGCACGTTGGCCAGCGCGAGCCGCCCGGCCCGCACCGCCTCGCCCAGCAGCACGTCCAGCGGGGTGCCGACCGGGTTGAGGTGCGCGGCCAGGTCGTCCTCGTCGAAGCGCCGGTACAGCACGTCGACCGGCACCCGATCGCCGTCCACGGCCACCTCGACCCCGCCGTCGGCGCGGGCCCACAGCGTGTCCGGGGTGGCGATCGGGATGCCCATGGCCTCGGCCAGCAGCCGGTGCTCGAACCAGGCGGTGTTCACCGGGCCGTCGGTCAGCAGGGCCAGCCGGGGCGTCCCCGCGCAGGCCGGCGGCGCCGCGTCGGCCAGCGCGGCCCGCAGCACGGCCACCGCGTCGTGCGGCTCGGCCAGCCCGGGCACGCCGTCGAACAGGCCCGGCAGGGCGGCGCGGGCGCTGTCGCGGTTGACGATGGCGTAGCCCAGGCCCGAGGGCACCCGCAGGTTGTCCTCCAGCACGACCCACCCGTCGGCGGCACGCAGCAGGTCCATCCCGGCCACCGCCACCCGCGCCTGGCCGGGGCCGGCCAGCGACGCCGCGCCGGGCCGGTAGCCGGGGCTGCGGGTCACCAGCCACTCGGGCAGCACCCCGGCCCGCACGGCCTCGGGCCGGTCGGCGCCGGCGTCCCCGCGCCGGCGACCGGCCGGGCGGTAGGCGTCGGCGAGGAAGGCGTTGAGCGCGCGGGTGCGCTGCTCGACCCCTCGGGCCAGCTGCGCCCACTCGGCCGCCGGCACCAGGCGGGGCAGCGGGTCCAGCGGGAACGGGTGCTCGACCAGCTCGCCGTCGACGAAGGTGCCGAACACGACGCCGCGGGCCCGGCGCTCGCGGCCCATCTCCCCCACCGCGGCGGCCAGGCCGACCCCGCCGAGCTCCTCCAGGGCGGGGACGACGGGGCCGTAGCCCGACCGCACCGCGCCGGCGTCGTCCACCGCCTCGTCCACCGTCGGCGAGCGGTAGTGCTCGAACAAGCCCGTCGTGCCGGTCACCTGCACCTCACAGCCAGCGGTCGAACCACTCCGCGATCGCCTCGGTCAGCGTCACCAGGTTCTCCCGGCCCACGACGGTGTGGCCCTCGCCGGGGAGCAGGAGCAGCTCCGCCGGCTTGCCGAGGGCCGCACACGCCTGGTGGGCCTGGACGGACTCCGCGACGGGGACGTTGGTGTCCCGGTCACCGTGCGCCAGCAGGACCGGTGAGCGCAAGCGGTTCAATGCCGTCATCGGACTGATCGTGGCCAACATCTCGCGGTCGGTGACCGGATCGCCGTACTCGGTCACCGATGCGGCGGCCATCCACGGCTCGGTACCGGCGAAGAAGCTGCGCAGGTCGCTCATGCCGGCCAGCGAGGCGCCGGCGGCGAACAGGTCGGGCCACCGGGTCAGCGCGACCATGGTCAGGTAGCCGCCGTAGGACCAGCCGTGCGCCCCGACCCGGCCGGGCAGCGCGATGCCGGCGTCGACCAGGTGCGCGACGGTGTCGGCGACGTCGGTGAAGGACGCCTCCCGCGCGTCGACGTCGTCCAGGCCCATGAACGCCGTCCCGCGGCCGCCGGACCCGCGCACGTTGGGCGCGAAGACCGCGAAGCCGGCGGCGACGAGCGCCTGGGCGACCGGCGACCAGGCCGGCCGCTCCTGGCCCTCCGGTCCGCCGTGGAAGCTGACCACCGTGCGGTGCGGCCCGGGCAGGCCCGGCGGGGTGTAGAGCCAGCCGTCCAGCTCCAGCCCGTCGGTGGCCCGGTAGTGGTGGCGGACCGGGGTGACCAGCAGGTCGTGGTCGGGCAGCCGCGGCGAGCTCGGCAGCCGGACGACGGCCCCGGCCGCCAGGTCCACGGTGTGCAGGCTGCGCGGGGCGCCCGGGCCGGTCAGCTCGGCGACCAGCGACCGGCCGTCGGCGGCCAGCGACCAGCCCGGCATGACCGGCTGCGGCAGCGGCACGCGGGCGACGACCTCGCCGTCGTCCACCCGCCGGACGTCGAGCTCGGTGCTGCCCTCGGCGTTCCAGACGCACAGCACGGTGCCGTCGGCCCGCACCGCGTAGCCGTCCAGGTCGGCGTCCCGGCGGCGGACGAGGACCCGCGCCGGACCGGGCTCGCCGGCCTCCGACAGCGGGACGACGACCAGCGCGGTGCGGTCCTCCCCCGCCGGGCCGGGCTGCGCGGCCCGCAGGTAGACCGACCGCCCGTCCGGGCCGAAGCGGCCGTCCTCGCTCTGCCGGCCGCCGGGGTCGTCGGCCGGGATCACCCGCTGCTGCTCACCGGTCGCCACGTCGACGAGCACCACGTGCCGCCACCCGCGCGGGCCCCGCCGGGCCAGCAGCCGGGACTCGTCGGCGGCCACCGCGGTCACGGCCAGGAACCCCCCGGTGGCCAGCGTCCGGCGCGCGCCGGAGACGACGTCCACCAGGACGACGTCGGCGCCCGGGCCGTCGGCGATCGTGCACGCGTAGTGGCCCGGTCGGGCGGTCCAGCCACCGGCGAACACGGTGCACCGCGGGTCCTCGCCGGCGACCAGCCGGCGGTCGGTGCCGTCCGGGCGGACCACCCACAGCTCGGCGCAGATCGAGCCGCCCGGGCTGACCAGGTAGGCCAGCCACTCGCCGTCGGGCGACCAGGCGACCGAGACGACCTCCTGCTCGGGGCCGGAGACCACCGCGGGCGGCGTCCGCTGGTCCAGCGTGGCGACCTCCAGCCGCGGGCGGCCGGACCGGTCGGCCACGTAGGCGACCCGCTCCCCGTCGGCGGCCAGCGCCGGGCACCAGGCGCCGGGCGCGGCCGCGATCTGGGTGAGCGCCAGCCGCACCTCGGTGGGCAGACCGGGTGAGGTCTGCAGGGCGGTCTCGGGCCGGGTCATGCCACCTCCAGGGGTCGCGGGCATCTCGGGGGTGCAGCGGGGAGCGCCCCCGGGTTGTTCCAGGGGTTATCGGCGGGAGGGGTCAGCGGATGCCGTGCCGCTGCAGCCACAGCTCCAGCAGCCCCACCTGCCACAGCTGGTTGCTGCCCAGCGTCGTGCGGTGGGTGTTGGGGTCGGCCAGCAGCCGCTCGGCGTAGTCGGTGCGGAACAGCCCGCGCTCCTTCGCCTCGGGCGCCCGCAGCGCCTGGGCGACGCTGGCCAGGTACTCGCCCTCCAGGTGGATGATCGCCGGCACCGGGAAGTACCCCTTGGGCCGGTCGATCACGTGCGCCGGGATGACCGCCCGGGCGGCCTCCTTCAGCACGCCCTTCCCGCCCTGGGCCAGCTTGAGCTCCGGCGGGACCGCGGCCACCAGCTCGACGAACTCGTGGTCCAGGAACGGCACCCGGGCCTCCAGGCCCCAGGCCATCGTCATGTTGTCCACCCGCTTGACCGGGTCGTCGACCAGCATGATCGTGGAGTCCAGCCGCAGCGCCCGGTCCAGCGTGGTGTCCGCGCCCGGCCGGGCGAAGTGGTCGGCCACGAAGGCCCGGCTGACGTCCTCGGTGGTCAGCCAGCGCTCGGTGAGGATGCCGGCCAGCTCGGCGTGCGGGCGGTCCACGAACACCGAGGCGTAGGCGTCGACCGCGCGGTCGACCGGCACGCCGTCCAGCGGCGGGTACCAGTCGTACCCGGCCAGCACCTCGTCGGCGCCCTGCCCGCTCTGCACCACCTTCACGTGCTGGCTGACCTGCTGGGAGAGCAGGTAGAACGCCACGCAGTCGTGGCTGACCATCGGCTCGCTCATCGCCCCGATCGCGCCGTCGAGCCCCGCGTGCACGTCGGCGGTGGGCACCAGCAACCGGTGGTGGTCGGTGCCGAAGTGCTCGGCGATGACGTCGGAGTAGGCGAACTCGTCGCCCTCCCGGCCGCCGACGGCCTCGAAGCCGATGGAGAAGGTGGCCAGGTCGCGCTGCCCCTCCTCGGCGAGCAGGCCGACGATCAGCGAGGAGTCCAGGCCGCCGGAGAGCAGGACGCCGACCGGGACGTCGGCGACCATCCGCCGGCGCACCGCCGTCCGCAGGCTGTCCAGCACCGCGTCCTGCCAGTCCCGCGGCGACAGCCCGGCCAGGTCGGCGCGGCGCTCGTGGACCGGCGTCCAGTAGACGTGGTCGGACTCCCGGCCGTCGGCCTCGTAGGTGCGCACGGTGGCCGGGGGCAGCTTGCCGACGCCGGCCAGGATCGTCCGCGGCGCCGGGACGACGGAGTGGAAGGACAGGTAGTGGTGCAGGGCCACCGGGTCGATGCTCGTGTCCACCCCGCCGGCCCGGACCAGCGCCGGCAGGCTGGAGGCGATCCGCACCCGGCCGGGCCCGCGGCTCACGTAGACCGGCTTGATGCCCAGCCGGTCGCGGGCGACGACCACCCGGCCAGTGCCGCGCTCGACGACGACCACGGCGAACATGCCGAGGAACTTCTCCACGAACGCCGTGCCCCAGCGGTGGTAGGCCTTGAGCACGACCTCGGTGTCGCTGGTGGAGGCGAACCGGTAGCCGGCGGCCCGCAGCTCCTCGCGCAGTTCCCGGTAGTTGTAGATGATCCCGTTGAACACGCAGGTCAGGCCCAGCTCGATGTCCACCATCGGCTGCGCACCGGCGTCGGTCAGGTCGATGATCTTCAACCGCCGGTGCCCCAGGGCGACCGGGCCGGACTGCCACACCCCCGACCCGTCGGGACCGCGCGGGGCCAGCTGGTCGCACATGGCGGCCACGGCGCCGACGTCGGCCACCCCGCCGTCGAACCGGATCTCGGCCGATATGCCGCACACGAGCGACTCCCCTCGCCCCGGCGCGCCGGGTCCGTCGAAGCACCCACCCTGCCCGGTCCGTGTTGCACCGGCATGTCGCGACCGGAACTCGACCGCCCGACGGCACCGGGCGTGTCCGGCCGCGGGCGCCCGGCCGGCGCGGTTAGCCTCAGCTCGGTCCCTGTCCGCCGTCGAAGATCCGAGAGGTCGTCTCCCCATGCGCACCCTGCGCCTCGTGGCCCTCTCCGACGACGGCCGCAGCCTGGTCCTCGCCGCGGACGTGCCCGACTCGATCGACAACGGCGAGCGCTTCTACCTCCCGATCGACGACCGGCTCAAGGCCGCGTCGCGGGGCGACGCTCAGCGGATGGGCCAGATCGAGCTCGACGCGGCCAACGCGCTGTCCCCCCGGGTGATCCAGGCGCGCATCCGCGCCGGCGAGACCCCCGAGCAGGTCGCGCACGCCTCCGGCACCCCGGTCGAGCGGATCATGCGCTTCGCCCACCCCGTCCTGCAGGAGCGCGCCCGGGTGGCCGAGCAGGCCCAGGGCGCCCGGGTCCGGCTCAGCGAGGGCACCCAGGGCGTCGCCCTGGAGCAGTTCATGTCCGACCGGCTGCGGCTGCTGGGCGCCGACCTCGACGCCGTCCGCTGGGACTCCCACCGCACCGACGACGGCACCTGGCAGGTCCGCGCCGCCTGGAAGGCCGGGCACAAGTCGGGCACCACCAAGTGGAGCTACGACACCACCACCCGCACCGTCACCCCGGTCGACGCCACCACGATGGACTTCGCCGAGGGCACCCGGCTCGTGCGCGTGGTCCCCGACGTCCCGGCCGGCCTGCCGGCGTCCCCCGCCCCGCGCCGCACCATCGCCGCGGTCGTCGAGCAGCCCTGGACCCCCGAGCCGGAGGACGAGCCGGCCGTCGAGGACGACGAGGTGCGCAACGTGGTGCCCGTCGACGGCAGCCCGGTGGACGTGCTGCTGTCCGGCGACGGCGGTCCCGAGCACGACACCGTGGTCTTCGACCGCGTCGACGGCGAGGCCGAGGACCCCCGCGCGGCCATCCCCGCCTGGGAGGACATCGTCTTCGGGGTCCGCCGCCACCGCTGAGGGGTGACCGGGCACTCGGTGTCCGACCTGCGCGTTCTGGGTAGTGCTGGTTCCGGCAACAACGCCGCAGCACGAGGAGGACGACAGCCATGACCGCATCGGTGTCCATGCCCGCCGGGGGTGTCCAGGTGGGGACCTACGCGGACTACGCCCAGGCGCAGCGCGCGGTCGACTACCTGTCCGACGAGGCCTTCCCGGTCGAGAACGTCCAGATCGTGGGCACCGACCTCCGCTCGGTCGAGCAGGTCGTCGGCCGGCTGACCTACGGCCGGGCCGCCGCGGCCGGGGCCGCCTCCGGCGCCTGGTTCGGTCTGTTCGTCGGGCTGCTGCTGGGTATCTTCGCCCCCGACGGCTCCAGCTGGATCAGCTCCGTGCTGACCGGCCTGGTCATCGGACTGGTGTTCGGCGCGCTGTTCGGCCTGGCCGGGTTCGCCGCCACCCGCGGCCGCCGCGACTTCGCCACCACCGGCCAGAAGATCGTCGCCGGCCGGTACGACGTGCTGTGCAACCCGCAGTTCGCCGAGCAGGCCCGCGCCCACCTGGCCCGGCTGAGCCTGCGCGGCTAGCGGAGCTGAGCGAACGCGACGGCGGCAGCCGCCGCGACGCCCAGGGAGTCCACTCCCGAGCGCATCGGGATCCGGGCCCGGACGTCGACGGCGGCCATCGTCCCCTCGGTGAGCCCGGGGCCCTCCGCGCCCAGCAGCAGCGCCGTCCGGGGGTGGTCGACCGGGTCCAGCGACCGCAGGTCGACCGCCCCCGGGTCCGGCGTCAGCGCGACCGTCGTGAAGCCGGCGGCGCGCACCGTGGCCAGGTCGCCGGGCCAGTCCTCGAGCGCCACGACCGGCAGGGTCAGCAGGTGCCCCATCGACACCCGCACCGACCGCCGGTAGTAGGGGTCCGCGCAGCTGGGGTCCAGCAGCAGGGCGTCCACGCCCAGCGCCACGGCCGAGCGGCCGATCGAGCCGATGTTCTCGTGGTCGTTGAGCCCCTCGAGCACGGCGATCCGCCGGGACCGGACCAGCACGTCGGCCAGCGACGGCGGCACCGGTCGCTCCGCCGACGCCAGCACCCCGCGGGTCAGCCGGAAGCCGATGGTCTCCGAGACCACCCACTTGTCCGCCTCGTATGCGGGCACCCCGGCCGGGATGTCCAGCGCCGCCAGCCGCCCCGCCACGCCGTAGAGGGCCCGCAGCTGCAGGCCGGTCTCCAGCAACCGCTCCACCGCGGTCACGCCCTCGACCACCACCGGGCCCGACCGGCGCTCGGTCCCCGGCCGGCGGTCCCCGGCGTGCAGGTCGTGGAAGTCGGCCACCCGAGGGTCACGCGGGTCGGTGATCAGCTCGGGCACGGCTCACGATCATGCCCGACCCGGGTGGTCCGCCCGCTTCTCGGACTGCAGGTCGACCGCCCGACCCGCACGCTGGGCCGTGTGACCACCACCGTGATCGGCGCCGGCATCGCCGGCATCGCCGCCGCCCGAGCCCTGAGCGACGCCGACCAGCCGGTGCGGGTGCTCGACCGGGGTCGCCGCCCGGGTGGCCGGATGTCCGGGCGCGAGCTGCACGGCCGGGTGGTGGACCTGGGTGCCTCCTACCTCACCGCGGCCGAGGGCAGCGAGTTCGCCGACGTCGTCGCCGACTGGGTGGCCCGCGGTGTGGCCCGGGAGTGGACCGACACCTTCTCCGTCGCCGGTCCCGACGGGATCACCGACCGCAAGACCGGCCCCATGCGCTACGGCGCGGCCGGCGGCATGCGGTCGCTGGTGCTCGACCTGGCCCGCGACCTCGACGTGGTCACCGGGCGCACGGTGCAGCACGTCGGCCCGGGCCCGGTGGTCGACGCCGAGGCGGTGGACGCCGTCGTCCTGGCGCTGCCCGACCCGCAGGCGCGCCGGCTGCTGACCCCCGGGTCGCCGACCGAGCAGGCCCTGGACCCCCGCGGCTGGCAGGCCACCCTGGCCGTCGTCCTCGGCTGGGCCGACCGCCGCTGGGACGCCGACCTCAACGGTGTCTTCGTGCACGACCACCCCGCCGTCGAGTGGATCGCCGACGACGGCGCCCGGCGCGGGGACGGCGCGGCCGTGCTGGTCGCGCACACCTCCGCGGCCTTCGCCGCCGGCCACCTCGCCGAGCCCGACGCCGCCGGCCCCGGGGTGGCCGCCGCCGTGTGCGCGATGCTGGACCTGCCCGAGCCGGAGTGGACCCACGTGCACCGGTGGACCTTCGCCAAGCCGGCCCACCCGCGGGAGGAGCCCTTCCACCTGGCCGACGGGATCGGCCTGTGCGGCGACGGGTGGTCGGCGCCGTCCAAGGTGCAGAGCGCCTGGACGTCGGGGCACCTGCTGGGCCGCGAGCTGGCCGCCCGGGCGGGCGGCTGACCCGACGGGTCAGGACGGGACGGCGACCGGCCCCAGGACGCCACCGGCGATCGCCAGCTCGTCGGCGGCCGCCCGCTCGAGCGCCCGGGCGAAGAGCCAGCCCTGGGCCGACTGGCATCCCTCGTCGCGCAGCAGGTCCCGCTGCTCGGTGGTCTCCACGCCCTCGGCGACCACCGACAGGCCCATGACCCGGGCCAGCTCGAGCAGACCCTCGACGATCCGCGGCTGGGCGCCGTCCCGGCCGATGGTCGCGACGAAGGACCGGTCGACCTTGAGCACGTCGACCGGGAACTGCCGCAGGTGGGTCAGCGAGGAGTAGCCGGTCCCGAAGTCGTCGACGGCCAGCCGGACACCCAGACCGCGGAGTCGATGGAGCGCCCGGGCGGCCTGCTCGGTGTCGTGGACCAGGGCGGTCTCGGTGAGCTCCAGGCACAGCGCGGCCGGGTCCAGCCCGCTGTCGGTGAGCGCTGCGGCGACGTCGTCCACCAGGTGCGGGGAGCGCAGCTGGCGGACCGAGACGTTGACGGCCACCCCCGGCGCCGGGTCGGCGCCGTCGTCCCGCCAGCTCGCCGCGGCCCCGCAGGCCTCGCGCAGCGCCCACCGCCCGATCGACTCGATCGAGCCGTCCTCCTCCGCGATCGGCACGAAGACCGCCGGCGACACCTCGCCGAGCAGCGGGTGCTGCCAGCGCAGCAACGCCTCGAAGCCCTCGACCGCCCCGCTGCCCAGGTGGACGACCGGCTGGTACACCAGCCGGAGCTGCCCGGCGGCGAGCGCCTCGGGCAGGTCGGCGGCCAGCCGGGTGCGCAGCAGCAGCTCGGCCCGCATGTCCGCCTCGAAGCTGACCACCCGGCCCTTGCCGCCCGCCTTGGCCCGGTACAGCGCGGTGTCGGCGTCCCGGAGCAGGCTCGCGGCGGTGCCGTCCCCGTCCAGGTCCGCGCAGACCAGGCCGATGCTCACACCGACCCGGACCACCCGGCCGGCCACCTCGTAGGGCGCGCAGAGCAGCGCGCGCAGGCGCTCGGCGACCGCCAGGTGGTCCTCCACGTGGTCCCCGGGGCCCGGTTCCAGCAGCACGGCGAACTCGTCCCCGCCCAGGCGGGCGACGGTGTCCGCGGGGCGGACCCCGTCGCGCAGCCGGCCGGCTACCTGCCGGAGCAGATCGTCGCCGGCCGGGTGGCCCAGGGTGTCGTTGACCGTCTTGAAGCCGTCCAGGTCCAGGGAGAGCACGGCCGGGTCCAGGCCGGTGCGACCGGTCCGGGTCAGCGCGTGGGCGACCCGGTCGTCGAACAGGGCCCGGTTGGCCAGCCCGGTCAGCCCGTCGTGGAAGGCCTGGTGGGCCAGCTCGTCCTGCACCCGGTGCCGCTCGCTGACGTCCTGCATCGTGACGACGAGGCCCTGGACGTCGGGGTGGGCGGTGCGGTCCACGGCGCGGACCTCCACCCAGCCGCCGTCGGTCGAGCTGGGCAGCTCGGCGACGCAGACCCGCCCGGGCTGGGCGGCCGCCCGGTCCAGCAGGTCCTGGCGCCCGGCCGGGTCGGCCTCCCCGACGGCGTCCCAGACGGCCGAGCGGGGGTGCTCCCCGGGCAGCGGCCGACCGGCGGCGTCGACGACGACCAGCGCGTCGGCGGAGTCCGCCGCGAGGGCGGCCGCCCGCCGGGCACGCAGCTCCAGCACCCGGCGCAGCTGAGCCTGCTGGCGGGCCAGCCGGGTGGCCCGGCCGAACGCGAGCCCCACGACGACCGCGGTCACCAGCACGCCGGCCGCGGGGTCGATGTCGGTGCCGCGGGCGAACGCCCAGACCTCGACCGCACCGGGCAGCACCAGGGGGAACAGCGCCAGCCCGATCTGGGCACCGCTGACCGGCAGCTCGCGCACCGCCGGTGGTGCAGCAGCGGTCGACCGACCGGCCAGGGCCGCCCACGAGGACGCCGCGAGGGCCAGCGAGCCGATCGTCCAGCCGGTGTCGAAGACCGCCGAGGAGCTGGCGGCGACCAGGTAGCCCAGGTCCGCGGCGAACCAGGTGGCCGCGCCGACCGCGATCCAGGCGGCCTCGGCCCGCAGCCCCGCCCGGGCGAACCACAGCCGGACGACGAGGGCCAGCAGCCAGGCGTCGAGCACCGGGTAGGCCGCCCACACGGTACGCACCAGCGGGGACAGCGCGTCGTCGGACACCGTGGCCTCCAGCGCGAGGACCCACTCCAGGTAGACCACCACGACGAAGACCGCGGCGGTGTCCACGAACCGGTCGAACCGGGACCCCTCGGCGACCCGGCCGACGACGCGGCGCAGGCCCAGCCCGACCGCCAGGTAGGACGCCAGGTAGGCCACGTCGGCCACCGACACGTCGGCCACGGGCGCACCGGACCACGCCCGCAGCTGCCAGACCACGTCACCCACGGCCGACAGCGTCACCCCCGCCGCGGTCCAGGTGCCGGCCCGCCAGCCACGGGCCACCGCGCACCAGGCCAGGACGGCGGCGCCGAGCACGACCACCAGGTAGCTGACCTCGGCGACCGTCCCGGCGGGCAGCAGGAGCCGGCCGACCGCCAGCACGGCGAGCGCGACGAACGCTGCGGCGCACGGGGTGGGCAGCCCGACGGCAGGTCGGGCGCGGGGCTCCGCGTGGGGTGGCACTGGTCCTCCGGGTGGTGGTCGACGAACGACCCGCGGTCTCGAGGTCCGCTGCACGCATCGGCTCCCACCGGTCGGCCCTGGTGCCGCCGGGGCCCCGTCTCACCCCACCGGGTCAGACGGGCATCAGCCCACGGCCACCCTCAGGTCGGCCCGGGCGGCGGCGGCCAGCACCCGGGCGGCGTTGGGCTCGTCGACCGCGGCCACCCAGGCCCGCGCCTGCGCCGGGTCCTTGCCGAACTGCACGTGCCGGGCCACCAGGCGGGCGGTGCGGACGGCGTCGTCCAGGTGCAGCGACCAGACCTCGTCGCAGGCCGCCCGCACCTGCGGCCACGGGTCGTCGGGCAGCAGCAGGTAGTTGCCCTCGGTGACCACCACCCGGGTGCCCGGCGGCACGCCGATCGCCCCGGCCAGCGGCTGCTCCAGGTCCCGCTCGAAGGCCGGCGCCCAGACCGTGCGGTCGGTCTCGGTCCGCAGCCGACCCAGCAGCGCCCGGTAGCCGTCGGCGTCGAAGGTGTCCGGTGCGCCCTTGCGGCCCCGTCGACCCAGGGCGTCCAGGGCGACGTCGGCGAGGTGGTAGCCGTCCATCGGGACGCCGACGGCCGGCAGACCGGCCGCGGTCAGCGCCGGGACCAGCGCGGCGGCCAGCGTCGACTTGCCCACCCCGGGCGGCCCGGCCAGGCCGACCACCACCCGGTCCCGGGTCCGGGCGAGCTCCCGCACCCGCTCGACGAGCAATTCGGGTGCGCCGGGGGCGGTCATGCCGCGATTGTCGTACCCGCGACCGATGATCCTGCCCCAGCGGTCCGGTCCTACCCGTGACGCACCCCCGGAGGAGGAACCCGTGACCCGCACCCCCGCCCTGGACCTGAGGTCGGGCACCCAACGGGTGTTCGCCCACCTGCTGGCCAACAACCTGCTGGTGTCGGTCATGAACTACACCGTCTGGTTCGCGCTGACCTTCTGGGTGTTCCTGGAGACCGGGTCGGTGTTCGCCACCGGGCTGATCGCCGGCATCTTCCTGGTCGCCACCGCCACCACCGGCATCTGGTTCGGCAGCCTGGTCGACCACCACCGCACGCACACCGTCATGCAGGCCTCGGCGGTGGCGTCGGCGGTGTTCTACGCGGTGTCGCTGGCGGTGCTGATGCTGGCGCCGGAAGGGTCCTTCCGGACCGCGGCCAGCGTCCCGCTGTGGGTGCTCGTCGTCCTGCTGATGCTCGGGGTGATCGCCGGCAACCCGCGGTCGATCGCGCTGCCCACGCTGGTGACCCTGCTGATCCCGGCCGACCGGCGGGACCGGGCCAACGGCCTGGTGGGCACGGTCACCGGCGCCTCCATGCTGGTCACCTCGGTGATCAGCGGCCTGCTGGTGGCCTACGGCGGGATGACCGCCGTCCTGGTGCTGGCCCTGGCCGTGCTGGCCGTCGCCGTCGGGCACCTGGCCCGGGTGGACGTCCCCGAGCCCCGCGTGGTGGGCACCGGGGGCACCGACGGCGCCGGGGACGGCGTCGACCTGCGGGGCACGCTGCGGCTGGTCCGCGGGGTGCCCGGGCTGCTGCCGCTGATCCTGTTCTCCTGCTTCAACAACTTCCTCGGCGGCGGGTTCATGGCGCTGATGGACCCCTACGGGCTGTCGCTGATGTCGGTGCAGGCCTGGGGGCTGCTGTGGGGCGGGCTGTCCGCGCTGCTGATCGTGGGCGGGCTGCTGGTGGCGAAGGTCGGCCTGGGCAGCCGGCCGATCCGCCTGCTGCTGCTGGCCAACGTGGTCATGTGGGCCGGCACGATGCTCTTCCCGCTGGTGTCGTCGATCCTCACGCTGACCGTCGCGATGGGCCTGTTCATGCTGGTCATGCCGTTCGCGGAGGCCGCCGAGCAGACCGTGCTGCAGCGGGTGGTGCCCTACGAGCGGCAGGGCCGGGTGTTCGGGTTCGCGCAGAGCGTGGAGCAGGCCGCCTCGCCGCTCACCGCGTTCCTCATCGCCCCGATCACCCAGTTCCTGGTGATCCCGTGGATGACCGGCGGGGCGGGCGCCGACGCGATCGGCAGCTGGTTCGGCACCGGCCAGGCCCGCGGCATCGCGCTGGTCTTCGTCGTCACCGGGGCGCTCGGGCTGCTGACGGTCGGGCTGGCCTTCCTGACCCCGGCCTACCGGCGGCTGTCCGCGGCCTACGCCACCAGCCCCGCCCCGGAGCCCACCGAGGGGCCCGTGCCGCCGCCGGCGCCCGGGGTGCCGGCCGCCCTCGCCGCCGGGGGTGAGCCGTCCTAGGCTGCCGGCGATGACGTCCGCCCCACCCGGTCCCGCCGCGTCCTGCGAGCGGGTGGTGAAGACCTACCGGACGGCGACCGAGTCGGTGCCCGCGCTGACCGAGGTGAGCGTGCAGATCCCGCGCGGCCGGGTGACCTGCGTGGTGGGCCCGTCCGGGTCGGGGAAGAGCTCCCTGCTGCGCCTGCTGGCCTGCATCGACTCCCCCGACTCCGGCACGGTCACCGTGGGCGGGCAGCGGGTGGACGACCTGGGCGCCCGGGGCCGGCGGCGGCTCCGCCGTCGGCAGGTCTCCTACCTGTTCCAGCGGCCCGGGGAGAACCTGCTGCCCTACCTGACCGCCACCGAGCAGCTGCGGCTGGCCGCCGACCTGCGCGGCGTGCCGGTGCCCGCCGACGAGCTGCTCGACCTGCTGGACCGCCTGGGCCTGGCCGACCGGGCCGGGCACCGGCCGGCCCAGCTGTCCGGCGGGGAGCAGCAGCGGCTGGCGGTGGCCTGCGGGGTGGTGGGTGGCCCCGCGCTGGTGGTGGCCGACGAGCCGACCGCCGAGCTGGACACCGCCGCCGCGGTCCGGGTCTTGGAGGCGATGGAGTCCCTGGCCGCCGGCGGCGTCGGCTTCGTGGTCTCCAGCCACGACCCGCGGGTGATGGCGATCGCCGACGGGTTCGTCCGCCTCGACCAGGGCCGCACCGCGTGACGGGGTTCGCCGCCACCGGGCTGGTCAAGCGGTTCCGCCGCGGGGTGGAGACGGTGACCGCGCTGGCCGGGGTGGACCTCGCGGTGGCCGGCGGGGAGTTCGTGGCGCTGGTCGGCCCGTCGGGGTCGGGCAAGTCCACCCTGCTGGCCCTGCTGTGCGGCTGGGAGACCCCCGACGCCGGGTCGCTGCAGGTCGGCGCGGGCACCGACCCGGGCGGCCAGGGCTGGACCGAGCTCGCCGTCGTCCCGCAGGCCCTCGGCCTGGTCGCGGACCTGTCGCTGGCCGACAACGTCCTGCTGCCCGCCCGCCTCCGCGGCGGCCGGTCCGACCGGCCCGGCGACCCCGCTCCGCTGGCCGAGCGGCTCATGGCCGACTTCGGGCTGGCGCACCTGGCCGACCGCTACCCCCACCAGGCCTCGCTCGGCGAGCAGCAGCGGGCCGCCGTCGCCCGCGCCCTGGTGCTGCGACCGGCGCTGCTGCTGGCCGACGAGCCCACCGCGCACCAGGACCGCGGCCACGCCGACCGGCTGCTCGACGCGCTGCGGGACGCCGCGTCCGACGGCACCGCCGTGCTGCTGGCCACCCACGACGAGGTGGCCTGGTCGCGGGCCGACCGGGTCGTGTCCATGCGCGACGGGCTGCTGGTCGAGGGAGCACCGCGGTGAGGCTGCTGCCGCCGTGGTCGCGGGCGCCGCTGCTGGGCCTGCGCCAGCCCGCCGCGGTCGTCGCCGTCCTGGTGACCACCGCGATCCTGGCCTGCGCGGTGGCCAGCGCGCCGCTGTTCCTGTCCTCGGCCCGCTCGGCGGCCCTGCAGCAGCAGCTCGCCCCGCAGTGCGCCGAGGCCGCCTGGCCGGCGGTCACGGCCTCGGCCGACGCCCCGGTCGGCGACGCCGCCCAGGAGGTGGCCGGCGCCCCGGTGGACGCCTGGGCCGCGGTCGGCCGCACCGCGGAGCCGAGCCTGACCGTGGGGTCGACGGCGAACGCCAGCGGCAACGTGCAGCAGGGCGTCCCGGTCACCGCGGCCGACGGCGCGCGGCTGAGCCAGCCGGCCACCCTGCTGTGGCGGCCGGACGCCCTGGCCCACGTCGAGGTGGTGGACGAGGTCGCCGGCACCGGGGTGTGGTTGCCGGCGTCCTACGCGCAGGCCGCCGGCGCCACCGCGGGCGGCACCGTCGACGTCGGCGGTACCCCGACCCCGGTCGTCGGGGTCTACACCGACCTGTTCGACACCGTCCCCGGCGCCTACTGGTGCGACTACGAGCCGTACTTCACCAACGCGAGCAGCGCGGACACCCCGCCGCCGGCGCTGGTGCTCACCACCGACGCGACGACGCTGGTCGACCTGGCCGTGGCCGCCCGGGGGTCGCTGTCGGCCACCGCCTCGGTGCCGGTCGACGGCAGCACCCTCACCACCTCGCGGGCCACCGAGCTCGACGAGCTGACCACCGCGGCGCTGGACGCCACGCCGCTGCGCGGGTCCGGCGCCACCCGGGACCCGCGGCTGGCCGAGGCCGCGGACCGGGCGCAGGTGCTGGAGGGCGGCCTGCGCGGGCCGGTCATCCCGGTGGCGGTGGCCGGCGGGCTGCTGGCGCTGGTCCTGGTCGCCGCCGCGGGCAGCTTCTGGGCCGACCGCCGGGCCACCGAGGTGCGGCTGCTCGCCGCCCGCGGGGTCGGCCCCGTCCCGCTGGCCGGCAAGGCCGCCCTGGAGCTGGCGCTGCCGGCGCTGGTCGGCGCGGCGGTCGGCTGGGCGGCGTCCCGGCTGCTGATCGGCGCGCTCGGACCGGCGCCCGAGCTGGACCCCGCCGCGGCTGCCGCGGCGGTCGGCGCGGGGGTGGCGGCCTTCGTCGGGGGGCTCGGTGCGGCCGCGGTCGTCGCCGGGCTGCGGGCCCGGGGCACGGTGGAGCGGCCGCTGGGCGCCGCACCGCGCTGGCCGGCGCAGGTGCCCTGGGAGGTCGCCCTGCTGCTCGCGGCCGGCGCCTGCTGGCTGCTGCTGGAGGGCCGGGACGCCGTCGTCTCGCAGGGCGGGGTGGCCCAGGTCAACGGGTTGCTGGTCGCCTTCCCGCTGCTCGCGGTGGCCGGTGCCGCCGTCCTGGCGGCCCGGCTGCTGACCGCGCTGCTCCCCCGGCTCCGCCGCTGGGCCGGCCGCCGCCGTCCGCCGCTGTTCCTGGCCGTCAACCGCTGGACCGCCGCCCGGGCCGCCACCGCCACCCTGCTGGTGGCCATCGCGCTCCCGGTCGCCGTCCTCGGGTACACCGCGACGCTGACGGCGAGCTCCCGGGCCACCCTCGACGCCAAGGTCGGCGTCCAGCTCGGCGCCGGGGCGTACGCGGCCACCGCCACCCGGGTCGACCCCGACGCGATCACCGGCCCCGACGGCACGACCGTGCTGCGGTTCTCCGACGCCACGCTGACCGGGTCGGCCGACCGCACCCCGGTGCAGGTCCTGGGCATCGACCCGACCACCTTCGCCGGCGCGGCGACCTGGGTCGACTCCTTCGCCGGGTCGTCGCTGGAGGACCTGGTGGGGCGGCTGACCCGGGACTCGGCGGTGGTCCCGGTGGTGGCCAGCGGCGTCCCGGCCGGCAGCTACGAGCTGCGGCTGGGTTCCGTGCCCGTCGACGTCGAGGTGGTCGGCACCGCCGACGTGCTGCCCGGCCGCCGCACCGCCGACCCCGTGGTGCTGGTGGACCGGTCCCGGCTGCCCGAGGTCCCGCCGTCGGCCGGCTCGGACCAGTCGGTCGAGCGCTGGACCGACGGCGACGTCGCCGCGGCGGGCGCGCAGCTGCGGGACGCCGGCGCCGTCCGGGTGACCGAGACCGAGCCGGCCGACGTCCAGCGCGCGGCGAACTTCCTGGGCGTCACCTGGACGTTCGGCTACCTGTCGGCGCTGGCGGTGTTCAGCGGGGTGATCGGGGCGGCCGGGTTGCTGCTGTACCTGGAGGCGCGGTCGCGGGCCCGGGTGAGCGGGTACGTGATGGCCCGGCGGCTCGGGCTGTCCCGCGCGGCGCACCTGCGGTCCCTGGTCCTGGAGCTGGGCGGGGTCGCCGTGGCCGGGGTCGCCGTCGGCGGGCTGCTCGCGGTGGGCGCCGTGGCGGCGGTCTACCGGCGGCTGGACGTCGACCTGGTGCGGCCGCCCACGCCGCTGCTCGACGTCCCCTGGCCCGCGGTGGCCGGCACCGCGGTCGCGACCCTGGCGGTGGCCGTGGTCGCCGCGCTCTACGCCCAGCACGCCGCCGACCGCGCCGACCCCGCCACAGTCCTCCGGGAGGACGCCTAGGACCTCGGCAGCCGGGCCAGCTGGCGCGACTGGGCGACCAGGCGGCCGGTGGAGTCCCACACCCGGTAGTCCTCGTCCACCCACCCGTCGGAGGCCTCCCCGCCGCGGGCCTCCACCAGGCACCAGCCCGGCGCCGGGACCGCGCGGACGAGCGTCTGCAGCTGCACCGTCGGCGCCCAGCCCAGCCGGCCGGTCGCCCAGGACGTCGGCGGCAGCACGTCGGTGAACGCGACCAGGCCCAGCGGGTCGGGGTCCCGGCCGTCGGTGAACCGCACCCAGGCCCGGATCACCGGCTCGTCGGTGAACTCGCCGAGCGCCCAGCCGGCGGTGAGAGGGTCCAGCCGGGTCTCCACCCGCTGCGACATGCCAGGGACCGGCATCCCCGCCGGCGCCAGGTGGGCGTTCTCGGCGATGGAGAAGCAGTCCTCGACCGGGGTCGCGGCCGGCGGCGGCACCTGGTGGTCGGCCGGCACGTCGTGCAGCGTCGCCGTCGTCACCTGGACCGAGACCGCCGGCCCGGTGGCGTCGGACAGGACGACGACCGCGTGCTGCAGGGTCCGCCCGGCCGGACCGGGGGTCACCGCGAGGGTGGCCGGGCCCGGCGTCGCCGCCCGCAGGTAGCTCGCCGACAGCGCGACCGGGTGCGCGTGCGGGGACGCCTCGACGGCCGCCCGGGCGACCACCGCGAGCAGGTACCCCCCGTTGAGGATGCCGCCGCCGACGTCCCACCCCGGGTCCAGGTCGACGGCGAACCCGCCGTCCACGGGCGTCAGGGCGGTGGCGGACTCGAAGCTCTGCGGCACGCGCCCCAGGGTGCCAGTGTGGGAGGCATGGAACAGACCCACCTCGGCCGCAGCGGACTGTCGGTCTCTCGGCTGTGCCTCGGCACGATGAACTTCGGTCCCGAGACCTCCGAGCCCGACTCCCACGCGATCATGGACCGCGCCCACGCGGAGGGCGTCAACTTCTTCGACACCGCGAACGTCTACGGCTTCGCCGCCGGCAAGGGCCGCACCGAGGAGATCCTCGGCACCTGGTTCGCCCAGGGCGGGCAGCGCCGGGAGAAGACGGTGCTGGCCACCAAGGTCTACGGCTCGATGACCGACTGGCCCAACGACACCTTCCTGTCCGCCCGCAACCTGGTGCGGGCGTGCGACGCCTCCCTGCAGCGGATGCAGACCGACTGGATCGACCTCTACCAGTTCCACCACGTCGACCTGAGGACGCCGTGGGAGGAGATCTGGCAGGCCTGCGAGACCCTCGTCGCCCAGGGCAAGGTGCTCTACGTCGGGTCCTCCAACCACGCCGGCTGGCAGCTCGCCGCCGCGCAGGAGGCCGCCCGCAACCGGCACTTCACCGGCCTGGTCAGCGAGCAGTCGATCTACAACCTGCTGGTCCGCGACATCGAGCGCGAGGTGATCCCGGCCGCCGAGCACTACGGCATCGGGATCATCCCGTGGAGCCCGCTGCAGGGCGGCCTGCTCGCCGGGGTGCTGGCCAAGCAGGAGGGCAACCGGCGGACCAGCGAGCGGAACCAGAAGCGGGTCGAGGAGGTCCGGCCGCAGCTGCAGCGCTACGAGGACCTGTGCGGCGGGTGGGGTCTCTCCCCCGCCGACGTCGGCATCGCCTGGCTGCTCAGCCGGCCGGCGGTCACCGCGCCGATCATCGGCCCGCGCACGATGGAGCAGTTCGAGTCCTCGCTGTCCGCGGTGGAGATCAGCCTGGACGACGCCCAGCTCGCCGCCCTCGACGAGGTCTTCCCGGGCCACAAGACCGCGCCGGAGGACTACGCCTGGTGAGGTGAGGGCCAGCCGGTGACCCGCTCGTAGGGCCGGCCGGGCGGTGACCGCCACAGCACCACCTCGGTCACCGGCCAGGCCGGCCCGTGGTCACCGGCCAGCCGGTCGACCAGGGCAGCGTCCGGCGTCCCGGCACCGGGCCAGCGGCCCAGGGTCAGGTGCGGCCGGAAGGGCCGCTCGTCGACCGGTACCCCCGCGTGCCGGGCGGCCGCGGCCAGCCGGTCGGCGAGCACGGTGAGCGCGTCGACGTCCCCGCCGACCCCGGCCCACAGCACCCGCGGGCGTCGGCTGCCGAACCGGCCGGCCCCGGTGAGCTGCAGCGTGACCGGCGGCGACCCGGCGACGGCCGGACCGAGCGCCGGCAGCAGGCCCGACAACCCGGCCCGCGGGACGTCGCCCAGGAACGCCAGCGTCACGTGCAGGTCGGTCGGCGCGGACCAGCGCGGCGCTCCCGGGTCGTCGCGGACGCGGTCCACCGCGGCGACCAGCGCCGCGACCGCCGCAGCGGGCGGGGCGACGCCGAGGAAGAGCCGACCGACGCTCAGCCGCGGTCCTGGCGGTCGCTGATCACCAGGCCGGTGTCGGCCAGGGCGGCGGCCAGCCGCAGCCGCTCGACCTCGCGCTCCTCGCCGGGGCACGTCTCCGGCAGCCGGTGGGCCACCTCCAGCGACCGGGCGGCCTCGACCAGCACGTCGTCGTAGGCGGCGAGGACGCCGGCCCGGTGGGCGGCGGACCCGATCGAGACCAGGGCCAGCTCGCGGCGCAGCCGGCGGAGGTCGGCCGCGATCGCCTGCACCGACCGGCGCTCAGGCACCGCGACGGGGACCGGACGACGCGCCGGACGACGGGCCGCGACCCGGGCCGGGCGCACCGGGCGCCGGCGGCGGCGCGGGCGGCGCAGCGTGCCGGTGAACGCCCGCAGGCTCAGGTCCATCAGCCAGGCGGCACCCACGGTCATGGCGACGACGGCGGCGAGCTGGGCCCACCAGGCGGTCAGGACGGCGGAGGCCACCCCCGAACCGTAGGACACCGGTGACCCCCGCCACAACGGCGGGTCAGCGCCGTGCTGCGGTCGACGCCCCGGGCGCCTCGGCGTCGGCCTCCTCCACCGCGGGCGCCACCCGCGCGGGGGCGACGGCGGCGACCGGCAGCGGGTCCACGTGCAGCCGCACGCTGGGCGGGGCCACGTGCGCCTCGACCCGCACGTGCCGGCCGCGGGACAGGACGGCGCCCACGGCGGCGGCGACCACGACGACGACCAACCCGCTGGAGACCAGGCCCCACCGGGCACCCAGGTGCTGGGACATCCACCCGATCAGCGGCGCCCCGACCGGCGTCCCGCCCATGAAGCACATGAAGTACAGCGCCAGGATCCGGCCGCGCATCTGGGGCTCGACCCCCAGCTGCACGAAGCTGTTGCAGGCGACGCTGAACACCAGCCCGGCCGCCCCGCAGGGCACCAGCAGCAGGGCGTAGGACCACTGCGTGGGCATGAGCCCGCTGACCACGGTGAGCGCGCCGAACGCGATCGCGGCCAGCAGGAGGAACCGCTGCAGCGGGCGGGCATCCCGCCGGGTGGACACCAGCGCCCCGCTCAGCGAGCCCACCGCGAACGCCGTGGACAGCAGGCCGAACGCGCCGGCACCCAGCCCGAACACCTCGCGCGCCATCAGCGCGATGGTGATCTGGGAGTTGAAGCCGAAGGTGCCGACCACGAAGGCCAGCACCATGGCGAGCTGCAGGTCCGGGTGGGCCCGGGTGTAGCTCAGCGCGGCCCGCAGCTGTCCGCGGGCGCGGGCCACGGGCACGCTGTGCTGCAGCTCGGCGTCCCGCATCAGGGCCAGCGCGACGATGGTCGCCGCGAAGCTGGCGGCGTTGACGAAGAACGCCGGTGCGGTGTTGCCGCCCGAGGCCGCGATCACGCCGCCGGCGACGGCAGGCCCGACCAGCCGGGCGCCGTTGAACACCGTGGAGTTCAGGCTCACCGCGTTGCCCAGCAGCGCGGGGCCGACCATCTCCGACACGAACGACTGCCGGGCCGGGGTGTCCAGCGAGCTCACCACCCCCAGCGCGAGGGCGAGGGCGAACACCTGCCACAGCGCGATGCCGCCGGTGGCGACCAGCACCGCCAGGGCCAGCGCCAGGACGCCGAGCACGGCCTGGGTGACCATCAGCATCCGGCGCTTGTCGTAGCGGTCGGCGAGCAGCCCGCCGTAGAAGCTCAGCGCCAGGGTGGGCGCGAACTGCAGCGCGGTGACCACGCCGAGCGCGGTGCCGCTGCCCCCCGACAGCTGCAGCACCAGCCAGTCCTGGCCGATCCGCTGCATCCAGGTGCCGGTCATCGAGACCAGGTTGGCGCCGACGTAGAGCCGGAAGTTGTGCACGGCGAGGGCACGGAACATGCCCGCCCGGCGGGGCGCGGTGCTGGTCGGTTCAGCCGTGGTGTGTCGCCTCCACCCTCACCCGGAGGCGAGGTCGTCCATGATGCGGGCAGCCTCCCGCAGGGTCGCCCGGTCCTCGGGCGAGAGGGCGTGCAGCTGACCCGACAGCCACGCCTCGCGGGCCCGGGCCTCCTCGGTCAGCAGGGCCTCCGCGGCCGGCGTCAGGTCGATGACCACCTGCCGGCGGTCGGTGGGGTGCGGCGTCCGGGAGACCAGCCCCTTGCCCTCGAGCGCGACGACCACCCGGGTCATCGACGGTGGCTGGACCCGCTCGTGGCCGGCCAGCTCACCCGGGCTCATCGCGCCGTGCCGCTTGAGCGTGGACAGCGCGGCGAGGTGGGTCAGCGTGACCGAGGTGTCCACCCGCTGGTTGCGCAGCCGACGCGAGAAGCGCATCACCGCCAGGCGCAGGTCGTGCGCGAGCGCGGCGGTGTCCAGCGTCGTCCGCGCCACGTGTCACTCCACCCGTTGATTAGCCCCGGTAAGCATACTCCCGCGGGCCGGCGGCTCAGAACAGCTGCTGCACCGGCTCGATCGCGAAGTAGACCACGAAGAGCACGCCGACCACCCACATCAGCGGGTGCACCCGCCGCGCCTTGCCGGTGGCCGCCATCAGCACCACGTAGCTGACCGTGCCGGCACCGATGCCGTTGGTGATCGAGTAGGTGAACGGCATCAGCGCGATGGTCAGGAACGCCGGGATCGCCAGGGTCAGGTCGTCCCAGTGCAGGTTCTTCACCTGGGCGATGAGCAGCGCGCCGACGATCACCAGGATCGGCGAGGCCGCCTCGGAGGGGACGACGTCCACCAGCGGCGAGAACAGCGTCGCCACCAGGAACAACGCACCGGTCACCACGCTGGCCAAGCCGGTGCGCGCACCGTCGGCGACGCCGGCGGTGGACTCCACGTAGGTCGTGTTGGACGAGACGCTGGCCAGCCCACCGGCGGCCGCGGCGACCGAGTCGACCAGCAGGACCGGCTGCGAGCGGGGCAGGTTGTTGTGCTCGTCGAGCAGCCCGGCCTCGGCGCCGACGGCGGTCACCGAGCCGACGGTGTCGAAGAAGTCGGCCAGCATCAGCGCGAAGACGATGAGCAGCGCGGCGACGACGCCGATCCGGGAGAACCCGCCGAACAGCGAGAACTGGCCGATCTGGGAGAAGTCGGGCAGGCCGACGACCTGGTCGGGCAGCGTGGGCACCTGCAGCGCCCAGCCCTTGGGGTTGACGCTGCCGTCGTCGAGGAAGGTCGGTCCGACCTTGGCGATCGCCTCGATGACGACGGCCAGGACGGTGGTGGCGACCAGCCCGATCAGCAGGGCGCCGCGGGTCTTGCGGACGACGAGCACCGCGGTGAGCAGCAGCCCGACGACGAAGACCAGCTGCGGCCAGCTGGCCAGGCTGCCGTCGATGCCGAAGGTGATCGGCACGGTGCCGGTCTGCGCGCGGCGGACGAAGCCGGAGTCGACCAGCCCGATGAGCGCGATGAAGAACCCGATGCCGACCGCGATGGCCGTCTTGAGCTGGTCGGGGATGGCCTCGAAGACTGCCTTGCGGAACCCGGTGAGCACCAGGACGGTGATCAGCAGGCCCTCGAGGACGACCAGGCCCATGACCTCGGGCCAGCTCAGCTGGGTGGCCGCGTAGGCCGCCACGACGGCGTTGATGCCGAGCCCGGCGGCGAGGGCGAAGGGGTACCGGCCGACGATGCCCATCGCGATGGTCAGCACGCCGGCGACCAGCGCGGTGACCGCGGCGACGGACCCGAAGTCCAGGGTGTTCCCGCTGATGTCCGCGCCGGACAGGATGATCGGGTTGAGCACCACGATGTAGGCCATCGTGAAGAACGTGACGAACCCGCCGCGCACCTCGCGGCCCACGGTGGAGCGCCGCTCGCTGATGGAGAAGTAGCGGTCCAGCCCGTTCTTGGGCTTCACCTTCGGCCCCTGGCTGCGGCGCTTGGTGGCGCCCGTCGGGGTCGCGTCGGTGGTCTCGATGTCGTCCGGCACTGCGACAGGGTGCCACGCGCGGGGCCGTGCGCAGGTCTCTGCTCGATTACATTCGTCCGGTGCCCGCCCCGACCCGCCCGTCCCCTCCCCCGCTCCGCGTGGAGACCAGGCGCGTCGTCCTCGTCGGCGCGGCGCTCTGGGCCCTGGGTCTGGTCGTCGTCCTCCTCCTCGGCGACCGCGTCGACCGCGTCTGGACCTGGACCTGCCTCTGCGGCCTCGTCCTGGCCGTCCTGGGCATAGCCCTCATGCGCTGGCAGCACCAGCGCTGAGAGCAGCACAACCCACACCACACCCCGGATACGGACCCTGAGCGCAGCGAAGGGTCACCGCCGAGGCGGGGGGGCCGAGGCACGAGCGTCCCCTCCCCGAGGCGGTGCAAGGGAGGGCTCAGCGCAGAGTGCCCAGCCCCCCTGGCCGCGGTGGGAGTCCGAAGGACGACATCAAATACTGTCGTAGGCCTGCGTGTCGTAGAGCGGGATGTTCGTGATCTCGGTGGTGTCGACCGGCACCACGCTGGCCTCGCTGTGCGCGCCGCAGCCGTGGTCGGTGGTGACGACGTGGCCGTCGGAGGGTGCGTAGGCGTTGGCGCAGACGCCGAGCTCGAGGCGCAGTGACCCGGCCAGCGGCATGAGGAAGGCGCAGTCGCCGCAGGACCCGGGGGCGTGCCGGGCGATGGCGGCGGTGGGGCCCCACTCGCCGGTGCTCCAGCGCGCCAGGGCCTCCCGTCGTCCCTCGGCGGACAGCACGCGCTCGCGGCCGATGCCGATCTCCTGGGCCACGACCATGCCTGCGGGGTCGGACGCCGAGTCGTCGTCGGCCAGGTAGGACGGCACGAGGCGGGGGTCGTCCTCGGTGACGGGCAGGACGTCGCCGACCGACAGGTCGCCGGGGCGGATCCGCTCGTGCCACGGCACCCAGGACGGCGCGAGCAGCGCGTCCTCGCCGGGCAGGAGGACGACCTCGTCGACGGTGACGTGCTCGTCGCCGGGGACGTGGGCCAGGGTGACGGCCCAGTGCCAGCCGACGTAGCCGGGCAGCTGGGCGGCGAACGTGTGGGTGAGGACCTCGCCCAGCAGGGCGGGGTCCGGGACCGCCTCGCGGGAGGTCCCCAGGTGCTCCCCGACCTCGGCGGCGAGCCCGGCGACCTCGACCGCGGCGGTCCGCGCGGTCTCGACGGCCGCGGTCAGGACGTCGACCGAGGACGTCTCGGGTGCGGTCACGGGAGCGGGATCGGGAGCGGACACGCCTCCCATGGTGCCTCACATCGCACCCGTGGGTCTGCGACAGGCGCGCGGGTGCCACCCGCGGGTGGGGCACGATGGTCGGGTGAGCGAGCGGTCGAGCGGGCGGGCGGGCCGGCACCGGTGAGCCGTGCCCGGCGCTGGGGCCGGTCGGGGCGCGCGGACGCCGACCGGGAGCGCACCGGTCCGCTGCACGTGCCGCGCTCGCAGACCCGTCCGATGCCGCAGGCGTCCGCGCCGGCCGGGGACGACTCCCCCACCGTGGTGACCGCCTCGGCGGACCCGGCGCGCCCGCGGACCTGGCGCCCGGCACCACCGCCCCCGCAGGACACCCGTCCGGCCGGCGCCGCACCGACCGCGCCCGTGCCCCCGCCGGGGCTGGGCGCCCGGCCGCCGAAGATCACCGTGACCCGGGTGGCCGCGCGCCGGTCCCGCGAGCTGACGGTCGCCGCCGTCCGCCGGGTGAACGCGGCCAGCCGGGCCGACGGCGCCGGGGACAGCGGGCTGTCCCACCTCCTGTGGGTGAACGCGCTGCACGCCGCGGGCGACGCGATGATCGCCGTCTCGCTGGCCGGCACGCTGTTCTTCGCCGCCTCCTCCGACGCCCAGCGCGGCAACGTCGCGCTGTACCTGCTGGTCACGATGGCGCCGTTCGCGGTGGTCGCGCCGCTGCTGGGTCCGCTGCTGGACCGCCTGCAGCGCGGCCGCCGGTGGGCGATGGCCGCCAGCCTGGCCGGCCGTGCGGTGCTGGCGCTGGTGATGGCGGCCAACTACGACGGGCTGTGGCTGTACCCGGCGGCGCTCGGGGTGCTGGTGCTGTCCAAGGCGCTCAACGTGCTGCGGGCCGCGGTCATCCCGCGGGTGCTTCCCCCGACGATGTCGCTGACCAGCGCCAACGCCCGCACGTCGGTCTTCGGCCTGGTCACCTCCGGGGTGTTCGGCGGGGTCGGCGCCGGCGTCGCGCTGGTGGCCGGCTTCCCGCCGCTGCTGTGGACGATCGCGGCGGTCTTCCTCGGCGCGGCGGTGCTCGCGGTGCGCCTGCCGCGGCACGTGGACGTCCCGGCCGGTGAGGAGTCCTCGGACCTGCTGACCACGACCATGGAGATCCCGGTCGGCGGCCGGCGCCGGCGTCCGGTGCGCCAGGCCGTGGTCGACGCGCTGCGCAGCGCCGCGCTGCTCCGGGTGCTCGGCGGCTTCCTCACCATCTACGCGGCGTTCCTGGTCCAGGCGCAGGTGCCCGGCGGCTGGGAGCGGACCGCCGCCCTCGGCGCGATCGCCGGCGCGGCCGGGCTGGGCAGCTTCCTGGGGACCGGCATCGGCTCCCGGCTGCACAGGGCCACCCCCGACGTGCTGGTGCTGTGGGCCACCGTCGCCGCCGTCGCCACCGCCGCGGTGGCGACCGGGTTCTTCTCCATCGCGCTGTTCGCGGTCACCGCCGGCGTCTCGGCGCTGGCGGCCGGGCTGGGCAAGGTCTCGCTGGACGCGATCATCCAGCGCGACGTGCCCGGCGCCCAGCACGCCTCGGCGTTCGCCCGCTCGGAGACCCTGCTGCAGCTGGCCTGGGTGCTCGGCGGCGCGCTGGGCATCGCGCTGCCCGCCGACCGGCCGATGCTCGCCTTCGGGGTGACCGCGGGGCTGCTGGTGGTGGCCACAGGTCTGCTTGCTTGGCTGGGGCACCGCCGCCCCGCCCGGGGACGCGGGACGACGCCGGCCCAGGAGTGGACATGAGCAGCGCACGGACGACCGTCGCCGGGGGCATCGCCGTCCTGGCGCTGCTGGCCGGCTGCAACGCCGGCGGCAGCAGCGACGCCGAGAGCTCGACCGACAGCGCGCCGACGGTGCGCGTGCGGTCGGGCACCCAGGACGTCGCGGTGCAGCCGACCCAGTACTGCCTGGACGGGTCCGGCGAGCGCTACGCGGGCACGCCGCCGGTCGTCGAGGTCTCACCGGACAGCACGATCGCGCTCACGGTCAGCCAGGCCGTCGCCGACCAGGGCTGGAGCGTGCAGGTCTACGACGACCAGCTCGAGACGCCGATCGGGGAGATCGACGTCGAGGACGGGACGACGGTCTACACCGGCATCAACAGCTCCGACGTCGTCCCGCCCTCGTTCTACCTGGTGGTCGTGGAGGACTCCGACGACTCCGAGTGCGGTGGGCTGTCCGGTGCCTGGCCGGTCGGCTTCATCCGCGCCGAGGCCGCCGCCCCGACCAGCTGAGCGCTACCGAGCGCTCAGCCCTCCAGGTCGCTGGCGACGGCGCGCAGCACGGAGGCGACCTTGCCGGCCGCCTGCTTGTCGGGGTGCCGGCCGTGCCGCAGCCCGTTGCCGATGCCGTCGAGCAGGCGGATCAGGTCCTCGATGATCGGCACCAGGTCGTCGGGCTTCTTCCGGGTGCCGGCCACGACCGAGGGCAGCGGGTCCAGGACGACGACCTGCAGCGCCTGGTCACCGCGCCGGCCCGCGACCACGCCGTACTCCACCCGCTGGCCCGGCTTGAGCTCCGTCGTCCCGTCCGGCAACGCGTCCCGGTGGACGAACACGTCGGGCCCGTCCTCCTGGGAGAGGAAGCCGAAGCCCTTCTCCGGGTTGAACCACTTGACCTTGCCGCTGGGCACGAGGGGATCCTTCGTTCTGCATCACGCACGGACGGCGACCCACCCGGGTCGCCGCGGCCCAGGCTAGCCCGCGGGCGGGTTCCGGTCCGCCGAGTTCCCGCAACGACGTTACCGGCGGGTAGCCCCGCTCCGGGGCGGATGGGATGCTGCCCCCATGGCTGCCCGCACCGCTGCGTCCCGCGTCGTCACGTCCCTCGCCGCGGCGATCCGGTTGATCACCTCGGTGGTCGGCGGGCTGATCGTGCTCTACGCGGTGTTCGTGCTCTTCGAGGCGAACCCGGACAACCCGATCGTGCAGTTCACCGCCGGGGTGCGCGACGACCTCGGCGGCTTCACCCGGGACCTGTTCACCCCCGACGACCCGAAGATCGCCGCGACGGTGAACGCACTCATCGCGGCGATCGTCTGGGTCGTCGGCGGGAACCTGCTGTCCAAGGCGGTCACCCGCCTGGCCCCCCGCGCGAAGGCCTGAGGCGCCTCAGGCGGTCGTGACCTCGCTCAGCCCCAGCTCGGCGCTGGACACCTGGCGCATCTCGACCTTGCGCACCTTGCCGGTCACGGTCATCGGGAAGCTCTCCACGACCTTGACGTAGCGGGGCACCTTGTAGTGCGCCAGCTTGCCGGTGCAGAACTCCTTGAGCGTCGCCGCGGTCATCTCCTCCGCGCCGGGCCGCAGCTGCACCCAGGCCATCAGCTCCTCGCCGTACCTCTGGTCCGGCACGCCGATGACCTGCACGTCGGCGATGTCGGGGTGGGAGTAGAGGAACTCCTCGATCTCGCGGGGGTACACGTTCTCCCCGCCGCGGATCACCATGTCCTTGATCCGGCCGACGATGTTGAGGTAGCCCTCGGCGTCCATGACCGCGAGGTCGCCGGTGTGCATCCAGCGGGCGGGGTCGAGCACGTCGGCGGTCTTCTGCGGCTCGTCCCAGTAGCCGAGCATCACCGAGTAGCCGCGGGTGCACAGCTCGCCGGTGGTGCCGCGGGGCACGGTCAGGCCGGTCTCGGGGTCCACGACCTTGCTCTCCAGGTGCGGGTGGGTGCGCCCGACGGTGGAGGTGCGGCGGTCCAGGTCGTCGTCCGCGCCGGTCTGGGTGGACACCGGGGAGGTCTCGGTCATGCCGTAGCAGATCGTCACCTCGGCCATGCCCATCTCGTCGACCACCCGCTTCATCACCTCGACCGGGCACGGCGAGCCGGCCATGATCCCGGTGCGCAGGCTGGACAGGTCGTAGGAGGCGAAGTCGGGCAGCGCGAGCTCGGCGATGAACATCGTGGGGACGCCGTACAGCGACGTGCACCTCTCGTCCTGCACCGCCTGCAGGGTCAGCGCGGGGTCGAACCCGGGCGCCGGGATGACCATGGTGGACCCGTGCGAGGTGCAGCCCAGGTTGCCCATGCCCATGCCGAAGCAGTGGTAGTACGGCACCGGGATGCACACCCGGTCGGCCTCGGTGTAGCTGCAGCCCTCGCCCACGAAGAACCCGTTGTTGAGCAGGTTGTGGTGGGTGAGCGTGGCGCCCTTGGGGAAGCCCGTCGTCCCCGACGTGTACTGGATGTTGACCGGGTCGTCGGCGGACAGCTGCGTCTCGCGCTCGGCCAGCAGCGCGCGGTCGGCGGCCCGCCCGGTGTCCATCAGGCGGTCCCAGGCCGGGTCGCCGAGGAAGAGCACCTCGCGGAGGTCCGGGCAGTCGCCGCGGACCTCGGCGACCATCGCCCGGTAGTCGCTGGTCTTGAACGCCGGTGCCGCGACCAGCACGGAGATGCCGGCCTGCTTGAGCACGTAGGACAGCTCGTGCGTGCGGTAGGCCGGGTTGATGTTGACCAGGACGACGCCCAGCTTGGCGGTGCCGTACTGCACGAAGACCCACTCGGCGCAGTTGGGCGCCCAGATGCCGACCCGCTCGCCCTTCTCGATGCCCAGGGCGTGCAGGCCCAGGGCGAAGGCGTCGACGTCGTCGACCAGCTGCGGATAGGTCCACCGGCGACCGGTGGCGCACTCGACGAGGGCCTCGTGGTCACCGACCCGCGCTGCCGTCCGGTCCAGGTTGGCGCCGATGGTGTCGCCCAGCAGGGGGACCGTCGACGTCCCGCTGGTGTAGGAGGGCAGCGCGGGCGCGGTCATGCCCGCTCGCCCGGACGCAGCTGGACGCCGGCCCGGTTGGGCTTGTCGGTCGGGTGGGCGTAGCGCAGCCGCTCGGGCGGGAGCGGGAACGAGTGGTCCTCGCCGAAGGGCGACAGCGAGCCGGTCATCTCGCTGACCAGCTCGGTCAGCGGCGGGCCGCCGTCCTCGGACTGGCCCCAGGTGGGCTCGACGAGGTGCGCGTTCTTGCTGTTCTTCTTGGCCACGGTCGCCTCCGGTGCTCGGGCCCGCTCGTGCCTGCGGGCTGCTCGAGGGACATCTTCCCGTGCATCCCACCCCACCGGCGACACCCCACGCCACCCCTGGTGCAGCGGGGACGCAACGAGCGGGGTCCCGGCGGGGCTCGTCAGGTCCCGAGGCGCGGCCGTGGGCGGACCCGGGCGACAGCCGCGGGATGGCCGCCTAGGGTCGGTTCCCCGTGAGCCGGATCAGCGAGGTCGTCGCGCCGTCCCGCCTGGGTCTGGGCTTCCGCTGGCTGCTGGCCTCCTCCTGGACGTCGAACCTGGGCGACGGGATCGCGCTGGCCGCCGGGCCGCTGCTGGTCGCCTCGCTCACCCGCGACCCGTTACTGGTCTCGCTGGCCGCCGGGGTGCAGTGGCTCCCGCCGCTGCTGTTCGGGCTGCTCGCCGGGGCGGTGACCGACCGGGTCGACCGGCGCCTGCTGGTGGTGCTGGTCGACCTGCTCCGCGCCGCCGTCCTGGTCGTGCTCACCCTGGCGGTGGCCACCGACCTGGTGACGATCGCCGGGGTGCTGGTCGCACTGTTCGTGCTGGGGACGGCGGAGGTGTTCGCCGACAACAGCTCGCAGACCCTGCTGCCCACGCTGGTCCACCGCGACGACCTGGCCGTGGGCAACGCCCGGCTGATGACCGGCTTCATCACCGTCAACCAGCTCGCCGGGCCACCGCTGGGCGCGGCGCTGTTCACCGTCGGCGCGGCGTGGGCCTTCGGCGCGGTGGCCGTCCTGGTCGCGCTGGGCGCCGTGCTGGTCTCCCGCATCGTGCTGCCCCCGGCCGAGCGGACCGAGCGGGGCCCGGTGCACACCGAGATCGTGGAGGGCTTCCGCTGGGTGCGGCACCACCCCGCCGTCCGCACGCTCGTGCTCACCATCTTCAGCTTCAACCTGACCTTCGGCGCCGCCTGGTCGGTGCTGGTCCTCTACGCCACGCAGCGCCTGGGCCTGGGCGAGATCGGCTTCGGTCTGGTCACCACCGCGCAGGCGGTCGGCGGCATCCTCGGCATCGCCGCCTACGGCTGGATCACCGCCCGGGTCAGCCTGGGCAACCTGCTGCGGGTCGGGCTGGTCGTGGAGACCCTGACCCACCTGGCGCTCGCGCTGACCACCAGCCCGTGGGTGGCCATGCCGGTGTTCGTGGTGTTCGGCGCGCACGCCTTCGTCTGGGGCACCACGTCGGTGACCGTCCGGCAGCGCGCCGTCCCCCGGCACCTGCAGGGCCGGGTGGGCAGCGTCAACCTGGTCGGCACCTTCGGCGGGCTGGTGATCGGCGCCGGCATCGGCGGGCTGGTGGCCCAGCGGTTCGGGGTGACCGGGCCGTTCTGGTTCGCCTTCGCCGGCTCGGCGCTGTTCGTGGTGCTGATCTGGGGTCAGCTGCGGCACGTGGCGCACGCCGACGAGGCGCCCCCGGCCTGAGGCCGCTTGCGGCGGACCGGACGGGCGCGCCATCGTCGCCGGGTGACCGACGACGTGCAGTCCCGGACCGCGGCCAACCGGACCGCCCTGGCGGACCTCTGCGCCGGGCTGACCGACGCCGAGCTCGCCACGCCCAGGCTGTGCGCGGGGTGGCGCTGCCGGGACGTGCTCGGGCACCTCGCGATGGCCCTCGAGCTGTCGTTCCCGCGCTTCCTCCTCGAGGTGGTGCGCGACCGCGGCCGGGCATCGCGGACCTCGTTCCGCGTGGCCCGCGCGTTCGGCGACCGGCCGACCGCCGAGCTCGTCGGCATCCTGCGGGAGCACAGCGGGGACGTCGTCTCCCCGCCCGGGATCGGCCCGCTGGGTCCCTTCACCGACTCCTGCATCCACCTGCGCGACATCGCCCTGCCGCTGCACCGGCCCAGCACGCCACCTCTCGACGACTGGGTGCGGGCGCTGGACTTCCTGGTGACGCCGCGCGCGGTGCGGGCCGGCTTCGTGGCCCGTGGCCGCCTCGCCGGTCTCCACCTGGTCGCCGACGACGGCTGGTCCTGGGGCGCCGGGGCCGACGTCACCGGCCCTGCCGAGGCGCTCGCGCTGGCGGTCAGCGGCCGTCCGGTGGCCCTGGCCGACCTGGCCGGGGACGGAGTGCCCGTGCTGCGCGACCGCCTGGTCCGCGGCTGACCCAGCCGGTCACGGCGTCCGGGCGCCGTAGAGGGTGCCGAGGCCGTCGGCGGTGAGCACCCAGCGGCCCTCCCCCACCGCGGCGAACCGGACCTCCTGGGCGTCCAGGCGCTGCACCGCCCGGGTGCGCCAGGTCGCGGTCGACAGCAGCCGCAGGTCGACGTCCTCGCCGCCGTCGTCGGGCTCCACCCGCAGGACGGCGGGCCCGGCGATCCGCAGCCGACCGGTCCGCCACGGGGTGCCGGCCAGGCCGCGGGTCCAGGCGGTGACCCGCAGCAGCGACCCGGCGCCGGCCACCAGCGCGGCCAGGCCGACCAGCACCAGCGCCACCACCGCGAGCCCCGCGAAGGGCAGCCGCTGGCCGCCCGAGGACACCGTCTGCACGGTGGCCACCCCCAGCAGGACGGCGAGCACGAGCGCGATCACCCCGCCGCCCAGCCAGCGCAGCGCCCCCGCGCGCGTGGCCGCGAGGTCGGTGCGGGTGGTCGGGTCGTCCAGGGCGCCGGGCACGCGCCGATGCTGCCACCCGCGCCGCGACGTAGCGTGGATGAGATGGCCACCGACCCTCCCGCCACGCTGGCCGCGTGGCTGCGCACCCGCTCCGACGAGCAGCTGGGTGCGCTGCTGGCGCTGCGCCCCGACGTCGCCCGCCCGGCTCCCTCGGACGTCGTGGGTCTGGCCACCCGCCTGGCCGTCCCGGTCTCGGTGGACCGGGCGCTCGACGAGCTCGACGCCGGCACCCTGCAGGTGCTCGACGCCGTCCTGCTGTCCCCGACCGACGGCATGAGCCGGGCCGACCTGGCTGCCGCGCTGCCCGACGCCCCGGTGGAGCCGGCCCTGGAGCTGCTGACCGCCCGCGCCCTGCTCTGGGGCGACGACGTCGTGCACGCCCCCGAGCCGGTGCGCCGCGCCGTCCGGTTCCCCGCCGGGCTGGGCCGCCCGCGCACCCCGCCGCCGGCCGACGTCGAGGGCGACCTCGCCACGGTGGACGACGAGGAGCGCACGGTGCTGGAGGCGCTGGCGCGGGACAACCCGCTGGGCCGGCTGCCCGTCGACCACTCCACCCGGGCCGACGCCGCCGACGAGTCCCCCGCGCGGCGGCTGCTGCGCCGTGGCCTGCTCACCCGGGTCGACGCCGCCACCGTGGAGCTGCCCCGCCAGTACGGCCTGGCGCTGCGCGGCGACCGGCCCTACGGACCGACCCGCACCCGCCCCGAGCCCACCACGACCCACCGCGACCCCGAGGTCACCGACCGGCGCGCGGCCGGGGCGGCGCTGGAGGTCGTCGGCCGGGTCGGCGAGCTGCTCGCCGCCGTCGAGGAGGACCCGGCGGGCCTGCTGCGCAGCGGCGGCATGGCCATCCGCGACCAGAAGCGGCTGGCCAAGGCGCTCGGCGTCGACGAGCGCCAGGCCGCCTTCCACATCGAGGTCGCGCACGCCGCCGGCCTGCTCGACCTCGGCGGGCCGCACCGCGACGAGTGGCTGCCCAGCCGCGGGTACGACACCTGGCGCGAGCAGCCCCTGCCCGAGCGGTGGGCGCTGCTGGCCGCCGGCTGGCTGGACTCCCTGCGGGTCATCGCGCTCGTCGGACAGCGCGACCCGGCCGGCAAGGCGGTGAACGTGCTGTCCCCCGACGTCGTCCGGCACACCGTGCCGGCGGTGCGCCGGGCGGTGCTGACCACCCTGGGCGAGCTGCCGGCCGGGGAGGGCCTGGCCACCGACGACCTGCTGGACCTGCTGCGCTGGCAGAGCCCGCGCCGCGGCGACCGGTACACGCTGGTGCCGGCCCTGGTCGAGGAGGCCGAGCGCCTCGGCGTGGTCGTGGCCGGCCGGCTGTCGTCGGGCGGGCGCGGGCTGCTGGCCGCCGGCGAGGAGGGCGCGGCCGACGGCATGCGCGGGCTGCTGCCCGAACCGGTCGACCACGTGCTGGCCCAGCCCGACCTGTCCCTGGTCGCCCCGGGCCCGCTGGTCCCCGAGCTGGCCCGCACGCTGGCCACCGTCGCCGACGTGGAGTCCTCGGGCGGGGCCACGGTGTTCCGGGTGGACGAGGGCAGCATCCGGCGGGCGCTGGACTCGGGTTGGTCGGCGTCCGAGCTGCACGACTTCTTCGCCCGCGCCTCCCGCACCCCGGTGCCCCAGGCGCTGGACTACCTGGTCGACGACGTCGCCCGCCAGCACGGCCGGCTGCGGGTCGGGGCGATCGAGAGCTACGTGCGCAGCGACGACCACGGCCTGCTCTCCCAGGTGCTGTCGGACAAGCGGTCGGCCCCCGCCGAGCTGCGCCGGCTGGCCCCGGGTGTGCTGGTCAGCGGGTTGCCGGCCGACGAGGTGCTCGCCGTCCTGCGCACGGCGGGCTACGCCCCCGCCGGGGAGTCCGCGGGCGGCGCCGTCCTCACCCGTCCGCCGGGACGGCCCCGGGCGACCGCGCGGCCGGGCGGCCGACCCGCCGCGGGGCCGCGACCGCTGCGGGCCGAGGAGGTCGAGGCGACCGTCCGGGAGATCCGGGCCGGGGACGCCGCGCTGGCCGCCCGCCGGACCGATCCCGCCCGCCAGGTCCCGGGGGTGACGACGGCGAGCACGCTGGAGCTGCTGTCCCGGGCGGTGCGCGAGCAGCTGCCGGTCTGGCTGGGCTACGTGGACGCCCAGGGCTCCGGCAGCCGGCGCACCGTCCAGCCGCTCACCCTGGGCGGTGGGTTCCTGTCCGGCTTCGACGAGGGCCGCGGCGAGGAGCGCACGTTCGCCGTCCACCGGATCACCTCCGTGGACCTCGTCGACCGGGGCTGACCCCTCCCCCGGATCCCCGCGCATACCCGGGCGGAATGCACGGGTAGGTGATCGACTTGTCCCGTTCGTTGGTACAGGCAACGAGTTGCACGGATGGTGTCGGATGGGTCGAGGAACGGTCGCGGACCGGTTGGCGACGGTGCTGGGCACCGTCCTGGGGAGCACGCAGCTGCCGGTGCGGCTGCGCGGGTGGGACGGGTCGGTGGCCGGTCCTGCGGGCGCACCGGTGCTCGCCGTCCGGAACAGGCGGGCGCTGCGCCGCCTGCTGTGGTCGCCGGGGCAGCTCGGGCTGGGGCGCGCGTACGTCGCCGGCGACATCGACGTCGAGGACGACGTCTTCGACACCTTCGCCGCGCTGAGCTCGGTGGGACGGCTGTCCGAGACCGGCCAGATGCGCCCGGTGACCGCCGCCGAGCGGGTGGCCCTGCTGCGCACGGTCGCGGGCCTGGGCGGGCTGGGCACCGACCCCGCGCCGCCGGCCGAGGAGGCCGACCTGGGCCGGCACGGCCTGCGGCACTCCCGCCGCCGGGACGCCGCCGCCATCGCCCACCACTACGACGTGGGCAACGACTTCTACGAGCTCGTGCTCGGTCCGTCGATGGTCTACAGCTGCGCGGTCTGGGACACCCCCGAGGTGGGCCTGGACGCAGCGCAGGAGGCCAAGCTCGACCTGGTCTGCCGCAAGCTGGGCCTGACCGAGGGCTCCCGGCTGCTCGACGTCGGCTGCGGCTGGGGCTCGATGGCCATCCACGCCGCCGGCCGGTACGGCGCGACCGTCGTGGGCATCACCATCTCCGAGGAGCAGGCCACGCTGGCCCGCAAGCGGGTGGCCGAGGCCGGGCTGACCGACAAGGTCGAGATCCGGGTGCAGGACTACCGGGAGATCGACGACGGCCCCTTCGACGCGATCAGCTCGATCGGCATGGCCGAGCACGTCGGCCGGGCCCGGCTGGGCACCTACGTCGACCAGCTCGCCGGGCTGCTGCGGCCCGGTGGCCGGCTGCTCAACCACGCCATCGCCTGGAACGCCGGGGAGGCCAGCTGGAGCGAGGACAGCTTCATCGCCCGCTACGTCTTCCCCGACGGCGAGCTGCTCGGCCTGGGCGAGATGGTCGGCGCCATCGAGGCCGGCGGCCTCGAGGTCGTCGACGTCGAGGCGCTGCGCCGGCACTACGCACTCACCCTGCGGGCGTGGGTGCGCCTGCTCGAGGAGCACTGGGACGACGCGGTGGCCGCGAGCACGGAGGGCCGCGCCCGGGTCTGGCGGCTGTACATGGCCGCCTGCGCGCTGGCCTTCGAGGGCGGCGCGATGGGTGTGGACCAGGTGCTGGCGGTCAAGCCCGGCGGCGAGCAGCCCCCGCTGCGCCGCACCGACTGGGTCTGAGCCGCACAGAGGGTCACCCCGCAGTCATCGGGTCGCGTCGTGACGCGGCCCGATGACTGCACGGTGACCCGCGGCACCGCCCGCGGCGGGAGCAACCTGTCGGTAGCTGTGGTTACCGTGGAGTATCTGCTCCTAGCCGAAGGACACCTGTGAGCGACGGCCCCCTGATCGTCCAGTCCGACAAGACCCTGCTGCTGGAGGTCGACCACCCGCAGAGCAAGGAGTGCCGGGCCGCGATCGCACCCTTCGCCGAGCTGGAGCGCTCGCCGGAGCACGTGCACACCTACCGGGTCACCCCGCTGGCGCTCTGGAACGCGCGCGCCGCCGGCCACGACGCCGAGCAGGTCGTCGACGCCCTGGTGCGGTTCAGCCGCTACCCGGTGCCGCACGCGCTGCTGGTCGACGTCGCCGACACGATGGACCGCTTCGGCCGGCTCACGCTGGCCAACAACCCGGTGCACGGGCTGGTGCTGACCACCACCGACCGCGCCGTGCTGACCGAGGTGGCCCGCAGCAAGAAGGTCGCCCCGATGCTGGGCGCCCGGATCGACGACGACACCATCCAGGTGCACGCCTCCGAGCGCGGCCGGCTCAAGCAGGCGCTGCTCAAGGTGGGCTGGCCGGCCGAGGACCTCGCCGGCTACGTCGACGGCCAGGCCCACCCGATCGAGCTCGACCAGGCCGACTGGCACCTGCGCGACTACCAGCAGGAGGCCGTCGACGGGTTCTGGGCCGGCGGGTCCGGCGTGGTCGTGCTGCCCTGCGGGGCCGGCAAGACCCTGGTCGGCGCCGCGGCGATGGCCGAGGCCAAGGCGACCACGCTGATCCTGGTGACCAACACCGTCGCCGGCCGGCAGTGGAAGCGCGAGCTCATCGCCCGCACCACGCTCACCGAGGAGGAGATCGGCGAGTACTCCGGCGAGCGCAAGGAGATCCGCCCGGTCACCATCGCGACCTACCAGGTGATCACCACCCGCCGGAAGGGCGAGTACCGGCACCTGGACCTCTTCGACGCCCAGGACTGGGGCCTGATCGTCTACGACGAGGTGCACCTCCTCCCCGCGCCGATCTTCCGGCTCACCGCCGACCTGCAGTCCCGCCGCCGGCTGGGCCTCACGGCCACGCTGGTGCGCGAGGACGGTCGCGAGGACGACGTCTTCTCCCTCATCGGGCCCAAGCGCTACGACGCCCCGTGGCGGGACATCGAGGCACAGGGCTACATCGCCCCGGCCGAGTGCATCGAGGTCCGGGTCGCCCTGGACGACGAGGAGCGGATGACCTACGCGGTCGCCGAGCCCGAGGAGCGCTACAAGATCGCGGCGACCGCGCAGTCCAAGATGCCGGTGATCCGCCGGATCCTGGAGCGGCACCCCGAGGAGCAGAAGCTGGTCATCGGCGCCTACCTCGACCAGCTCGAGGAGCTCGGCACCGCGCTGGACGCCCCGGTCATCCAGGGGTCGACGACGAACAAGGAGCGCGAGCGGCTGTTCGCCGCCTTCCGCACCGGCGAGATCAAGACGCTGGTGGTCTCGAAGGTCGCCAACTTCTCGATCGACCTGCCCGAGGCCGCGGTCGCCGTCCAGGTGTCGGGCACGTTCGGGTCCCGGCAGGAGGAGGCCCAGCGGCTGGGCCGGGTGCTGCGCCCCAAGGCCGACGGCCGGACGGCGCACTTCTACACCGTGGTCAGCCGGGACACCCTGGACAGCGAGTACGCCGCACACCGCCAGCGGTTCCTCGCCGAGCAGGGCTACGCGTACACGATCGTCGACGCCGCCGACCTGGCCGGCCGCGGCGAGGTCAACGGCCCCGACTGGGTCGAGCCCACCGCCGACTGACGCCGAGTGCACGACTGCGGTGGTCATCCGGGCTCCGGGACCACCGCAGTCGTGCACTCAGCGCAGCAGCTCCGGCCCGCCCACCGGCACGATGCCCTCGGCGCGGGCCCGGGCCGCCTCGTCGACGCTGACGAACACGTCGGCCTGCAGGCGGGTGACCGCCAGGTACTCGGCGACGGCGAGGTCCAGCCCGTGGTCGCGGGCGATGCACCAGGCGGTCCAGCGGCTCACCCGGTCCCCCAGCGACCGCACCTTCAGCCGGGTCATCGCCTCGTGCTGCTCCCGGGCGGCCGCCTCGGTCAGCTCGCCCCGACCGACCGCGGCGAACAACAGCGCCAGCGCCTGCGGCCGCAGCGACTGCGGGGCCACCAGCTGGTGAGCGGGCCCGATCTCCGCACCGCCGGAGACGACGTGCAGCAGCGTCGGTGCGTCCAGCACGATCCGCGTCATGCGCGGGACCGTAGCGGCCCCGCGTGGTCTGCGGGGCCGACGGGACGGAACGGTCCAGCCCCGGCGAGACCCTGACCACAGATCATCCGCGGTGCCGGGTGAATCCGCAGGTCAGCGAGGTGCGACCGGCTCCACTACACGACGGGCGACGGCATGCCCAGGGCAACCCGGGCTGGGCGTGTCGGTCGATCCCGGGTCAAGATGGTCGACGCCATGGCCTCTCCTGCACCCGTCTACGCCGCCGGCGCACGCCCCCTCCGGGCCTGGCAGCAGCAGGCGCTGGAGCGCTACGAGGAGGAGTCCCCCAAGGACTTCCTGGTCACCGCGACCCCCGGCGCCGGCAAGACGACCTTCGCCCTGACGCTGGCCGCCCGGCTGCTGCAGCGCCGCGAGATCGCCCGCATCGTCGTCGTCGCCCCGACCGACCACCTGCGCCTGCAGTGGGCCGACGCCGCCGACCGCGCCGGCATCGTGCTGGACCCCGGCCTGACCAACGCCGTCGGCCCGGTCCGGGCGGGCACCCAGGGCTACGTGACCACCTACGCCCAGGTCGCCGGCAAGCCGATGCTGCACGCCGCCCGCTCCACCACGGTCAAGACGCTGGTCATCCTGGACGAGATCCACCACGCCGGCGACGGCCTGTCCTGGGGCGAGGCCGTCGCCGAGGCCTTCGGCAGCGCCCGTCGCCGGGTGTGCCTGACCGGGACGCCGTTCCGCACCAAGGTCGACGAGCGGATCCCCTTCGTGCGCTACGAGGAGGACACCTTCGAGGCCGACGACGGCGAGCGCGGCGTCGGCCTGGCCTCCCGCGCCGACTACACCTACGGCTACAAGGAGGCGCTGGCCGACAGCGTCGTCCGGCCCGTGGTCTTCGCCGCCTACACCGGCACCGCGCGCTGGCGGAACTCCGCCGGCGAGGTCATCGCCGCCTCGCTCACCGAGGCCGGCACCAAGAGCGTCGAGATGGCCGCCTGGCGCACCGTGCTGGACCCCAAGGGCCAGTGGGTGCCGCACGTCATCGCCGCGATGGACGAGCGGATCACCCACCTGCGCGAGCACGGCATGCCCGACGCCGCCGGGCTGGTGCTCGCCTCCGACCAGGACGACGCCCGCGCCTACGCCAAGATCGTCCGCCGGATCACCGGCAAGGCCCCCGAGCTGATCCTCTCCGACGACCCGAAGGCCTCGAAGAAGATCGAGCGGTTCGCCACCGGCTCGGCCCGGATCGCGGTCTGCGTGCGGATGGTCTCCGAGGGCGTCGACATCCCCCGGGCCGCCGTCCTGGCCTGGATGACCTCCTACCGGACGCCGCTGTTCTTCGCCCAGGCCGTCGGCCGCGTCGTCCGCGCACGGGACCCGAAGGAGTCCGCGACGGTGTTCCTCCCCGCCGTCCGGCCGCTGCTGGCGCTGGCCGCGACGATGGAGGAGCAGCGCAACCACGTCATGCCGCCGCCGCGGAAGACCGAGGAGGACCTCGAGCAGCTCGACCTGCCCGAGCGCGAGCCCCGCGAGGGCGAGCTGCAGAAGTGGGAGGCCCTGGAGGCCGACGCCCGCTTCGCCCACGTGCTGCACGGCGGGACGGCGCACACCGGCGCCGGCAACCGGCCGGCCACCCCGCTCGGGGACGACGAGGCCGAGTTCGTCGGCATCCCCGGCCTGCTCACCCCCGAGCAGACCGCCGAGCTGCTGAGCAAGCGGGACGACGAGCTGCGGCTGCGGATCGCGGCCAGCCACCGGGCCGACACCGACGAGTTCATGCTGGTCGACGAGCACCCCGAGGAGGAGACCAACGGCTGGCGGGATGCCGCCGACCTGCGCCGGGAGATCAACCGGCTGGTCTCCCGGGTCTCGGCGAAGACCTCCACCCCGCACGCGGTGGTGCACACCCAGCTGCGTCAGTCCGTGCCCGGCCCGCCGTCGGCGTCGGCGTCGGTGGACGTGCTGCGCATGCGCCGGGAGCGCCTGCGCACGATGCTCTGATCAGCCCCGGACGTCGACCTCGGACCAGTCCAGGCCGGCGAGGTTGACCACGACCGCCTCCTGGGTGGTGCGGGCGATGACGACCACCGCCTCCACCTCGGGGTCCGGGTTCTCCTCGCGGTGCGGCACCCACGGCGGCACGAACACGTAGTCCCCCGGCGCGGTCTGCACCACCCGCTCCACCGGCTCGTCGCCCTCCAGGTCGAGGAACACGAACCGCGGCGTGCCCGAGACGACGTAGATCGCCGTCTCCGACGCCCCGTGGTGGTGGTTGCCCGAGTTCGTCGCGCCGGGCACGTGGGTCTGCCCCATCCACAGGTTGCGGGCCCCGACCGTCGTCCCGCTGATCGCCTCCCGTCGGCGCATCCCGCTGGTCTGGGCGGTGCCGCCCACCAGCCCGGACGGCGCCACGTGGTGCAGCACCCGGTGGAACGGGTCGATCGAGGCGGGCACGAGCACCCCGCTGGGACTGCGGACCAGGTCGTCGGGCACCCCTCCACCCTGGCCCCTCCCGGCGGGGACCACCAGGGGGATCAGGGCCGATCGAGCCGGACGGCCTCCGGCGGCACCACGACGGCACCGGCCGGGACGTCGCTGCGCACCACCGCGCCGGCGCCGACCACCGCGCCGTCGCCCACGTGCACCGGGCCGACCACGACCGCACCGGCACCCAGCCGCACCCGGTCGCCGATCACCGGCTGACCGCGGCCGGTGTGGCCAACCGTCACGCCCTGGTTGACCCAGCAGTCCTCCCCCACCGACGCCGCGGTCAGCACGGTCCCGAAGCCGTGCTCGACGTACAGCCCGGGCCCGACGTGCGGGGCGCCGATGTGCAGCGTGGGCAGCGGCGGGTAGGCCCGGCGCAGCAACCAGCGGAGGACGGCCGGCAGCGGGGTGAGCCGGTAGTGCACCACGGAGCGGAACTCCGGGTGGTGCACCACCAACCGGCCGAACCGGGCCCGCGGCGACAGCCCCGACCACGCCGGCCGGGGCAGGCACTCGGCGAACCTGTCGGCGTCGCGGCGGAGGTACGGCCCGGCCGCGGCGCGCTCGACGACCCACCACAGCGGGGCGGTCAGCACCCGGCTCACGGCAGCAGTCCCCGCTCGGCGGCGATCGCCACGGCCTCGGTCCGCCCGGAGGCGCCCAGCTTCGCCAGCACCCGGGACAGGTGCACGCTGGCGGTCTTCTCGCTGATGTAGAGCGCCGCGCCGACCTGCCGGTTGGTCATCCCCCGGGCGACCAGCGCGAGCACCTCGGCCTCGCGCGGGGTGAAGACCGCCGCCGGGTCGGCGACCCGCACGCCGGGCAGGCCGAGGTCCAGCCGGCCGCGCCGGGCCAGCGCCTCGACCCGCGCGCGCAGCGGCCGGGCACCCAGCTGCTGCGCCACCGCGTGCGCGTCCCGGGCGGCGTCGAGCGCCGCCTCCCGGTCACCGGCCGCCAGCAGCGCCTCGGCCTCCCGGGCCCGGCTGCGGGCGCGCTCGTGCACGTCGCGGCCGTCGAACGCGGCGACGACGGCCGCCCACGCCGCAGGGTCGACCCGGCCGTGCAGCCGGCCGCGCTCGGCGTCCAGCCGCAGCGCCCACGCCCGGCCCTCCCACAGCACCGGGCCCACGTGCTCGGCGAACACGGCCTGCGCCTCGTCGGCGAGCTCGGCCAGCCGCTCCCCGGTCTGCACCCACCGGTCGGCGGTCGCGGCATCGCCGGTGGCCCGCGCGGCGGCCGCGGCGTCGGCCACCGTGCCCACGCACAGCGCGACGAGCCGGACGGCGACGAGGAAGTCCAGCGGCCACACCTCGCGCACCCGCCGGACGGTGCGCTCGGTGACCGCGACCGCCGCCGCGGCGTCCCCGCGCCAGCCGGCCAGCTCCACCCCCGCGCTGCCGGCCGACAGCAGCAGGCTGGCTCGGCCCATCCGCTGGGCCACCGCCTCGGCCTGCTCGACCTGCTCGGTCAGCCCGTCCTCGCCCCGGGCGATCGCCACGTGCAGCCCGGCGACCCGGACGTGCGCGGCGGTGTCGGGCACCCGGCCCAGCTCCTCGGCGGCGGCCCGCGCACCGTCCCAGTCACCGGTCCCGATCCGGACGAGCACCTGCAGATAGCGCAGCTCGGCCGGGTAGTAGCTCCACTCCACGCCCAGCTCGTGGGCGCGGCGCACGGCCGGGTCGATCCAGCCCGCGGCCGCGGCCAGGTCGCCGTCCTCGTAGGCGGCCGAGGCCAGGTTGAACGCGGCCCGCATCTCCACGTCGGGGTCCCCGGCCCGGCGGGCGCGGGCCAGCGCCTCGGTGAGCCGGGCGGTGCGGGTGCCGGGGTCGCCACCGCCGGTCATCCGGGCCAGCGAGATGACGGTGTCCGACCACGCGTCCTCCAGGCCCAGAGCCTCGGCGCCCTCCAACGCCTCCCGGGCGGCCTGCTCGCCGATGTCGTCCTGCCCGCCTGCGGCCCACGCGGTGCGGGCCCGGGTGGCCAGCGCCCAGACCCGGTCGGGCCCCAGGGGCTCGACGGGGGCCAGCTCGACGGCCCGCTCGGCGGCCTCGACCGCGCCGGGGACGTCGTCCAGGCGGAGCAGCAGCTGGGCCAGCCGGTGGTGCACCCGGGCGGCGAGCGCGGGGTCGGGGCGGCCGGCCACCAGGTCCCGGGCGGCCCGCAGCAGCGAGGCCCCGCGGTGCAGCTCCCCCGCCGAGCGGGCCTGGGCGGCGGCACGCAGCAGCAGGCCGACCTCGCCGTCGGGGACCGCGGCGTGCTGGCCGGGCACCGCGGGCCAGAGGGTGAGCGCGCTCTCCAGCTGCTGCAGCGCCTCGGCCGGCGCGCCGACCGCGGCGGCCTCGTCGGCGGCCTGCAGCGCGGCGGCGAAGGCGGCCGGCAGGTCGTTGCTCCCCCGGGCGTGGTGGGCGAGCTCGGCGGCGGTGCCGGTGCCGTCGGCGCGCAGCCGGGCGGCCACCGCGGCGTGCAGCCGGGTCCGCTCGCCGGGCAGCAGGTCGGCCAGCACCGCCTCGCGCAGCAGGGCGTGCCGGAACCGGTAGCGCCCGTCGGGGTCCACGACGAGCAGGTGCCGGGACACCGTCTCCCCCACCGCGGCGTCCAGTGCCGGGCCGTCGAGCCCGGCGACCGCGGCGAGCAGGGCGTGCGGGACCCGGCGGCCGGCGACGGCGGCCACCCGCAACACCTGCTGGGCGGCCTCGCCCAGCTCCTCGACCCGGGTCAGCAGCACCTCGGTGAGCCCCAGCGGCAGCGCGCCGCCGCGGACCCCGGCGGCCAGCAGCTCCTCGGCGTAGAACGCGTTGCCCTCGGCCCGGGAGACCACGTCGGCGACGACGCCCTCGGCGACCCCGCCGTCGCCGGCGGCCACGGCGCGGACCAGGTCGGCCATCTCGGCGTCCGGCAGCGGGGCCAGGTCCAGCCGCTCGACGCCGGGCAGGCGGGCCAGCTCGGCCAGCAGCGGGCGCAGCGGGTGCCGGCGGTGCAGGTCGTCGCTGCGGTAGCTGGCCAGCAGGGCCACCGGCTCGTCGACGAGGCGGGCCAGCAGGTAGCGCAGCAGGTCGCGACTGGACCGGTCGGCCCAGTGCAGGTCCTCCAGCACCAGCAGCAGCGGCTGCTCGGCGGCGAGCTCGCCGAGCAGGCCGGCCACGCCCTCGAACAGCTGGAGCCGGTCGTCGGCGCCCTCGGGGCGGGCCGCGGCGCCGGGCGCGGCCAGCAGCGGGGCCACCGCGGGACGGCGGGCGGCCGCCGGCGGCTCCTCGCGCAGCGGGCGCAGCAGGTCCACGAAGGGCAGGTAGGGCAGCCCGACGTCGCCGAGGTCCAGGCAGTGCCCGGTGAGCACCCGGACGCCGCAGGCACCGGCGTGCCGGGCGACCTCGGTGAGCAGCCGGCTCTTGCCCACCCCGGCGTCCCCGGCGACGAGCACCGCCGACGGTCGGCCCTCGCGGGCACGGTCGACGGAGGCGGTCAGCCGGGACAGCTCCCCGGCCCGCCCGACGAGCGCACCCTCGACCCACTGCGGCACGTCGGCGATGGTGGCACGGCCCTCCGACACGGGCGGCTCAGCGACGGCGCAGCCGCCAGGGCCGCCGCTGCCCGGGCGGGGTGCGCCGGCGCAGGGCGCCCAGCTGCTCGCGCCGCCAGGCCAGCTCGGCCTCGGTCCCGGATCCCCAGTAGCTGTCCACGGTGTGCTCCTCGTCGTCCGTCGGTGGTGCGGTGACGGTGACGCTCGGCCTGAGGGGGGCCCTCGGGCATGGGGTGGTCACGTCGTCCTGCACCGGGACGGCGACTGAGGGGGTGCGGCAGGCTGGGGTCGTGCTCCCCGTCGTGCCGCCGTCCGTGACCACCGCGCTGCTCGTCGTCGGCGTCCTGCTGATGGCCACCGGCGCCGGCCTGGTCGTCCTGCGGGTGCGGCGCACCGCGGCCTGGGTGCCGGCCCGGGGCGAGGTGACCGGGTACCGGCAGACCAACGGGCAGTCCTTCCCCGTCGTCCGGTTCACCACCCGGGAGGGCCAGGTGGTGACCGCCACCCAGTCCACGACCGTGGACGTCGGGGTGTACCCGACCGGGGGCCCGGTCGCCGTCCGCTACGACCCGGAGCGGCCGGAGCGGTTCGTCCGGGACGGCGGCCTGCGGATCGGGCTGCTCGGCCCGGTGCTGGACGTGCTCGGCGTGCTGCTGGTGGCCGCCGGGGTCGTGCTGGCCTGACCCCGGCGGCGCCCGCTCAGCGCAGCTCGGTGCCCTTGGTCTCCTTGAGGCCGAGGATGACGGCGAAGGCGATCGCGGCGGCGACGGCCACGTAGACGAAGAAGAACACCGGGTGCCCCGCGTCGGACAGCGCGGTGATCACCAGCGGTGCCGTACCGCCGAATAGCGCGACCGTGAGGTTGTACCAGGAGCCGATCCCGGTGGCCCGCAGCTCCGTGGGGAACAGCTCGCTCATCACCGCCGGCGCCAGCGACGCCATCATCGCGTAGAGGCCCAGCCCGACGCAGAAGACCACGATCAGCGAGAGCAGGTCGTCGCGCACCAGGAACGACAGCGGGATGATCAGCACCGCCATCGCCCCGGACCACACCAGCATCTGCGGCTTGCGGCCGACCCGGTCCGACAGCGCACCGAACGGGTAGCAGAGCGCGACGAACAGCGCGGTGCCGATGCTGAGGGCGATGAAGACCTGGTTGCCGTCGGCCCCGCGGAAGTTGATGGCGAACGGGGTCAGCGCGGAGAAGAACGTGTAGTAGCTCAGCGTGGACAGCAGGGTGAAGGCGCACAGCTGCAGCACCGCCCGCGGGTGCTCCTTGATGGTCTGCATCAGCGGGTTCTTGGTGGCCCGGGCCTTGGCGGCGTTCTCCTCGAACTGGTCGGTCTCGACCAGCGAGCGGCGCAGCCACAGGCCCACGAAGCCCAGCAGCCCGCCGGTGGCGAACGCGATCCGCCAGCCGTAGGCCTGCAGCTGGTCCTCGCTGAGCACCGTGGTGAGCAGGACGCCCAGCAGCGAGGCCAGCAGCAGCGCCGTGCCGGTGGAGATGTAGAAGAAGGCCGAGTAGCGGCCGCGGCGGGCCGGCGGGGCGATCTCGGCGAGGTAGGCCGAGGCGTTGGAGACCTCGCCGCCCAGCGACATGCCCTGCGCGATGCGGGCCAGCAGCAGCAGGACCGGGGCGAACCAGCCCACCTGCTCGTAGGTCGGCAGGATCGCGATCACCAGGGACCCGCCGGCCATCAGCAGGATCGTGACCAGCATGCCGGCCTTGCGGCCCTTGAGGTCGGCGAACCGGCCGAGCACGTAGCCGCCGAGCGGGCGGAAGAAGAACGCCAGCGCATAGGTCGAGGTCGCGCCGATCAGCGCGAGCGCGTCGTTCTCGGCGGGGAAGAACTGGCCGGCGAAGTAGACGACGAACGTCGCGTAGACGGTCCAGTCGAACCACTCCACGGCGTTGCCGATGCTGGCCGAGACCAGGGTCTTGACCGGCAGCTTGTGCTCGGCCTCGCGTGCGACGGTGCTGGTCACGGGGTCCTCCGTCGGGGCGGCGCTGGGACCTGCGTCACGTTAGCGATCACGGTCCCAGCGCGCTCACCGAGCACCCACAGGTGGATCAGGTCAGGCGGTAGTCCGCGTCGTCGTCCACCGCGTCGTCATCGTCGTCGTCGTCGTCCTGCGGCTCCGGGACGGCCTGGTCGGTGCCCTCGTCGTAGCTGCCGTTGCCGTTCGTGTCCGCGACCAGGGTCGCGGTGATCTCGGTGCCGTCGTCGTCGTCCGTGGCCGGCGGGACCGGGGTGTCCAGGTCGACCCGGACGTCGGTGCTGGTGCCGGCGGGCACCTCGGCCGAGCCCAGCAGCTGCCCGGGCCCGGCCTGGTCGTCGTCCAGCGTGACGACGACGAAGCCGTCCTCGACGGCGGTCACCGAGGCCACCTGCACGGTGGCCCCGTCGCCGGTCTGGTCCTGCAGCTGCAGCGCGGCGGCCGCGCTGCTGCCGCCGTCGACCGCGGGGGCGGAGGCGTTCGAGGACGAGGACGGGCCGCCGGCGGTGCCCGAGGTCGCGGCGCCGCGGACGTCGTCGTCGGAGCCGCAGGCGGGGAGGAGGGCGACCGCGGCGACGGCGGGCAGGGCGAGCAGGAGGCGTCGTGTGGTCATGGCAGGGATGCTGCCCGTGGACCGGGAGGCACCCATGAGGTCCGGATGAGAGCTGTCTCATCCAGATCCCGAGGCGTACGTCCTGGTGGGCGGGGCATGCTCCGCACCGAGAACTGCCGACGAGAGGACCACCGTGCCCGAGAACGGGACGACCGACCGCAAGTCCCCACCCACCGTCTTCGTGCTGTTCGGGGCCACCGGCGACCTCGCGCGCCGCATGGTGCTGCCCGCCTTCTTCCAGCTCGCCCAGCACGGCCTGCTGCCCCCGGACTGGCGGCTGATCGGCAGCGGCCGCGGCGAGCGCTCCGACGACGACTTCGTCGAGCACGTGCGCGGGGCCCTGGAGGAGTTCGGGCCCTCCCCGGACGACGGCCCCTGGGACGAGTTCGCCGCCCGGCTGCGGTTCGCCGGCGGCGGCTTCACCGTCGAGGACCCCGGTCAGCTGCTGGACGCGGTCTCCGCGGCGCGCGAGGACCTGGGCGAGGAGTCCCAGCTCGTGCACTACCTGTCGCTGCCGCCCAAGAACTTCCTGGACTACACCAAGGCGCTGGGCGAGCACGACCTCGCCGAGGGCTCCCGCGTGGTCTACGAGAAGCCCTACGGCGCCTCGCCCGACGGCTTCCGCGAGCTCGACGAGGTCGTGCACTCGGTGTTCGACGAGCAGCAGGTCTTCCGGATCGACCACTTCCTGGGCAAGGAGGGCACCCAGGACCTGCACGTGCTGCGCTTCGCCAATGGCCTCTTCGAGCACGTCTGGAGCCGGGAGCACGTCGCCCAGGTGCAGATCGACGTGCCCGAGGACCTCGACGTCGCCGACCGGGCCGACTTCTACGACGGCACCGGCGCCACCCTGGACATGCTGGTCACCCACCTGTTCCAGGTCGCTGCCGAGGTGGCCATGGAGCCCCCGGTCAGCTTCGCCGCCGACGACATCCTCGCCGCCCGGGAGTCCGTGCTGGCCGCCTTCCGGCCGTTGGCGCCCGAGGACGTCGTCCTGGGCCAGTTCGACGGCTACCGCGACCTGGACGGCGTCCCGGACGACAGCACCACCGACACCTTCGTGGCCGCGCGGCTGTTCATCGACTCCGGCCGCTGGCGCGGCGTGCCGTTCATCCTGCGCACCGGCAAGCGGATGGCGGCCAAGGAGCAGCGGGTGAGCCTGGTGCTGCACCGGCCCAAGGGCCCGGTCAACGACGTGCCGGCCAACGGCAACGTGATCTCCCTGTCGCTGGCCGGTGCCGGCGCGGTCGACATCGACGTGATGGCCAAGCGGCCCGGCCCGGACCTGGCGATGGCCCCGGCCCGGGTCTCCCTGGACCTGTCCAAGATCCCCGGCGGGGACCCGCTGCCGCCCTACGTCTCGCTGATCCACGACGTGCTCACCGGCGACCGGTCGCTGTTCACCACCAGCGAGGGCTTGGCCCAGACCTGGCGGGCCCTGCAGCCGGTGCTCGACGACCGGCCCGAGGTGCACCCGTACGAGCCGGGCTCGTGGGGCCCGGCCCAGGCGACCGCGCTGGCCGGCGAGCACGGCTGGCTCCTCGGCCAGACCGAGCAGTAGGACCCGGAACGACGAAGGCCCCCTCCGTGCGGGAGGGGGCCTTCGTCGTGCGGTGGGGTCCGAGCCGGACGCTGGTCGCCTCGCGGCGAGTTGCGCATCCGGGGCTCCAGCCTCGTGAGAGCGGTATTCCCCGGCGGCAGTTATCCAGTGGAGCCCGGGGACACAGATCGCCCGGCCCGGACGTCGTCCACGGTACGCGTCCCGGGCCCGCTCGTCAGCCGAACCCGCGGTCGTCCTGCTTGAGCGCCGTGTCGACGGTGAGCGCGGAGGCCAGCACCAGGCTCGCCAGCGGGTCCTCCAGGCGCCGGTGGACCTGGACGGCGTAGTTGTCGGCCGTGGTGAACATCGTCCGGGCCAGGCCCTCCCAGGTCTTGGTGATCCGGGCGACCTCCTGGCCGGTGTGGTCGGTGACCGCGAAGTTCCACGCCCGCCAGTTCTCCGCCTGGATCGCGCCGACGACCTGGCCGCCGACGACGAGGTCGAAGCGGATCTTGCCGAAGGCGTTGGCCTGGACGATCTCCCCGACCGGCTCGCCGGACCCGCGCGACACCTGCACCCGGGACTTCACCAGCTTCGCCGGCCGGACCAGCACCAGCACCACCCCGGTGGCGTCCCGCACCTCCAGGGTGTGGGTGAGGAACTGGTCCAGCGAGGAGACGAACCGCAGCGCCTTCTTCGCCGCCGACTGGCCGACCTGGACGACAGCGCCCAGCTGCTGGCCGTTGCCGTCGAAGACCGCGTACTCGTTCGTCAGCTCGATCAGCTTCGTCTTCTGGGACACCACCAGCGTCGGCTGCTCGAGCAGGATCGACCGGCCGTGCTGCTGCGGCGCGTACTGCTGCTGGACCTGCTGCGGTGCGGCCTGCGGGGGTGCGGCCTGCTGCGGCTGCTGCAGGTGGTCGGTCCAGTTCTGCCCGTCCCACCAGCGGCTGGCCGGGGTGCCGGCGGGGTCGGGGTACCAGCCCGGCGGGGGCGGCGGAGAGGTCATGGCGTGCAAGGTAGTGCGCCAGACTGGGCCCGTGGCCGACCTGACAGACACCGAGGCCCGCGTCCTCGACGCGGTCGACGACGGGTGGCTCCTGGCGCGCCTGCGCGAGCTGGTGGCGGTGCCCTCGGTGGGCGGCACCGCGGCGGAGTCCGAGGCCCAGCACCTGGTGGCCGGGTGGCTGCGGGACATGGGCGCCGACACCGACGTCTGGGCGATCGACCTGACCGAGGCGGCCACCGCACCCGACGCCCCGGGCCAGGAGGCCGTGCGCGAGGAGGCCGTCGGGGTGGTCGGCACCCTCGGCGCGGGCGAGCCCGGGCTGGTGCTCTGCGGGCACAGCGACGTCGTCCCGGCGGGCGACCCGGCGCTGTGGCCGGGCGACCCGTTCGCCCCCCGGCTGGAGGGCGGGGTGCTTCACGGGCGGGGCACCTGCGACATGAAGGGCGGGCTGGTCGCCGCGCTCGCCGCGGCCCGGGCGGTCGCCGCGTCCGGGGTCCGGCTGGCCCGACCGCTGGCCGTGCACAGCGTCGTCGGCGAGGAGGACGGCGGGCTGGGCGCCTGGGCGACGCTCCGCCGCGGCCACCGGGGTGCGGCCTGCATCATCCCGGAGCCCACCGCCGGTGCGGTGATGACGGCGAACGCCGGCGCCCTGACCTTCCGGCTCACCCTGACCGGCCTGGCCGCGCACGGCGCCATGCGGGACCGCGGGGTCAGCACCGTCGAGGCCTTCGCCGACCTGCACGCCGGCATCCGGGAGTTCGAGGCCGGCCGGCAGCGCGACGTCGACCGGTTCCTGGGCACCGCGCTGCCCTACGGCATCTCGATCGGCACGGTGCAGGCCGGCGACTGGTCCTCCACCGTCCCCGACCGGCTGGTCGCCGAGGGCCGCTTCGGGGTGCAGGTCGACGAGCCCGTGGAGACGGCGAAGGCCGCGTTCGAGGCCGCGGTCGCCGCCTCCTGCGCCGGGCACGGGTGGCTGAACGACCACCCCGCCCGGGTGGAGTGGGTCGGCGGCAGCTTCGCCAGCGGCCGGCTGCCGCAGGGGTCACCCATGCTGCCGGCCGTGCAGGACGCCGTCGTCGACCTGGGGCGGGCCCGCCCCGTCGAGCGGTACGTGCCGGCCGGCACCGACCTGCGGCTCTACGCCGCGGCCGGGGTGCCGACGCTGCACTACGGGCCCGGGGACCTGGCCCTGGCGCACGCCCCGCGGGAGCAGGTCCCGGTGGCCGACGTCGGGCACGTGGCCCGGGTGCTCGCGCTGACCGCGCTGCGGCAGTGCACGGTGGAGCCGTGACCGTCTCCTACGAGGACTTCGCCGCCCTGACCGAGGACTCCCCCACCACCCGCACCGAGTGGGCCGCGCTGGTGGCCGCCTGGGGTGAACCGCACCGCAGCTACCACGACCTTGCCCACCTGGCCGCCGTCCTCGGGCTGGTCGGCGAGCTGTCCGGGCACGCCGCCGACCCGGTCGCCGTGGCGCTGGCCGCCTGGTACCACGACGTCGCCTACGACCCGACCGCCGCGGACAACGAGGAGGTCAGCGCGCAGCGCGCCGAGGTGGGGCTGCGCGGCCTGGTGCCCGACGGGCAGCGCGCGGAGGTCGCCCGGCTGGTCCGGCTGACCGCCGGCCACGACCCGGCCGACGCCGACGCCGACGGCGCGGTGCTCTGCGACGCCGACCTGGCCGTGCTGGCCTCCCCGCCCGCGGCCTACGCCGGCTACGCCTCGGCGGTGCGGGCGGAGTACGGGCACCTGGCCGACGACGTGTTCACCGCCGGCCGGATCGCCGTCCTGGAGCACCTGCTCGCCCTCCCCCGGCTCTACCGGACGCCGACCGCCCAGCCGTGGACCGAGCCGGCCCGGGCCAACCTCACCGCCGAGCTGCAGCTCCTCCGCGCCCGGGCTTCCTGACCCGCAGCCCGGCCGCGAGCAGCCGGGCCAGTAGCTCCCGGGCCGGCACCGACTCCGCCCCCGCCGCCACGGCGACGGCGTGCAGCTCCTCCGGGACGTCGTAGTGGTCGCCCTGGAACGCCCGCCGCGGGATGCCCAGCTCGGCCTCGACGAAGGCGTGCAGCTCGTCGTAGGAGGTGTCGCTGACCAGGTGCGACCACAGCCGCCCCCGCCAGGGCCAGACAGGGGTGTCGATCAGCACGGCCACCGTGCCATCGTCGCAGCATGACCGAGGCCCGGGCGTGCCCGATCCTGCCCGTGACCGACCTGGACCGGGCGTTGGCGCACTACGCCGCCGTCGGCTGCACGGTGAGCCGGCACGACGACACCTACGGGTTCGCCGCGCTGGCCGGGGTCGAGCTGCACCTGTCCGTCGTCGCCGACCACGACCCGGCGCGGACGGCCTCCGCGGTGTTCCTGCACGTGCCCGATGCCGACGACCTGGCCCGGCGCTGGGCCGACGTGCCGCGGACCGGCGGGCCGGTGGACACCGGATACGGCATCCGCGAGGGCTGGCACATCGACCCGGACGGGAACCTGCTGCGGTTCGTGTCCCCGCTACCGTCGTCCGGGTGAGTGCTGAGACCCGCTGGGGCATCGTCGGACCGGGCCGGATCGCCGAGAACGTCGTGCGGGACTTCCCGCACGTGCCGGGGGCGCGGGTGACCGCGGTCGGGTCCCGCTCCCTGGACCGGGCACGGGACTTCGCCGACCGGCACGGCGTCCCGACCGCCTACGGGTCCTACGCCGAGCTGGTCGCCGACCCCGACGTCGACGTGCTGTACCTGGCCACCCCGCACCCGCAGCACCACGCGGTCGCCCTGCAGGCCATCGCCGCGGGCAAGTCGCTGCTGGTGGAGAAGGCGTTCACCGCCACGCTCGCCGGCAGCCAGGAGGTCGTCGACGCCGCCCGGGCGGCCGGGGTCTTCGTGATGGAGGCGATGTGGACCCGCTTCCAGCCGGCCGTCGTCCGGCTGCGGGAGCTGATCGCCGACGGCGCGGTCGGCGAGGTCCGCTCGGTGCAGGCCGACCTCGGCGTCGCGCGCGAGTTCGACCCGGCCGACCGGCTGTTCGCCAAGGAGCTCGGCGGCGGCGCGCTGCTGGACCTCGGCGTCTACGTGGTGTCCTTCGCCCAGATGCTGCTCGGCGACCCGGACACCGTGCGGGCCACCGGTTCGACCTTCCCCACCGGCGTGGACGCCGAGGCCGCGCTGCTGCTGGGGTGGGCCGACGGGCGCTCGGCCACGCTGCAGACCTCGCTGCGCAACGCCCTCCCCGGCCAGGCCCGGGTCTTCGGGACGACGGGGTGGGTCGACGTGCTCCCCCGCTTCCACCACCCGGCGACGATCGTGCTGCACCGCGCAGGTGCCGACCCCGAGGAGATCACCCTCCCGGCCGCCGGCACCGGCTACAGCCACGAGATCGGCGAGGTGCACGAGGGCGTGCTGGCCGGGCGGACCGAGTCCGCCGTCATGCCGCTGGCCGACACCCTCGCCGTGATGCGGGTGCTCGAGGAGGCCGCCGCCCAGCTGGGCGTCAGCTTCACCGAGGCGCCCCCGGAGGCATAGGAACCTCTGCACCCCCTCCGCGGCGCGGGAGGGGGTGCAGAGGTTCCGTCGCCTGCGCGGCGGGGCGGCTCAGATGGCGATCTGCTCCACCGGGGTGGCCGGGTCGGCGTCGGCCGCGGCGGCCAGCGGCGGCACGATCAGCTCCAGCGCGTAGGGCAGCGACAGCGGGCTGGTGAAGCCCAGGGCGGCCGGGAACTGCTTGTCGAACCCGCCGACGAAGACGGTGCGGTCCTCGGCCACCACGGGCAGCGCGGCGAACAGCGGCTCGGCCAGCAGCGTGGCCTGGTCGGTGCCCGCGGCGACCAGGACGTCGCCGTCCAGCGCCCCGAGGGACTCCGCGGACAGCGAGCCGGTCGTCGCCGGTGCCTGGAAGCCCAGTTCGGTGAAGAACTGCATGCGCAGGTCGGTGTCGGGCAGCGCGCCGTGGGTGCCCTCGAACCAGTAGTCCAGCGCCAGGGTCTGGCCCTCGAAGGAGGGGTTGGCCTCGCGGGCATCGGCGAAGGCGCCCTCGACGTCGGCGACCAGCGCGTCGGCCTCGTCGGCCTTGCCCAGGGCGGCGCCGTCCATCCGGGTCTGCTCCTGCCACGGGGTGGCGCCGAGCTCGTAGTCGGCGGACTCGGCCACCGTGGGGGCGATCTGCGACAGCAGGTCGTAGGTGCTCTCGTCGATGAAGGAGTAGACGCCCAGGATCAGGTCGGGCTGCAGCGCGGCGATCGCCTCGAGGTCCAGCTCCTCGGCACCCACGGTCGGCAGGGGCTCGTCGGGCAGCAGGTCCACCGCCCAGGGCCGGGTGTTCGCGTCGTAGCTCAGGTACTCGCGGACGCCGACGGGGGTGACACCCAGCGCGAGGGCGAAGTCCTGCTCGTTGAAGCCGATGGTCACCACGCGCTCGGGCTCGGCCTCGATCGTGGTCTCGCCGAAGGTGTGCTCGATGGTCACCGGGAAGGCGCCGTCGGACGACGAGGACCCCCCGGCGGCCGGGGTCTCCTCGTCGGAGCTGCCGCAGGCGGTCAGGGTCAGCGCCAGGGCGGCGGTGGCGAGGGCGGCCAGGGGACGACGGGTCATGAGGGGGTGCGCTCCAGGGTGGGGCCGACGGGTACCGGATGAGGTTAGCCTGCCCTTGCCAACCGCTCGGACCCCGGGCTGTGCACACGCTGTGCGGGACGCCGAACGGGGCGGCCTCCTCGTGGAGACCGCCCCGTCCGGGCAGTGCAGGTGGTGCTGGTGCCGGCTCACGCCGGCGGTGGTGCGGCGGGACTCAGAAGTCCATGCCGCCCATGCCGCCGTCGCCACCGGGCATCGCCGGCGCGGACTTCTCCGGCTTGTCGGCGATGACGGCCTCGGTGGTGAGGAAGAGCGCCGCGATGGAGGCGGCGTTCTGCAGCGCCGAGCGGGTGACCTTGGCCGGGTCGATGATGCCGGCGGCGACCAGGTCGACGTACTCGCCCGAGGCAGCGTTCAGGCCCCAGCCGATCTCGGAGTTGCGGACCTTCTCCGCCACGACGCCGCCCTCGAGGCCGGCGTTGATCGCGATCTGCTTGAGCGGGGCCTCGAGGGCCACGCGGACGATGTTCGCCCCGGTGGCCTCGTCGCCGGTCAGCTCGAGCTTCTCGAAGACGGAGTAGGCCTGCGCGAGCGCGACGCCACCCCCGGCGACGATGCCCTCCTCGACGGCGGCCTTCGCATTGCGGACGGCGTCCTCGATGCGGTGCTTGCGCTCCTTGAGCTCGACCTCGGTCGCGGCGCCGGCCTTGATGACGGCGACGCCACCGGCCAGCTTGGCCAGGCGCTCCTGCAGCTTCTCGCGGTCGTAGTCGGAGTCCGACTTCTCGATCTCGGCGCGGATCTGGTTGACCCGACCGGCGATCTGGTCCTGGTCGCCGGCACCCTCGACGATGGTGGTCTCGTCCTTGGTGACGACGACCTTGCGGGCGCGGCCCAGCAGGTCGATGCCGGCGTTCTCCAGCTTGAGGCCGACCTCCTCGGAGATGACCTGGCCACCGGTGAGGATGGCGATGTCGCCGAGCATGGCCTTGCGGCGGTCACCGAAGCCGGGGGCCTTGACGGCGGCCGACTTGAAGGTGCCACGGATCTTGTTGACCACCAGGGTCGCGAGGGCCTCGCCCTCGACGTCCTCGGAGATGATCAGCAGCGGCTTGCCGGACTGCATGACCTTCTCCAGCAGCGGCAGCAGGTCCTTGACCGAGCTGATCTTGGAGTTGACGACGAGCACGTACGGGTCGTCGAGGACGGCCTCCATGCGCTCGGTGTCGGTCACGAAGTAGGGCGAGGTGTAGCCCTTGTCGAAGCGCATGCCCTCGGTGAGCTCGAGCTCGAGGCCGAAGGTGTTGCTCTCCTCGACGGTGATGACGCCTTCCTTGCCGACCTTGTCCATCGCCTCGGCGATGAGCTCGCCGATGGCCGGGTCAGCGGCGGAGATGGAGGCGGTGGCAGCGATCTGCTCCTTGGTCTCCACGTCCTTGGCGGTCGAGAGCAGGTACTCGGAGACGGCGGCGACGGCCTTCTCGATGCCCTTCTTCAGGGCCATCGGGTTCGCGCCGGCGGCGACGTTGCGCAGCCCCTCGCGGACGAGGGCCTGGGCGAGCACGGTGGCGGTGGTGGTGCCGTCACCCGCGACGTCGTCGGTCTTCTTCGCGACCTCCTTGACGAGCTCGGCCCCGATCTTCTCGTACGGGTCCTCGAGCTCGATCTCCTTGGCGATGCTCACACCGTCGTTGGTGATGGTGGGGGCACCCCACTTCTTCTCCAGCACGACGTTGCGGCCCTTGGGGCCGAGGGTGACCTTGACGGCGTCGGCGAGGGTGTTCATGCCCCGCTCGAGGCCGCGGCGGGCCTCTTCGTCGAAGGCGATCATCTTGGCCATGTGGTGGTGTCCTCCATGCGTGGCTCGCTGCTGGTCGGGCGGCGCCCGCGACGGACGGCACCTGCACCGTGGACGCTCCTGCGGCCCACGTGCCGATGCCTCACCGGCCCGACCTGGTTGGCACTCAGATGCTCCGAGTGCCAGCCCGAGTCTGGCACTCGACCCAGGCGAGTGCAAGAACGGGGGTCACCCCCGCCGTCGGCGGAGCACCTCGCCGGCGGCCAGGTCCAGAAACGCGACCAGCACGGCGGCCACCACGAGGGCCAGGACGTACACCCAGAGGTAGAGCGCCAGGACGCCGAGCAGGGGCCCGGTGTACCCGGACAACCCGGCCACGCCGAGCACGTACCAGACCCACGGGCCCACGACGGCCAGGCCGAGCACCGTCGACCAGCGACCCCCGCGGGTCTGCGGCCGGGTGCCGAACCGGCGTGCGACGGCCCCGACGACCAGCAGGCCCACCAGCACGGCCGCCAGGGGTCCGCCGACGGCCCGCTCCCCCGCCCCGGCGACCAGCAGGACGAGCGAGATCACCACGAGGACGACGGCCAGCGCGACGTGGCCGACCAGCAGCGCGGGCGCCCACGACCGCGGCCGGACGACGACCGGCACCGGTCGGGGCACCTGGCGCGAGGGCTCGGAGGGCGTGGTCACCGCGCCGGCCTCCGGCCCCACGCCGGCGCCCGGCGCAGCCTGGGTGGACCCCCCGCGCAGACCCTCACCCCAGGTCGTGGACTGGGGTGAGGAGCCACGGGGTGGGTCGACCCAGGTTGCGGCACCGACGCGGCCGACCTCAGGCGATGAGGCCGGCCTCGCGCAGCGAGCGCAGCGAGGGCTGCACGTGGTGGGTGGGGCCGACGACCGGGGCGAGCGGGTCGAGGGTCTTGAGCCCCTCGCCGGTGTTGAGCACCACCGTCTCCTGCGCGGGGTCCAGCAGCCCCTTCTCCACGAGCTGGCGGAGCACGGCCGTGGTCACCCCGCCCGCGGTCTCGGCGAAGACGCCGGTGGTGCGGGCCAGGTCGCGGATGCCGGCCACGATCTCGTCGTCCCCGACCCGGCCGACCGAGCCACCGGTGCGCCGGATCGCGTCCAGGGCGTAGGGCCCGTCGGCGGGGTTGCCGATGTTCAGGCTCTTCGCGATGCCGGTCGGCTTCACCGGCTTGACGACGTCCCAGCCGTTGTCGAACGCGGTGGCGATCGGGTCGCAGCCGGCCGACTGGGCACCGAAGACCTTCCAGGGGGTGTCCTCGACGATGCCGGCGGCCACCAGCTCCTTCCAGGCCTTGTCGACCTTGGTGAGCAGCGACCCCGACGCCATCGGGATCACGACCTGGGCCGGGATGCGCCAGCCGAGCTGCTCGGCGATCTCGTAGCCCACGGTCTTGGAGCCCTCGGCGTAGTAGGGCCGGACGTTCTGGTTGACGAAGGCGCAGTCCTCGAACTCGTCGGTCTCGGCGAGCTCGCTGGTCAGCCGGTTGACGTCGTCGTAGGAGCCGTCGACGGCGACGAGGGCCTGGCCGTACACCGCCGACTGGACGATCTTGCCGGGCTCCAGGTCGCTGGGCACGAACACGAACGAGGGCAGGCCATTGCGGGCGGCGTGGGCGGCCACCGAGTTGGCCAGGTTGCCGGTCGAGGCGCAGGCGATCTTGGCGTAGCCGAACCCCTTGGCGGCGGTGGCGGCCAGGCTGACGACGCGGTCCTTGAACGAGTGCGTCGGGTTGGCCGAGTCGTCCTTCACCCACAGCGGGGCGGTGAAGCCGAGCTCGTCGCCCAGCCGCTGCGCCCGCACCAGCGGGGTCATCCCCGGGTCCAGGCTCACCCGGTCGGCCGGGTCCTGGCCGGTGGGCAGCAGCGGGGCGTAGCGCCAGATGTTGTGCGGGCCGGCCTCGATCTGCTCGCGGGTGACCGCGCGCATGAGCTCGGGGTCGTAGTCGACCTCGAGCGGGCCGAAGCACTCGGCGCAGGCGTGCTCGGCGATCAGGCCGAAGGTGGCACCGCAGTTGCGGCACACCAGCCCGCGGGCCGGGTTGGCGGCGACGGTGGTGGCGGGGCCGGTGGTGGTGGGGCCGGTGGTGGCCTCGGGAGCGGTCAGGGTCATGCGACGACTACCTCCTCATCTTCCCTGCGCCGGGTCGTCGACCGCGCAGGACGGATGGGGCACCTGCTGCTCGCGCAGTGGTTGCCGGGGCTTCATCGGGCCGTGTCCCTCTGCCCCTCTGGATGAGTGGAACGCCCCGGACCTTACTGCAGGATGGGCGCCGTGCCCGCAGCCATCGTCTACACCGACCTCGACGGCACGATGGTCGGCCCGCGCGGGTCCTTCGTGCACACCGCCACCGGGGAGCTCACCGCGCAGCCCTGGACGGCGCTGCTGGAGCTGCACCGGGCCGGCGTGCCGCTGGTCCTGGTCTCCGGGCGCACCCACGCCCAGCTGCAGGAGGCCGGCCGGGTCTTCGCCGTCGACGGGCACATCGCCGAGCTGGGCTCGCTGGTGAGCTGGGCCGGCGGCCGGGAGACCCACCTGCTGACCGGCGACCTGCCCGCGGAGTTCGCCGGGCGCACCCCGGTCGAGGTGATGGCCGGGCTCGGCGTGGTGGACGCGCTGGTGGCGGCCTGGCCGGGGCAGCTGGAGTGGCACTCCCCCTGGCACGCCACGCACACCGGCGACGCCATGCTCCGCGGCCGGGTGGGCACCGCCGAGGTCGACGCGTGGCTCGCCGACCGCGGCTGGGGGTGGCTGACCCTCAAGGACAACGGCCGGGTCCCCCGCACCTCGCGGATGACGCTGGACGTCGAGGGCGACCCGCACGTCTTCCACCTGATGCCGCGCGGCATCGGCAAGGGCTCCGCGATCGCCTGGGACCTGGCCCGGCGCGCGATCGACCCGGCCGACGCGGTGGCGGTCGGCGACTCGGTCAGCGACCTGGAGATGGCGCCGGCCGTCGGTCGGCTGTTCATCACCGCGAACGGCGCCGCCGTCCCCGGCATGGCCGAGGCGATCGCCGCCCTGCCGGACGTGGCGGCGACCGCCGGCGCGATGGGTCTCGGCTGGGCCGAGGCCGTCCGCGCCGCCCTCGGGTAGCTGCCTAGCTCGTGACGTCGCGGCGGGCGAAGTGCCGGAAGGCCAGCGCGGTGAACACCGCCGCGTAGAGCAGCGACTGGATGACCCCGCGGTACAGGTCCCCGCTGTCGACCGGGGTCTGCAGCAGGTCGGTCCAGGCGAACTCCTCGGCGGTCGGGAAGTAGTCCCTGATGCTGCCCAGCTGCTCGACCTGGTCGAGGATCGCGAAGACGAACATCGTGAACACCGACCCGCCGACCGCGGCCAGCGGCGCGTCGGTCACCGTGGACAGCCAGAACGCCAGCGTGCCCACGACCAGCAGGTGGACGGCGAGGTAGCCGACCATCCCGGCCAGCCGGAGCATCCCCTGGCCCTGGTCGATGCTGATCCCGATCGGGGTCTGGATGTCCTCGAAGCCGAACGCGATGCCGCCGGCGACCACGGCCACCACGGTGACGGTCAGCAGCGCCGACACCGACAGCACCAGCGCGGCCAGCCACTTCTGCCGGAGCAGCCGCATCCGCGGCACCGGGGTGGCCAGCGCGTAGCGCAGCGACCCCCACTGCGCCTCGCTGGCCACGGTGTCGCCGAAGAACAGCGCGTAGACGACCACCAGGAAGAACGAGGTGGTCGCGAACAGCACGAACAGGGTGAAGTTCAGCCCGGACGACGTCGCGACGTCGACCAGGTTGAGCCGGCTGTTGGCCTGCGCGTCCTCGCTGGCGCCCAGCTGCAGGGCGGCGATGAGCAGCAGCGGCAGCGCCACCATCAGCGCGAAGACGCCGATCGTGCGCCGCCGCTTGAACTGCCGGCGCAGCTCGACCGACAGCCGCAGGGTGCGCTCGGGCCGGTAGCCGGCGACGGCCCCGGTGGACTGGACGGTGCTCACGAGCTCTCCCCCACCAGCGACAGGAACGCGTCCTCCAGGCGGCGACGCGGGGTGACCTGGTCGACCCCGATGCCGGCCCCGACCAGGGCGGCGACCGCCGAGGCCCGGGAGGCACCGGCCAGCTCGACGACCAGGCCCTCGTCGGCGCGCTCGACCGAGGCGCCGTCCAGGCCCTCGAGGACGGCGACCGCGCGGTCGGCGTCCGCCGGGTCCTCGAGCACGACCAGCACCGCTCCCCCGGTGCCGACGATCTCCTCGACCGTGCCCTCGGCGACCTTCTGGCCCTTGGCCATCACGACGACGTGGCTGCAGGTCTGCTCGATCTCGGCCAGCAGGTGGCTGCTCACGATGACCGTGCGGCCGGTCGCCGCGTAGTCCTGCAGCACCTCGCGCATGGCGTGGATCTGCGGCGGGTCCAGCCCGTTGGTCGGCTCGTCGAGGACGAGCAGGTCCGGCAGGCCGAGCATGGCCTGCGCGATGGCCACCCGCTGGCGCATGCCCTGGGAGTAGGAGCGGACGCGCTTGTCCAGCGCCGTCCCGAGGCCGGCGATGGCGATCGCCTCGTCCAGGTGGGCGTCGGCCAGCGGCCGGCCGGTGGCCGCCCAGTACAGCTCCAGGTTGTCCCGGCCGGACAGGTGCGGCTGCAGGCCGGTGCCCTCGACGAAGGAGCCCAGCCGGGACAGCACCGGGGCGCCGGGGGTGGCCGGGTGGCCGAAGACGGAGATGGTGCCCTCGGTCGGCCGGATCAGGCCCATGAGCATCCGCAGCGAGGTGGTCTTGCCGGCGCCGTTGGGGCCCAGCAGGCCGAGCACCTGGCCGCGGCGGACCTCGAAGGACAGGTCGCGGACGGCGGTGAAACCGTCCTTGTAGGACTTGGTCACCCCGGAGAAGCGCAGCGGCACGTCCTCGCCGTCGGGCTCGACGACCGACAGCTGCTTCCGGCGCCGGGCGCCCCACAGCTTCGCCACGACCACCCCGGCCAGGCCGAGCGCGACCAGCACGCCCAGCAGCACCCACCAGCGGGTGGCGCCAGAGGCGGTGCTGACGGTGCCGTCGACGGTGGGGGCGGCCAGCGCGGCGCCGTCGGCCAGCCCGACGGCGTAGACGCCGGACTCGGCCGGCGCGGCGAAGGCCTGGTCGGTGGAGGAGACCAGCACGCGCATCGTGTGGCCGACCTCGAACCGGTGCACGATCCCGGGCAGGGTCACCTGCACCTCGGTGGGCGCGGTCGGGTCGGTGGACAGCCCGGTCAGCGACAGCGGGGCCACCAGGCCCGAGGGGAGGGTCTGGCTGCCGTCGGCCGAGACGTCGTAGAGCTTGGCGAACAGCGTCGCCGTCCCGGTCGGCGAGGACACGGTCAGCGTGGTGGTGGCCGCACCGACCACGTCGACGGCGTCGGTCAGCGGCTCGGAGTCGAACGCCGCGAACTGGCCGGGGATCTCCACCGTCGTGCCGCCCAGGGCGGCGGTGACCGCGCCCAGGCCCGGGACGGTGGTGATGGCCGCGGGGTTGCCGCCCGGCGGGGTGACCACCGGGAACGTCGTGCCCGACAGCGGGACGTCGGTGCGCGCCACCGGGTCGCCGGACAGGCCCGGGTAGGCCGCGGCGGTCTCGGTCTGGCTGCCGCCCTGCACGCTGCCGGTCGCCGCCCCGACGCCGGTCGGGACCGGGAAGGTGAACTCGGTGCCGCGGTCCTCGCCGGTGCCGCGCAGGTGCACGTCGAACCAGCCGGCGACCAGGTCGCGGAGGTCGGCGGTGTCACCCTCCGACGCGCTGGCGTCGTGGCCGCCGTCGTACCAGACCACCGAGACCGGGGTGCCGTTCGCGGCGATGCCCCGGGCGTTGGCGTCGGCCTGGCCGAGCCCGAACAGCGAGTCCTGGGTGCCCTGCACCAGCAGCGTGGGTGCGGTGATCCGGTCGAGCACGGCGGCCGGCGAGGACCGGTCCAGCACCGCGGCGATCTCCGGGGTGAGCGTGCCGCTGGCCGCGGCGACCTGGTAGGCGGCGCAGATGTCGGCCCGGAACCGGCCGCAGGTCAGCGCCTGCTCGACGGCGGCGGAGTCCAGCGTCGAGGGGTCGACGTCGGGCAGCCCGCCGGCGCCGGCACCGCTCGCGCCGCCGGTCAGCGAGGCCAGCAGGCCGTCCCCGGTCGGGACCGACCCGGCACCGAAGAACAACCCGGACCACAGCCGCTTGAAGACCCCGCTGTCGCCGGTGGTCGGGGTGGCCGCCGGGGTCTCGCCGTCCACCGCCCCTGCCTGCGAGGGGAACAGCGCGGTGGTGAGGGAGTTCCAGGTGATCTGCGGGGCGATGGCGTCGACCCGGTCGTCGTAGGCGGCACCCAGCAGCGCCAGCGCACCGCCGTAGCTCGCCCCGGCCACGCCCACCCGCGGGTCGCCCGGGGCGTCGAGCTCGACGTCGTCCCGGTCGGCCAGCAGGTCGAGCATCGTGGAGAGGTCGGCGACCTCGTACCGGGGGTCGTCCAGCCCGATCTGGCCGGTGCTGTCGCCGAACCCCCGGGCCGAGTAGGTCAGCACCACGTAGCCGCGGCCGGCGAGGTCGCGGGCGTCGTCGGCCACCGAGGCCTTGCTGCCGCCGAAGCCGTGCGCGAGGACGACGGCCGGCGCCGGGTCGTCCGCGGTCGCCGAGGACGGCACGTAGACGGTGGTGTCGAGCTCCACGGCGTCCTCGCCGCTGCCCGAGGGCACGGTGGCGTCCTCGGTCGCGACGTCCTCGGCCGCCGACGCCGGCGCGGCGAAGGGGACGGCGAGCAGCACGGCGGCGGTCAGGACGGTGGTGAGGGCGGCGACGGTCGCGCGGGCGCCGGGGCGCGGGCTGGGTCGCACGAGCCCGCGGGTGGGACGCACGGGCGGTGAACGGACGGCGACCGGGCTGTGTTCCGCGGGCGACGGACCTGTGCGCGCGCTGTGCGGCCGGTCAGCCGGTCAGGGCTGCCAGTTGCCGGTCGCGATCACCACGAGGCCGGGGTCGGGCACTCCCTCCACCTCGAAGAACCGCTCAGAGGGCCCGCCCTGGATGTCCGGGAACTGCGCCTGGAGGGTGGCCGCCGCCTGCTCCTGCTGGGCGTCGCCAGCGGTGTAGAAGACCGTGGTGACCGCCACGTCCTGCTCGCCGTAGCTGCCCTCCTCCCGGATCTCCCAGCCGCCGTCGGCCAGCACCGTGCCGATGTCGCCGGCCAGGCCGTTGACGGTGGTCGCGTTGAGCACGGTCACCGGCGCGAACACCGGACCGGTCGGCCCCGCAGGCGTGGTGACCGGGGCGGGGGGCGGCGCGGCGGTGGTGGTCGCCGACGCGGCGGTGGAGGTGGTGGCCGGTGCGGTGCTGGCCGACTCCTGGGTGTCCGGGCCCTGGAAGGACCACACGCCGAGCAGCACGAGCGCCACGACGACGAAGGACACCAGACCGATGACCAGGCCGCGGGAGCCGCGGCGGCCCTCCTCGGGCAGCGGCGGGATCGGCGTGATGCCCTGCCGGCGCTCCTCGCGGCGGCGCACGACGTCGACGGCCTGGCGCTCGGCCCGGCTAGCGGCCCGACCGCCGATGACCCCGGTCTCGCCGGTGCCCGGCGAGGTCGTCCGCTCGGGCGTCCGGGCGGGTGGGGCTGCGTCGGCGGCTGCCGCGGACGCGGCGGACGCGGTGGAGCCGGTGCCGGGGCCGGGCGGGCGGCCGGCGGCCAGCGGGGGGCGCTCGGGCAGCGACTCCGTGCGCGCTCCGCGCCGGTCACCGGTCGGCGGGACGGCGTCGGGCAGGTCGACGGTGCGCCGCTCGGGGCCCGTCCACGGCGGCGGGGGCGTCGGTGCCGACGGCGGTGCCGGTGTCGGCGGGCCGAGGGTGGTGGACCACGTGGGCAGGCTGGAGGTCTCGGGTGCCCGGCCGGGGACCTCGGGTGCGCGACCGGCCGGGGGCCGGCTGCCCGGGAGCGGGTCGGCGGTGGTCGCCGGCCCGGCCCGGCCCGGCGACCCGGCCGCGGGCGGCACCGGGGTGGGCAGGCCACGGGTGGGCGGCGGGGGTGCGGGCTGGGCCCGGGTGGCCGGCGGCGGGGTCCCCGGTCCGCGGGTCGGCGGAGGCGGGGTCCCTGGTCCGCGGGTGGGTTGCGGCAGTGCTGAGCCCCGGGCCGGCGGCGGTGGCGGCGGGGTGGCCGGCCCGCGGCTGGCGGGCGGGGCCGTGTCCCGCGGCGGCACGGCGGGACGGGACGCCTCGGGCCGGGGCGCCTCGGGACGGGGGACCTCGGGCCGGGGCGCGGGGGCCGGGATGCCGGTCACGTAGGTGCGCGGGCCGGCCTGAGCCGGCGGGCGCCCACCCGAGGGCGGCTCGGTGCCGGGCTGACCGGAGCCGCGGCCGGACATCGGGTCCTCGCCGCGGGGCAGCAGCCCGTCCCGGCGGCGCTCGGCCCGGGTGCGGCGGCCCAGGGTGGTCAGCTCGTCGTCGTCGGGCCAGGGATCGGCCGCGGCGGGGGCCTCGGGCTCGGGGGCGCGACGGCGGCCGACCGGGGGCTCGTCGGGGATCGAGGGCAGTTCACCGTCCGATGCTCCATGCCTCCCCACGGTGACCGAGCCTAGTGGGCCTCAGACCTCGGTGCCCAGGGTCCTCGCCGAGCGCTGTCGCTGCCGGGTCGCCCGCATGCGGCGCAGCCGGCGCACCAGCAACGGGTCCACCGCCAGCGCCTCCGGCCGGTCGATGACGGTGTTGAGCACCTGGTAATACCGGGTCGCCGAGAGCCCGAACTGCTCCTTGATGGCGGCCTCCTTGGCCCCCGCGTAGCGCCACCACTGCCGCTCGAAGGCCAGCACGTCCCGCTCGCGGCGGGGCAGGCCCGTCTCCTGGCCGGCAGCCACGGCAGCGATCTCCGCGGCGGTCTCGGCGGCGGCCCCGGGGAGCACGGGCGGGTGGGCGTGGGCGGCGTCGCTGCTCATCGGCGGACGGTCCTCCTGGGGTCGGGGTGGTGGGGCGGGCGGGGTGGCGGGTGGCCGACGGACGGGCAGCGGCCCGCGTCAGAGCCCGGCGGGTGCGGGTTCGAGGGTGTCCCGGCGGGCGGCGCGGGTGGCCCGGTTCGCCCGGAGGCCGTCGACGGTGAAGATCGCCAGCGCGAGCCAGACGACCACGAACCCGGCCAGCCGGGCCGGCGGCATCGGCTCGCCGTTGACGAACACGCCGATGGCCAGCTGCATGAGCGGGGTCAGGTACTGCAGCAGCCCCACCGTGGACAGCGGGATGCGCCGGGTGGAGGCGGCGAACAGCAGCAGCGGGATGGCCGTGGCGATGCCCGAGGTCATCAGCAGCAGCACGTGCCCGGCGCCGGCCTCGCCCAGCGAGCTCGCCCCGCGGACCTGCAGCACCACCAGCACGACGAGTGCGGGGACCACGAGGATCAGGGTCTCCAGGAACAACCCGGGCGCCGCGTCGACCCGGACCAGCTTCTTGAGCAGGCCGTAGGTGGCGAAGGTGCCCGCCAGCAGGATGGCGATCCACGGCGGCCGCCCGTACTCCACGGTCAGGATCGCCACCGCCACGGCCGCGGTGCCCACGGCGATCCACTGCAGCCGGCGCAGCCGCTCCCCGAGGAAGCAGACGCCCAGCAGCACGCTGACCAACGGGTTGATGAAGTAGCCCAGCGAGGTCTCGACGACGTGGCCGGCGTTCACCGCGATCACGAAGGTGAGCCAGTTGCCGGTGATCAGCACCGCGGCCCCGGCCAGGATCAGCAGGGTGCGCCGGTCGGTGGCCGCGCGGCGCACCGCCGACCAGCCGCGCAGCACGGTGAGCAGCAGCGCCACGAACAGCAGCGACCACACGATGCGGTGGGCGACGATCTCGACCCCGCCGGCCGGCTCGAGCAGCGGGAAGTACAGCGGGAACAGCCCCCACAGCCCGTAGGCCGCCAGGCCCATCAGGACGCCGGTGCGCCGTTCGCTCATGACCCGAAGACTAGGTCGGGGGTCCGACAGTTCCCGGGCCGACCGTCCCGGGCATGGTGGGAGGGCAACCATCCCCGACGAGAGGACCGCACCGCGTGGACGTGGCCCCCCTGCTCGCACTGGCCGTCGGTGCCGTCGCGGTGACCGCCGTGGCCCGACGACTGGGCTGGCAGGCGCCGCTGCTGCTGGTGCTGGTCGGCTTCGCGGCCAGCTTCGTGCCCGGGGTGCCGGAGTTCAGCATCGACGGCGACCTGCTGCTGGCCGTCGTCCTGCCCCCGCTGCTGTACTCGGCCGCCCTGGAGGTCTCCTACGCCGACTTCCGCGCCCTGCTCCGCCCGATCGTGCAGCTGGGCGTCGGGCTCGTGGTCGTGACCTCGGTCGTGGTGGCCCTGGTGGCGCACGCCGTCGTCCCCGGGTTGAGCCTGCCGGCCGCCCTCGTGCTGGGTGCGGTCGTGGCGCCGCCGGACGCGGTCTCGGCCGCGGCCATCGGCCGGCAGCTGGGCCTGCCGCGGCCGGTGATGACCGTGCTGTCGGGCGAGAGCCTGATCAACGACGCCGCCTCGTTGACCTTCTACAAGGTGGCGCTGGCCGCGGTGTTCGGCGCCGGCGGTGTCCTCCTCGGGCTGGACGCCTCCGACGCCGCGGCCACCTTCGGCCTGGCCGTCGCGGTCGGCGTGGCCCTCGGGCTGGCCATCGGCGTGTTGGTGCACCTGGTCCGGGTCCGGCTCGACGACCCGGTGGTCACCTCGGTGCTCGGGGTCGTCGTCCCCTTCGCGGCGTACCTGGTCGCCGAGGAGCTGTCCGGGTCCGGGGTCCTGGCGGTGGTCGCGGCCGGGCTCTACCTGGGCCACCGGTCACCCGAGGCCGGCTACGCCAGCCGGCTGCAGGAGCGGCCGCTGTGGACCTCCCTGGACCTGCTGCTGCAGGCGCTCGTCTTCGCCCTCATCGGGCTGCAGCTGCGCGGCGTCGCGGAGTCCGCGGAGGCCTCGGCCCGGTCGAACTGGTCCCTGGCCGGCGCCGCGCTGGCCGTGCTCGCCACCGCGGTCGTCGTCCGGCCGCTGTTCGTCTACCTGGTCGAGGGGCTGCGCCGGGTGCCGCGCCCGTGGCGGCAGCGGCGGTCCCGCTCGCACCGGCCCACCTGGCGGCAGCAGGCGGTGATCTCCTGGACCGGGATGCGCGGGGTGGTGACCCTGGCGGCGGCCGCCGCGGTGCCCGAGGACTTCCCGGACCGCGAGGTGCTGCAGCTGCTGGCCTACGTGGTCACGATCGGCACCCTGCTGGTGCAGGGGCTCAGCCTGCCGTGGCTGATCCGGGTGCTCGGGGTGACCGACCCCGGGCAGGCCCGGCGGGACGCCGCCGCCGAGGTGCACCTGGCCGAGCGGGCGACCGCGGCGGCCCTCGAGCGGATCGCCGAGGTGGAGCAGGAGCTGGTCGAGAAGGTCGGGGTCGAGCGGGCGCACGCGGTCGCCGAGCGGATCCGGGGTCCCCTGCTGGCGCGGGCGCGCTCCATGTCGGCCTCGATGCGGGCCGAGCAGGGCGAGGACGGCGACCGGGACCGCCGGCGGGCACGCACCTTCCACCGGGTCCGGCAGGAGATCATCGAGGTGCAGCGCCGGGTGCTCATGGAGGAGCGCGACAAGGGCCACCTGGACGACGAGGTCATGCGGGCGGTGCTCCAGGAGCTGGACTACGAGGAGGCCGCGACCGCGAACTCCTGGGTCGGCCGGCTCTGACCCGGGCCGGCGACCCAGGCCGGCGACTCAGGCCAGCGCGAGGACGACGCCCGCCACGGTGCCCAGCAGCAGCAACCCGACCACCGCCAGGGCCCGCCCGGTCGCCCCGGCCTTGCCGCGGGCAGGGGCGTCGTCGCGCGTGGGCATGCCCCAGACCGCCGCGACGGTGCGGGGCAGCGCATAGCGACCCTGCGCGTGGCCGGCCCACACGGCGCGGCCGACCACGTCGAGCACCGCCGGACCGGCCTTGTGCAGGGTCTTGGTGTCGATGGTCAGCCGGGCCACGTCGTCGCGGAGCACGAGCTGGACCGCGCGGCCGGCGGCGGTCGCGGTCACCGAGGTGAGCCGGGTCAGCGCGATGCCCTGCCGGCCCAGCACCCCGGTGCCCTCGAGCACCCAGCCGTCGCTGCGCACGGAGTAGACCGTGCTCTGCAGGATCGCGGTCATGGCCAGCATCGCGATGATCGCCGGCAGGAACCACAGCAGGATCTGCAGCTTGTTGCCGCCGTAGAAGGCCACCTCGTAGCCGCCGAACGCCGACAGGCCGACCAGGGCGATGCCCAGGACCACCAGCGCACCGATCCGCACGCCGTCCGGGACCCGCTCCGGCGGTCCCAGCGGGGCGACCAGGCCGGGCGGCGGGCCGGACCACTGCTGCTGCGGCGGCGGCATGTGCGGCTGGGCCATCTGCGGCTGGGCCTGGAACTGGGGCTGGAACTGCTGCGGCTGGGGCTGGTACGGCTGCACCCGGGCATCGTGCCAGCCCGGACCGGCTCAGTCCTCGACGTCGGCGGTGAGCAGCTCCAGCACGTCGTCCACCGACGTCGCCGCCCGCAGCCGGGCGGCCCGCTCGGGGTCCACCAGCACGTCGGCGAGCGCGGCGAGCACCGGGAGGTGCCCCTCCCCCACGGCGGCGATGCCGATGACCACGTGCGCGGTGCCGTTGCCCCAGTCGACGCCCGCGGGGTACCGGACGACGGTCAACGCGTCGGCCAGCACGGCCTGCTTGCCGGAGTTGGTGCCGTGCGGGATGGCCACGCCCTCGCCCATGTAGGTCGAGACGGAGTCCTCGCGCTCCAGCATGCTGGCCACGTAGTCCGGGGTCACGGCACCGGCGGCGACCAGCAGCTCCCCCGCCTGCCGGACCGCCTCGGTGCGGTCGGCCGCCCGGCCGTCCAGCCGGATCCGGCTGGGGTCCAGCAGGGCGAGCAGCTCAGCCATCGATGGTGGTGCCGCCGTGGATGGCGGCCACGACGCCGTCGACCGCCGGGTCGCCGATGAACGCGCTGAACGCCACGACCGGGCGGTCCCCGGCGTGCGCGCGGGTGCGGTCGGCGAGCTTGGTGTGGGTGAGCACCAGGTCGGCGTCGGCCGGGATGGCGTCGATGGGGCTGTGCTCGATCGTGACGCCGTTGTCCTTGAGCCGCTTCTTCAGCTGGTTGGCCATCAGCACGCTGCTGCCCATCCCCGCGTCGCACGCGATGACGAGCTTGCGGACCTGGGAGCCTTCGATGCTCGGCATGGGGTGAGCTCCTGCGGGTGAGGGGACGACGGCGTCCAGCTTGTCACCCCGGCACCGGGGCCGGGGCCTCAGACCCGCTGCACCCGCGGGCCGGCGTCGGCGAGCTCGGCGGCGGTCCGCTCGTCGAGCCCGGTGTCGGTGATCAGGAGGTCCACCGCGTCGAGCTCGGCGAAGCGGGCGAAGTGGTCCCGGCCCACCTTGGTGTGGTCGGCCAGCAGCACGACCCGGCGGGCCGCGGCGACCATCGCGGTCTTCACCGCCGCCTCGGCCGGGTCGGGGGTGGTGAGCCCGCGCTCCACCGACACCCCGTTGGTGGCCAGCAGCGCGAGGTCGACGTAGATGCCGGCCAGCGCCGACATGGCCCACGGGTCGACCGAGGCCAGCGTGCGGCTGCGCACCCGCCCGCCCAGCAGCAGCACGGTGAGGTTGGGGAAGGCGGCCAGCCGGCCGGCCAGCGACAGCGCGTTGGTCACCACGGTGAGCTCGCGGTCGGTGGGCATCAGGTCACCCAGGCGGGCGGTGGTGGTGCCGGCGTCGATGAGCACCGCCCCCTCCTCCGGCAGCTCGGCGATGGCGGCCTTGGCGATCCGCTCCTTCTCCGCGGTCAGCACCACGTCGCGCGCGGCCACCGGCGGCTCGAACCCCAGCCGCTCGACCGGGATCGCCCCGCCGTGCACCCGCCGCAGGACGCCGACCCGCTCCAGCGCGGTGAGGTCCTTGCGGATGGTCTCGGGGGCGACGTCGAGCTCGACGGCCAGCTCGCCCACGTCCACCCGGCCCATGGACCGGGCGGCCCGCAGGATGTGCTCCTGGCGTTCCTCTGCGTACACGTGCACCCCTCGTCGGCCGACTCCACGCCGTGCATACGGGCCCGAACGGGCGTCGTCAAGCTGCAACGGCGGTCGGCCGGACAGCGGGCACACAGCCGCCTATCGTCGGACGGCGTGGCCCGTCGCCGTCCGAACCCGGTGCAGTGGACCTGGTACGCCCTCGGCGGGGGCCTGCCCCGCGAGCTCGCCGACTGGGTGCTCGCCGACGTGACCGGCCGCGGCTGGGCGTGGCGGCACCTGCTGCGCGCCCTGGTCCAGCTGGCGCCGGTGCTGGTGCTCTGCCTGGTCGCCGTCCCGGTGCCGCTGGAGTACCGGCTGGCCGCGTGCGGCGGCGGCGTCCTGCTCGGGCTGCTGTTCTCGGCGGCCTACATGACCGAGACCAGCGAGCACCGGGCGGTCAAGGCCGGGTGGCCGCCGGGGACCACCCGCCGGGTCCGCGAGGCCGACGCCGAGCGCCGCGCGGTGGAGCGGGGAGCCCGCTACCGCCGCGACGGCGCCGGTTCCTACGACTGAGAAGGACCTCGTCCTCCCCCACGACGCGCTCCGCACGCCGCGGGGCCCTAGGACGACGCCGGACGAGCAGAGAACCTCATTCCACGCGGAACCCGAGCTTCACGGTGACCTGGAAGTACTCGACCTGGCCGTCGGTGACGTGCCCGCGGATCTCCTGGGTCTGGAACCACTCGATGTTGCGCACGGTCTCCGCGGCCTTGGCCACCGCCGCGCGGACGGCGTCGTCGACGCTGGTGGTGCTGCTGCCGACGACCTCGGTCAGCCGGTACACGTGGTCGCTCACGGGGTCCTCCTCGTCCGGACCCGGGACGACCCCGGGACACCGGTGCGACCCTCACACGCCGGGAGCCGATCCGCCCGACGACGGCGGTGCGGGTCAGGAGAGCCCCGTGTCCGGATTGAACGGACGACCTTCCGCTTACAAGGCGGGTGCTCTACCACTGAGCTAACGGGGCGAGTGCCCCGAGCACGTTACCCGGAGCCGTGCAGGAACTCGGCCGGGTTCCGGCTGACCGGGCTGTCGTCGGCCAGCCACCGGGCGAAGCCCGCCGGGTCCCGGCGCTCGAGCTCGTCGAGGGTGTCCTGCCGCCGGGTGGCCACGGCGTCGCGGGTGGCCGGGGCCAGCGGACCGAGCAGCGCCGAGGAGGTGCGCAGCCACTCCCGGCCCAGCAGGTCCGTCGACAGCTCGGACACCGGCGGGAGCACCGGGGCCTCCACGGACCGCCACCGGTGCCAGGTGCTCACCGCGAGCACCCCCAGGCCCACGCCCCCGATGACGGCCAGCCCGAACGACACCACGACCAGCCCGGCGACCGCCGTGGCCGCGACGACGGCCAGCACGGCCAGCGCGACCACCGAGAGCACGGCGGCATGGCGGCGAGGGGCTGGCACGGGGAACCCCTTCGGCGCTGGTGCGGATCGGCAGCGGGGGTTCGCACCGGGCGGGCGGTCCGGATGTGCCGCCCGCCCCGCGGTGTCCAGACACCTCACAGGCCACGTGCAGTCCAGACCTATCCGGGGCGCCGATCGTGGTCCCTGCGAGCGGAGAAGCCCTCGCGTCGTGGGGAGGAACCACAGTGACCGAGCAGCACCGTCCGGGCGACGAGAACGGACAGCACCTGAACCGGTACCCGGGCCAGCAGCCGTTCCCGGCGATGGGCCCGCAGCAGCCGGCGACCCCCCAGCAGGTCCCCCCGCACCAGGTCCCGCCGCACCAGGGCTGGACCGGTCAGCAGCCGGTGTTCGGCGTCCCGGCCGGTGCCCCGTCCGGGGCCACCTACGGGGCCACGCAGCACGGCGGCGGCCTGCCCCCGGTCTTCACCCCCGCCGGCCCCCCGCCCGGGACCGCGCCGCGGCGGACCGGTCGCTGGCGGATCGCGGTGGCCGGCCTGGCCGCCGGCGCGCTCATCGGCGGCGGTGCCGGTGCGGGCGTGGTGGCCCTGGTCGACGGCTCGTCTGGCTCCTCCACCTCGACCGCGGCGGCCCAGAACGTGGTGATCACCGACCCGCAGACCGCCACCTCGGCCACGGCCGCGGCGGCCAAGGCCGAGCCCAGCGTGGTCACCGTCTACGTGACCGACGGCTCGGGGTCCGGGTCCGGCTCGGGGGTGGTGATGACCGACGACGGCTACGTCGTGACCAACAACCACGTCGTCACCCTCGACAGCAGCACCACCTCGGCCACCGTGCAGGTCACCACCTCCGACGGGACGCTCTACGACGCGACCGTCGTGGGCACCGACCCGACCTCCGACCTCGCCGTGATCAAGCTGAAGGACGCGTCCGGGCTCACCCCGGCCACCTTCGCCGACTCCGGCAAGGTGCAGGTCGGTGACCAGGCCGTGGCCATCGGGGCGCCCCTGGGCCTGTCCAACACGGTGACCACCGGCATCGTCAGCGCACTGGACCGCGCCGTCGCCACCGGCTCGGACACCGACACCACCGTCATCGACGCCATCCAGACCGACGCCGCGATCAACCCGGGCAACTCCGGCGGCGCACTGGTGAACTCGGCCGGCGAGGTCATCGGGATCAACTCGGCCATCGCCACGGTCGCCGGCTCGTCGGGCTCCCAGGAGTCGCAGAGCGGCAACATCGGCGTCGGCTTCGCGATCCCGTCGGACACCGCCCAGCGGGTCGCGAGCGAGATCATCTCCTCCGGCAGCGCCACCCACGCCCTGCTGGGCGTGAGCGCGCAGACCGCCTCGGCCAGCGGCTCCGAGGTGGGCCAGGGCGCCGAGGTCGCGCAGGTGGCCTCCGGCGGGCCGGCCGCCGAGGCCGGGCTGCAGGTGGGCGATGTGATCACCGCGGTCGGCGACCGCGAGATCACCACCTCCACCGAGCTGACCGCCGCGGTCCGCAGCGCCTCCCCGGGCGAGAAGGTGTCGCTCACCGTCCGGCGCGGGAGCAGCACCGACACCGTCGACGTCACGCTGGGCACCGCCTCCAGCTAGGCGAGGGACTGGAACGGCCCGGCTGCAGGGACCCGCGGCGCGCGCAGCGTGGCGTGGGGGGCAGCCGGGTCCTTCACCAGGGCCCGGGACCGCGACGCGGCGCCCGGGCCCTGGTGGTTGGCTGGGCCGGTGGCCGCACCCCTCCCGCTGACCGGCGCCCTGGACGACCCGGCCCGGGCGCGCGACCTGGCCAAGATGAAGCGCCTGGCCACCGGGCTGTTCGTGGTGGCGGCCGTGGTCTTCCTGGCCTGCGTGCTGCTGGGCGGCGACCGGACCTGGGTCGGCTACGTGCGCGCCACGGCCGAGGCGTCCATGGTCGGCGCGCTGGCCGACTGGTTCGCCGTCACCGCGCTCTTCCGGCACCCGCTGCGGCTGCCCATCCCGCACACCGCGATCATCCCGCGCAAGAAGGACCAGATCGGCGAGAGCCTGGGCGCCTTCGTGCAGGAGAACTTCCTGACCCCGGCCGTGGTGGACGAGCGGCTGGCCGCCTACGACGTGCCGGGCCGGGTCGGGGAGTTCCTCGGCTCCCCGGGCCGGGCCGAGCGGCTGGCCGGGGACGCCGGCACCGCCGTCCGGGCGCTGTTCGACCTGCTCGACGACGACGTGGTGACCGACGCCGTGGGGTCGCTGGTGGACCGCAAGGCGCGGGAGACCCCGGCCGCCCCGGTGCTGGCCCGGGTCATCGAGGCCGTCGTGGACGGCGACAAGCACCAGGACGTGCTGTCGGCCGGGCTGACCGGCCTGGCCGCCTTCCTCCGCGACAACCGGACGATGTTCCGCGCCCAGCTGTCCGACGCCTCCCCGGTGTGGGTGCCCGACTGGCTCGACGACCGGGTCTTCGTGCGGGCCTTCGACGGCGTGCAGCGGTTCCTCGCCGAGGTGGGCGCCGACCCGCAGCACGAGCTGCGCCGCTCCTACGACGCCCGGCTGCGGGCCTACGTCCACGCGCTGCGCACCGACCCGCAGACCGCGGCCCGGGTCGAGGAGTTCAAGGCCGACCTGCTGGACCACCCCGCCGTCCGCACCTGGTCGGCCGGCCTGTGGGGCAACGCCAAGACCGCGCTGCTCACCGCCGCCGACGACCCCGAATCGGTGCTGCGCGCCCGGGTGGCCGACGTGGTCCGCCGGGCCGGGCGGCTGCTGCGCGAGGACGAGACGGTGCGGGCCAAGGTGCAGGAGCAGACCCGGCGGGCCGCGCGGTGGGCCGTGCAGCGGTTCAGCGGGGACGCCGCCGAGCTGGTCAGCACCACGGTGGCCCGCTGGGACACCGAGGAGACCAGCCGGCGCATCGAGCTGCAGGTCGGCCGCGACCTGCAGTGGATCCGGGTCAACGGCACCGTGGTCGGCGGCTTGGCCGGCCTGGTGATCTACACCGTGGCCCAGCTCCTCGGCTGACGCTCAGCCGAGGCTGAACCCCGACCACTCGAAGCCGGGCGACACCACGCAGCTGACCAGGACCTCCCCGGCCACCGGTGCGGCCCGCTGCCGCACCCCGGCCGGCACCAGCGCCTGCGGGTGCTCCGGGCCCAGGACGACGACGTCGGGGCCCACCTGCAGCTCCAGCTCCCCCGGCCCGTGCCACAGCCACAGCTCGTCGGCGTCCACGGTGTGCCAGGCCGAGGACTCCCCCGCGGCCAGCAGGAAGAGGATCGCCGTCGCCTGCGGGCGACCGCCGTCCCCGGCCGGCCCGGTCCAGGTCCGGCGGAACCAGCCGCCCTCGGGGTGGGCGGCCAGGTCCAGCCGGACCGCCCGTGAGGGCCGCGGCATCAGCGGCGGCGGGCCGAGGCTGCTGCGTAGAGGGCGATCGACGCCGCGACGCTGACGTTGAGCGACTCGGTGTCCTTGGTCATCGGGATGCGCAGGACGACGTCGCAGCGCTCCCGGACCAACCGGGACAGCCCGGTGCCCTCGTTGCCCACGACCAGCGCCAGCGGGTCGGCGAACCCGGTGAACTCGTGCAGGTCCATGTCGGCCTCGTCCCCGGCCAGGCCCACGGTCGTCAGGCCCTGGTCCTGGTAGGAGGCGAGCGCGCGGGCCAGGTTGACCGCCCGGGCCACCCGGACGCGGGCCGCGGCACCGGCGGAGGTGCGCCAGGCCGAGGCGGTCATGCCGACCGCCCGCCGCTGCGGGACGACGACGCCGTGCGCGTCGAAGGCCGCCGCCGACCGGACGACGGCGCCCAGGTTGCGCGGGTCGGTGATGCCGTCCAGGGCGACCACCAGGGGTGCCCGGTTGGCGTTGCGGGCGATGTCGAGCAGGTCGTCGGGGTGCGCGTAGTCGTAGGGCGGCACCATGAGGCCGATGCCCTGGTGCAGGGCGCCGTCGCTCATCCGGTCGAACTCCGCGCGGCCGACCTCCAGCAGCGGCAGCCCGCGGTCGCCGGCCAACTGCACGGACTCCGCGATCCGCTCGTCGGTGCCGCCGCGGCTGGTGTCGCCGGTGACCACGTAGAGGGCGGTCGCCGGGATCCGGGCGCGCAGCGCCTCGACCACCGGGTTGCGGCCCAGCAGCAGCTCGGGCTGCTCCTCGTTCCGCTTGGTCACCCGGGCGCGGTTGTCCCGGCGGGCGGCGGCCTGCTTGGCCGCCTTGTACGCCGGGTGGTACGGCCGGTCCTCGGCCTTGGGGGTGGCTCCCCGACCGGCCAGGGACCGGCGGTTCTTGCCACCGGTCCCGCCGGTCGCCGTCTTCTTCCCTGCGCCGGCCGAACGGCCGCGTCGCTGGCTGTTGCCCGCCATCAGCGGGTCACCTCTTCCTGTGGTTCATCGTGCTGCTGCCGTCCGGCTCACCGGGAGAGCTCCCAGCGCGGGCCGGACGGGGTGTCCTCGACGACGACGCCGAGGGTGGTCAACTGGTCGCGGATGGCGTCGGCCGCCGCGTAGTCCTTGCGGGCCCGGGCCGCCGCACGCTGGTCGAGGGCCAGCCGGACGAGGCCGTCGGTCACCTCGGTCAGCCGGTCGTCGGCGCCGCCGTCGGCCCAGTGCGGGTCCAGCGGGTCCAGCCCGAGGACTCCCAGCATCGCCCGCACGGCGCCCAGCGCGGCCGCGACGGCGGTGTCGTCGCCGTCGGCCAGCGCGGTGTTGCCGGCCCGGGCGTGCTCGTGGGCGACCGCGATCGCCGCCGGGGTGGCCAGGTCGTCGTCCAGCGCGTCGACGAAGGCCGTCGGCAGGGTGCCGGACGGGACGTCGCCGACCCGCTCCACCGCCCGGCGGACGAAGGACTCCAGCCGGCGGTAGGCCTGCCCGGCCTCGACCAGGGCGGCGTCGGTGAACTCGATGGTCGACCGGTAGTGCGGGGTGACCAGGTAGTAGCGCAGCTCGACCGGCCGTACCCGGGTGACGACCTCGTCGACCAGGGCGGTGTTGCCCATCGACTTGCTCATCTTCTCCCCGCCCAGGGTGACCCAGCCGTTGTGCAGCCAGTACCGGGTGAACGGGTCCCCGGCCGCGCGGGACTGCGCCTGCTCGTTCTCGTGGTGCGGGAAGCGCAGGTCCAGCCCTCCCCCGTGCAGGTCGAACTCCTCGCCGAGGTACTTGTGCGCCATCGCCGAGCACTCCAGGTGCCAGCCCGGCCGACCGCGGCCCCACGGGGTGTCCCACGAGGCGGTGGCCGGGTCGGTCGGCTTGTGCGCCTTCCACAGGGCGAAGTCGCGGGGGTCGCGCTTGAGGTCGTCGGTGTCGCTGTCGGCCGCCGGCTGCAGGTCCTCGACCTTCTGCCCGGTGAGCTCGCCGTAGGCCGGCCAGGACCGGACGTCGAAGTACACGTCGCCGCCGGCGGCGTAGGCGTGCCCGCGCTCGACCAGCCGCTCGATCATCGCGACCATCTCGGGCACGTGGCCGGTGGCCCGCGGCTCGTATGTCGGCGGCAGGGTGCCCAGCACCTCGTAGGCCCGGGTGCAGGCCAGCTCGTTGCGGTAGGCCCAGTCCCACCACTCGACGCCGTGCGCCGCGGCCTTGGCCAGGATCTTGTCGTCGATGTCGGTGACGTTGCGGACGAAGGTGACCTCGAGCCCGGCGTGGGTCAGCCAGCGGCGGAGGACGTCGAAGGCCAGCGCGGCCCGGACGTGCCCGATGTGCGGCGGACCCTGGACGGTCAGGCCGCAGACGTACATGGAGACCCGACCGGCCCGCAGGGGCGTGAAGTCGCGCACGGCGTGCGCGGCCGTGTCGTACAGGCGGAGGCTCACTGCGGGGAGTCTACGGAGGTCCCGGGGCTGCTCCGGACCACGAGCGCGGTGGCGATCGCCGCCCGGCCCTCCCCGCGCCCGGTGAGCCCGAGCCCGTCGGTGGTGGTCGCGGTCAGCCCGACCGGGGCGCCCAGCGCCGCCGACAGCACCTGCTCGGCCTCGGCCCGCCGCGGACCGACCTTGGGGGTGTTGCCGACCAGCTGCACGGTGGCGTTGCCGACCACCCAGCCCGCGGCCGCCAGCGTCTCGCGCACGTGCACCAGGACGTCGGCCCCGCGGGCGCCGGCCCAGCGCGGGTCGTCGGTGCCCAGCAGACCGCCGATGTCGCCCAGCCCGGCCGCCGACAGGACGGCGTCGGTGAGCGCGTGGGCGACCACGTCGCCGTCGGAGTGCCCGGCGCAGCCGTCGACGCCGGGCCACTCCAGCCCGGCCAGCCAGCAGGTGCGGCCGGCCTCGACCGGGTGGACGTCGGTGCCGGTGCCCACGCGGGGGATGTTCACGCCTGCACCGCCGGTCGGACGACGCGCTGCAGGTCGTGCGGCACGGTGATCTTCGCGGCCAGCTCGTCGCCGGCCACGGTGTGCACCGGCACGCCTGCGGCCCGGACCACCGACGCGTCGTCGGTGAATCCCGGTCCCCCGTCGGTCACCCGGGCGTAGGCGGCCAGCAGCGTGCCGCGGTCGAAGCCCTGCGGGGTCTGCACCCGGCGCAGCGCGGCGCGGGCGACCTCCCCGGTGACCTGCCCGTCGTCGTCGACCACGACCGTGGTGTCGACGACCGGCAGCACCGGGACCACGGCGCGGGCGCCGCCGGCCAGGGCGGCGAGCACCCGGTGGACGACGGCGGGCGGGGTGAACGGGCGGGCGGCGTCGTGCACCAGCACCGGCCCGTCGCCGTCCGCGCACTGCGCCAGGGCGTTGCGGACCGAGGCGGTCCGGGTGTCCCCGCCGACCACCAGCGTCACCCCGGCCGGGAGCAGCGCGGCGAACTCCTCGCGGTGCTCCCGCGGCACGGCGACGACCACGTCGTCGACCCCGGCGGCGAGGAGGCCCTCGACGGCGTGGGTGACCATCGGTCGCCCGTCGACCTCGACGAGGGCCTTGGGCACCGGGCGCCCGGCGCGGACCGCGCCCAGACGCACTCCGCTCCCGGCCGCGACGACGATGGCCGTCGCGGGTCCGGGAGCGGGGTGGTGGTGCGGGGGGTTCGTGCTCAGCTGGCGAGCACCTCGTCGAGCAGGATCTCGGCCTTGTCCTCGTTGGTGCCCTCGGCGAGCGCGAGCTCGCTGACCAGGATCTGGCGGGCCTTGGAGAGCATCCGCTTCTCCCCGGCCGACAGGCCGCGGTCCTTGTCGCGACGCCACAGGTCGCGGACGACCTCGGCGACCTTGTTCACGTCACCGGAGGCCAGCTTCTCGAGGTTGGCCTTGTAGCGCCGCGACCAGTTGGTCGGCTCCTCGGTGTGCGGGGCACGCAGCACCTCGAAGACCTTGTCCAGGCCTTCCTGGCCCACGACGTCCCGGACACCGACGATCTCGGCGTTGTCTGCTGGTACTCGTACGGTCAGGTCGCCCTGGGCGACCTTGAGCACGAGGTAGGCCTTCTCGACTCCCTTCACGGTGCGCTGCTCGATCGCCTCGATGAGCGCAGCGCCGTGGTGCGGGTAGACGACGGTCTCGCCGACAGTGAAGCCCATGTGTGTGTGACCCCTTTCGCTGTCGACCAGAATACCACGGGACGGGTTGGGCCGAATTGGTTGGTCCTGCCAAACGTGCAGGTCAGGCGCTTGTCGCTGGTCAGCCAGGGGTTGACAGAGGGGTGGTCGATGTGCCTGCCGACGACGTCGGGGCACGGCCGGGAGCGCTGCGGACTGCCGCCGCGATGGCCCTGGCGACCCATCTGGGACCCACCCTGGCGGTCACGACGGTGGCCACCCTGCTGGCCGTGACCGCCGACGTCGGCCCCGCCCGGACGGTGCTCGTCGCGGTCGCGGTGCTGGCCGGCCAGGCCTCGATCGGGTGGAGCAACGACTGGCTGGACGCCGACCGGGACGCCGCGGTCGCGCGCGCGGACAAGCCGACCGTGCAGGGGCTGGTGACACCCGCCCGGCTGCGCACCTGCGCCCTGGTCGCCGTCGTGCTGGCCGTGGTCACCTCGCTGGCCCTGGGCCCGGCGCCGGGGGTGCTGCTGCTCGGCGTGGTGGCCGGCGGCTGGGCCTACAACGCCGGCCTCAAGCGCACCGCGGCGTCCCTGCTGCCCTACCTGGTCGCCTTCGGCCTGCTGCCCGCCGGCGTGGTGGCCGCGGCACCGGGCACCCCGGTCGCGCCGTGGTGGTTGGTCGCCGCCGGGGCGCTGCTGGGGGGCGCGGCCCACCTGGCCAACGTCGCCCCCGACCTGGAGGACGACGCGGCCACCGGCGTCCGCGGGCTGCCGCACCGGCTCGGGGCCACCGCCTCGGCGCTGGTGGCCGCCGGGCTGCTGGGGGCGGCGTCGCTGGTGCTCGTCCTGGGCCCGGCCGGCGGCCCGTCGACGGTCGGCTGGCTGGCGCTGGTGGTCGCCGTCCCCGCGCTGGTGGTGGCCGGCCTCGCCGGGACCGAGCGCTTCCGGTCCGCCGCCTTCCCCGCGGTCATGCTGCTGACGGTGGTCGACGTCGTCCTGCTGCTGGTGGGCGGCGGCTCGCTCGGCTGAGGCTCAGAACGGGTCGGTGCCGCGGTCGCGCTCCTGCTCGACGACGGCCTCCAGGTCCTTCAACCGGCGCAGGCCGGCCAGCGGCTGGGCCATCCGGCGGTTGCCCCGCAGCACCGGTTCGACCCGGTCCAGGAAGCCCCAGTACCCGGCGGTGAACGGGCAGGCGTCCTCGCCCAGCCGCTTCTTGGGGTCGTACCGGCAGCCGCCGCAGTAGTCGCTCATCCGGTCGATGTAGGCCCCGCCGGAGGCGTAGGGCTTGGTGGCGAGCACCCCGCCGTCGGCGTGCTGGCTCATGCCGACCACGTTGGGCACCATCACCCAGTCGTAGCCGTCGACGAACGTGCGGTGGAACCAGTCGGTCATCGCCGCCGGGTCGATCCCGCGCTGCAGGGCGTAGTTGCCCAGCACCATCAGCCGCGGGATGTGGTGCACCCAGCCGCGGGCGCGCAGGTCGCCCACCACGCCGGACAGGCAGGCGGCGTCCAGGTCGGCGGTGTCCAGCTCGGCCAGCCAGGTGGGGACGGCGGCGCGCGCGTCGAGGGCGTTGCGGTCCCGGTAGTCGCGCCCCAGGTGCCAGTAGAGGTGCCAGATGTAGTCCCGCCAGCCCATCACCTGGCGGACGAAGCCCTCGACCGAGTTCAACGGCAGGTCGTGCTCGCGGTAGGCCTGCTCGGCGCGCTGCACCACCTCGACCGGGTCGACCAGACCCAGGTTCATCGGCGCCGAGAGCAGCGAGTGGGCCAGCCAGGGCTGACCGGCCAGCATCGCGTCCTCGTGCGGGCCGAAGGCGGCCAGCCGGTGGTCCAGGAAGTCGCGCAGCCGGTGCAGCGTCTCCCGCCGGGTCGCCGGGAACAGCCGCGGGCCGTCGTCCCCGACGAAGGACACGTCGCCGTCGCGCTCCCACCGGTCCAGGTCGGCCCGGACCTCCTCGTCGATCCCGTCCTCGGTGGGCAGCCACGGCTCGGGGGCCGGCGACCGGCCGTCCCTCGGCGGTGGTTCCCGGTTGTCGTGGTCGAAGTTGAACTTGCCACCGGTCGGGTCACCGCCGTCCATGAGCACGCCGTGGTGCTGGCGGGCGGCCCGGTAGAAGTCGTCCATGAGCAGCCGCTTGCCCCCGTCGGTGCCCCGGCCGGTGGCCCAGCGCCGGAAGGTCTGCTCGCCGGTGACGAAGCCGCGCGAGGCCAGCACCTGGACGCCGGGGCGGCCCAGCACGAAGTCCCGCGCCGCCCACGTGGTGGGGGCGCAGACGCTCAGCGGCTCCTCGACGCCGTCCAGGGCCTGGGCGTAGGTGTCGGCCTGCACGAACCGCGCCCGGCCGCCGAGCTCGGCGGCCCGGTGCCGCAGCGCCGACAGCAGCAGGTGCGCCTTCTGCCGGTGGAACCGGCGACGCCGGAACACCGACCGGGCCTCGACCAGCAGCACCTCCTGGTGCGGGTCGTCCAGGAAGTGCGGGCCCAGCTGGTCGGCGAAGCACCACCGCCTGGTCCCCGGGGCGTCGGCGGGGAAGTCCGCCAGCGCCGGGTCCCCGAGGCCGTCGTCGCGCGCCGCACCTGTCACCTCCACGCGCGCATCGTGGGGTGACCGTTAGGCTCAGCGCTACTCGAGTCGACGAAGCCCGGTGCCCCCGGTGCCCCAGGAGGTCCCCCGCCGTGAACCGCGTTGTGCGCGCCGCCACGATCGGTGCGCTGGTGCTGTCGCCGGTGGCCCTGTCCGCCTGCAGCGCCGGCCAGATCGCCCAGACCGCCACCCAGGACCGCGACATCCGTGGCGGCCAGGCCGACCTCGGCGACATCCACCTGCGCACGGCGACCACCGCGTACCCGCAGACCGGCTCCTACACCGAGGGCGGCGATGCCCGCCTCCTGGTGGCCATCGCCAACTCCGGGGACGCCGACGACGAGCTCACCGAGATCTCCGGCGAGGGCTTCGAGTCGGTGGAGATCGTCGACCCCACCGCCACCGAGGAGGCCCCCACCGGCTTCGTCGTCCCGGCCGGCCAGAACGTCTACGTCGGCGAGGGCGGGCCCACGGTCACCCTGGTCGGGCTGACCGAGGAGCTGACCCCGGCCCAGTCGCTGGAGGTCACCTTCACCTTCCGCGACGCCGGCGAGGTCACCCTGCCGGTGCTGGTCGGCACCCCCGCGCTGGACCTGCCGCGCGGCGAGGGCTTCGACTTCGGCGAGGGCGAGGAGTAGGCGAGGAGCAGCCGCTCCCGCGGTTCTGTCGTACCCCGGCGGCACCATGGACGCGTGCCACCCACCGTCGTGAAGTCCCGCCCGGCCCACCGCTGCACCGAGTGCGGCTTCGCCGCCACCCGCTGGATGGGCCGCTGCCCCGAGTGCCAGGCCTGGGGCTCGCTCAGCGAGGTCGGCGGCACCGCCTCCGGCGGCCTGCGGGCTGTCGTGCCCGGGCCGGTCACCGGCCGGGCCCGGCCGATCGGCCAGGTGGAGCTCGACGGGTCCCGCGCCGTCCCGACCGGGATCGACGAGTTCGACCGCGTGCTGGGCGGCGGCCTGGTGCCCGGCGCGGTGCTGCTGGTCGCCGGTGAGCCCGGGGTCGGCAAGTCCACCCTGCTGCTGGAGGTGGCGCACCGGGTCGCCGAGTCCAACGGGCCCACCCTCGTGGTGTCCGGCGAGGAGTCCACCGCCCAGGTGCGGCTGCGGGCCGAGCGGATCGGCGCGCTGCACCCGCAGCTGTTCCTGGCTGCCGAGACCGAGCTGTCGGCGGTGCTCTCGCACATCGAGGAGGTCAACCCCTCGCTGCTGGTCCTGGACAGCGTGCAGACCGTCCGCTCCCCCGCCGTCGACGGCACCGACGGCGGTGCCACCCAGGTGCGGGCGGTCGCCAGCGCGCTGACCGGCATCGCCAAGTCCCGCGGCATGACGGTGATCCTGGTCGGCCACGTGACCAAGGACGGCGCCATCGCCGGGCCCCGGGCGCTGGAGCACCTGGTCGACGTGGTGATCAGCTTCGACGGCGAGCGGCACTCCACGCTGCGGATGGTGCGGGCCACCAAGAACCGGTTCGGCCCGGCCGACGAGATCGGTTGCTTCGAGATCGGCGACGGCGGCGTGGTCGGGGTACCCGACCCCTCGCACCTGTTCGTCTCCAAGCGGGCGTCCCCGGTGGCCGGCAGCTGCGTGACCGTCACGATGGAGGGCAGCCGACCCCTGCTGGCCGAGGTGCAGTCCCTGGTCGCGCAGAACGCCGGCGGTGGCTCCCCGCGGCGGGCGGTGAGCGGCCTGGACCCGCAGCGGCTGGCGATGATCAACGCGGTGGTCGAGCGCCGCGGCGGGGTCCCGCTGGGCAACTCCGACGTGTTCGCCGCCTCGGTCGGCGGGGTGCGCATCGTGGAGCCCGCCGCCGACATGGCGATCGCCCTGGCCATCGCCTCGGCCGCCAAGGACAAGGCGCTCCCGGTGGGCATGGTGGCCTTCGGCGAGGTGGGGCTGTCCGGCGAGGTCCGCCGCGTGGGCGGCATCGGCCGGCGGCTCGCCGAGGCGGCCCGCCAGGGCTACACGCTGGCCGTCGTGCCGCCGGACCCCGGCCCGGTGCCGCGCGGGCTGCGGGTGGTGGAGATCCCCGACCTCGGGTCGGTGCTCAACCGGTTGTTCTGAGCACCCCCAGGTCACCGGCCGGTCACGGCGCGACAGCACGCCGGGACGGCGCCCCGGCCCTCGCCTAGACTCGGCCCAGCCACATCCGCAGAGGTCAGGAGCACCCGTGTCCGCGCTGGACCCCGACGTCGCCCTGCGGGAGCTGCTGGGGCGGATCGCCCCGGGCACCGCGCTGCGCGACGGCCTGGAGCGGATCCTGGCCGGGCGCACGGGTGCGCTGATCGTGCTGGGCTACGACCGGGTGGTCGAGTCCCAGTGCACGGGTGGCTTCGCCCTGGACGTGGCGCTGTCGGCCACCCGGCTGCGCGAGCTGGCCAAGATGGACGGCGCGGTGATCGTCTCGGCCGACGGGAGCCGCATCGTCCGGGCCGGCGTGCACCTCATGCCCGACCCGACCATCCCCACCGAGGAGTCGGGCACCCGGCACCGCACCGCCGAGCGGGTCGCCCTGCAGACCGGCTTCCCGGTCATCTCGGTCAGCCAGTCGATGCACATCATCTCGGTCTACGTCGCCGGCCGCCGCTACACCCTGGAGCACCCCACCACCATCCTGGCCCGGGCCAACCAGGCCCTCGCGGCGCTCGAGCGCTACAAGCTGCGCCTGGACGAGGTGGCCAGCACGCTGTCCGCGCTGGAGATCGAGGACCTGGTCACCGTCCGCGACGCGATGAGCGTCAGCCAGCGGCTGGAGATGGTCCGCCGGATCGCCGACGAGATCGAGGGCTTCGTCGTCGAGCTCGGCACCGACGGCCGGCTGCTGGCCCTGCAGCTCGACGAGATGCTGGCCGGGGTCGAGGAGGACCGCGGTCTGCTGGTCCGCGACTACCTGCCCGCCGAGGGCCGACGCACGCCGATCGGCGAGCAGGTGCTCACCGACCTGCGCGAGCTCAGCGCCACCGAGCTGCTCGACCTGTCCGCCGTCGCCCGCTGCTACGGCCTGCCCACCTCGCCCGACGCCCTGGACTCACCGGTCAGCCCGCGCGGCTACCGGCTGCTGGCCCGGGTGCCCCGGCTGCCGGCAGGCATCATCGACCGGCTGGTCACCCACTTCGGCGGCCTGCAGAAGCTGCTGGCCGCCACCATCGAGGACCTGCTGTCCGTCGACGGCGTCGGCGAGGCCCGCGCCCGGGGCATCCGCGAGGGCCTGTCCCGCCTGGCCGAGACCTCGATCCTCGACCGCTACAGCTAGACCAGCGTGAACGGGGTGGCGCCGCCGACCTTGGTGTCCAGCCGCCCCTGCAGCTGGTAGGCACCGGCCGGCGGGTTCGCCCGGGTGACGGTGCAGGTGGGCTCGCTGGTCAGCCCGCCCCACTGCACCGGGAAGCTGACCGCCTCCCCGGCGGCCAGGGTGCGCGGCTCGCTGCTGCGCTCGGGGAAGCAGTCGTTGCTGCCCCACACCCGGGTGCCGGCGGCGTCGAGCAGCACGACCTCGCGCAGGCCGGCGTCGAGGCTGCGCGTGCAGGACACCCCGGCGATGTTGGTGACCACCAGGGTGAACGTGGGCTTGGTGCCGACCGCCGCCTGCGGCGCGGCGGGCACCACGTCGACGGCGAGCATGTCGTCGGTGCAGGCCTGGCCCTCGACCGGCCCCGCCGCCGGGGCCACCGGCGGGGGTGCGGTCTCGGTGGCGACCGGGGCCGACTCGAGCGGGGTCTGCTCGGCGGGGGTCTGCACCGCCGCCAGGGACGGCACGACCTGCTCCAGGGACGGTGTGTCCAGCGAGGGCTCGGCCGCGGAGTCGCTGGACGCAGCCGGCGTCACCGGGGTCGTGCCGGAGCCGACCGAGGCGGCCAGCCAGCCGCCGCCACCGGCCACGGACAGTGCGATGCCCAGCACGAGGGCACGTCGGCGCCAGTAGACGCCGGCGGGCAGCTCGCCGACCGGGTGCAACACAGGCCGGACGCTAGCGGTGCCCGGGCCCCCGACCGCGGCGGCTCGCCGAGGACGACGCAGGTCAGGGGTGGTGCCCCATCCCGTCGCGTGCGACCGTTCGGCCATGATCCTCGTCATCGCCCGCGCCCAGGCCCGCCCCGACCAGCGCGGTGCGCTCGTCCCCCTCCTCGCCGAGGCCGCCGGGACGGCCCGCACCGAGCAGGGCTGCACCAGCTACTCGTTCGCCGCCAACGTGGAGGACCCCAACTCCTTCGTCTCGGTGGAGACCTGGGACTCCAGGGACGACCTCGACCGGCACATGGCCACCCCGGCGATCGCCGAGCTGCTCGGCGCCCTCCCGCCGCTGCTGACCGCCGAGCCCACGATCACCGTGCACGACGTCTCGGCCAGCGGCCCCTACGGCGGCTGACCGACCGGGTGGTCACGGGCGCTGGGAGACTGGCGTCCCGTGAGCACCGCCCCCGCCCCGCTGCCCGGTGACTCCCCGGGCGACGTCGTCGTCGACTGGTACGCCTCCGCCGCCCGGGACCTGCCCTGGCGGCAGCCCGGGGTCGACGCCTGGGCCGTCCTGGTCAGCGAGGTCATGCTGCAGCAGACGCCGGTCGCTCGGGTAGAGCCGGCCTGGCGGGCCTGGCTGGCCCGGTGGCCCTCCCCCGCTGACCTCGCGGCGGCGCCGACCGGTGAGGTGATCCGCGCCTGGGGCAAGCTCGGCTACCCGCGGCGGGCCATGCGGCTGCAGGCCGCGGCGGCGGCGATCGCCACCGACCACGGCAATGTGGTGCCGTCGGACGTGGCGACGCTGGAGTCCCTGCCCGGGATCGGCACCTACACCGCCCGCGCGGTCGCCTGCTTCGGGTACGGCCAGCGCCAGCCGGTGGTCGACACCAACGTGCGGCGGGTGGTGGCGCGGCTGGTGCACGGGCGGGCCGAGGCACTGCCCGCCCGGGCGACCGACCTGGCCGACGTCGAGGCGCTGGCCCCGGCCGACCACGACCGGGCGGTGCGGTTCTCCGTAGCCGTGATGGAGCTCGGCGCACTGGTCTGCGTCGCCCGGACCCCGCGGTGCGGGAGCTGCCCGGTGCGCACCGTGTGCGCCTGGCGGTTGGCCGGCTCCCCGGCGCACGACGGGCCACCCCGGCGGGTGCAGAGGTTCGCCGGCACCGACCGGCAGGTCCGCGGCCGGTTGCTGGACGTGCTGCGCGGCACCACCGAACCGGTCGAGGCCGCCCAGCTGGACGCCGTGTGGTCGGACCCGGTGCAGCGGTCGCGCTGCCTGGACTCGTTGCTCAGCGACGGCCTCGTCGTCCAGACCGACGACGACCGGTTCGCGCTGCCCTCCTGAGCCGGACACGGCGGAGGCCGCCACCCGCGGTGCGGGTGGCGGCCTCCGTGTCGTGCTGGTGCTACTCGGCCGATGCGGCCGACGGCCCGTCCTCGTCGTCGGCGCCGGAGAGGGCGACCGGCGGGGTGTCGGGGACGTCGATCGGCTTGGCCTCGCCGCGGAAGGTGAAGACCGACTTGGTCGGGTCCTCGGCCTCCTCGACGTCGACCACGATGATCTGGCCGGGCGCGATCTCGCCGAAGAGGATCTTCTCCGAGAGCGTGTCCTCGATCTCGCGCTGGATGGTGCGCCGCAGCGGGCGCGCACCGAGCACGGGGTCGAACCCGCGGGCACCGAGCAGCCGCTTGGCCGCCGGGGTGACCTCGAGCGCCATGTCCTTGTTCGCCAGCTGGCCCTCCACGCGGGAGAGCATGAGGTCGACGATGTGCACGATCTCGTTCTCGGTCAGCTGGTGGAACACGACGATGTCGTCGATGCGGTTGAGGAACTCCGGGCGGAAGTGGGTCTTGAGCTCCTCGTTCACCTTGAGCTTCATCCGCTCGTAGTTGCTCCGCTCGTCGTTGCCGACCTGGAAGCCGAGGCCCACGGCCTTGGAGATGTCCCGCGTACCGAGGTTCGTGGTCAGGATGAGGATCGTGTTCTTGAAGTCCACGATCCGGCCCTGGCCGTCGGTCAGCCGGCCGTCCTCCAGCACCTGCAGCAGCGTGTTGAAGACGTCGGCGTGGGCCTTCTCGATCTCGTCGAAGAGGACCACCGAGAACGGCTTGCGCCGCACCTTCTCGGTCAGCTGCCCGCCCTCGTCGTAGCCGACGTAGCCGGGAGGGGCACCGACGAGCCGCGACACGGTGAACTTGTCGTGGTACTCGCTCATGTCGATCTGGATGAGCGCGTCGTCGTCGCCGAAGAGGAAGTTCGCCAGCGTCTTGGCCAGCTCGGTCTTCCCGACGCCCGAGGGGCCGGCGAAGATGAACGACCCACCGGGACGGCGCGGGTCCTTGAGACCCGCCCGCGTGCGCCGGATGGCCTGGCTGACGCTCTTGATGGCCTCTTCCTGGCCGATGATCCGCTTGTGGAGCTCGTCCTCCATGCGGAGCAGACGGGTGGTCTCCTCCTCGGTCAGCTTGAAGACCGGGATGCCCGTCCAGTTCGCCAGGACCTCGGCGATCTGCTCCTCGTCGACCTCGGCCACGACGTCCATGTCGCCGGCCTTCCACTGCTTCTCGCGCTCGGCCTTCTCGCCCAGCAGCTGCTTCTCCTTGTCGCGGAGGTTGGCTGCCTTCTCGAAGTCCTGGGCGTCGATCGCCGACTCCTTCTCGCGGCGCACGCCGGAGATGCGGTCGTCGAACTCGCGGAGGTCCGGCGGGGCCGTCATCCGCTTGATGCGCATCCGGGCACCGGCCTCGTCGATCAGGTCGATCGCCTTGTCGGGCAGGAAGCGGTCGGAGATGTACCGGTCGGCCAGCGTCGCGGCAGCCACGAGCGCGGCGTCGGTGATGCTGATCCGGTGGTGCGCCTCGTAGCGGTCGCGCAGGCCCTTGAGGATCTCGATCGTGTGGGCCAGCGTCGGCTCGGCCACCTGGATGGGCTGGAATCGTCGCTCGAGGGCGGCGTCCTTCTCCAGGTGCTTGCGGTACTCGTCCAGCGTGGTGGCACCGATGGTCTGCAGCTCACCGCGGGCCAGCATCGGCTTGAGGATGCTGGCGGCGTCGATCGCGCCCTCGGCGGCACCGGCCCCGACGAGGGTGTGGATCTCGTCGATGAACAGGATGATGTCGCCGCGGGTGCGGATCTCCTTGAGGACCTTCTTCAGCCGCTCCTCGAAGTCACCGCGGTAGCGGGAACCGGCGACGAGCGCACCGAGGTCCAGCGTGTAGAGCTGCTTGTCCTTCAGCGTCTCGGGCACCTCGCCCTTGACGATGGCCTGGGCCAGGCCCTCGACGGCGGCGGTCTTGCCGACGCCGGGCTCGCCGATCAGCACCGGGTTGTTCTTGGTGCGGCGGGAGAGCACCTGCATGACCCGCTCGATCTCCTTGGCCCGCCCGATGACAGGGTCGAGCTTGGAGTCACGCGCGGCCTGGGTCAGGTTGCGGCCGAACTGGTCGAGGACCAGGGAGGTCGAGGGGGTGCCCTCGGCGGGGCCGCCGGCCGCGGCCGGCTCCTTGCCCTGGTAGCCCGAGAGCAGCTGGATGACCTGCTGGCGGACCCGGTTGAGGTCGGCGCCCAGCTTCACCAGGACCTGGGCGGCGACGCCCTCGCCCTCGCGGATCAGGCCGAGCAGGATGTGCTCGGTGCCGATGTAGTTGTGGCCGAGCTGCAGCGCCTCGCGCAGCGACAGCTCGAGGACCTTCTTGGCGCGCGGGGTGAAGGGGATGTGGCCGGAGGGGGCCTGCTGGCCCTGACCGATGATCTCCTCGACCTGCTGGCGGACGCCCTCGAGCGAGATGCCCAGGGACTCCAGCGCCTTGGCGGCGACACCCTCACCCTCGTGGATCAGGCCCAGGAGGATGTGCTCGGTGCCGATGTAGTTGTGGTTGAGCATCCTGGCTTCTTCCTGCGCCAGGACGACGACCCGTCGGGCTCGGTCGGTGAACCGTTCGAACATCTGCTGCTTCCCCTCTGACCGGCTCGGACGTGCGGTGCTGCTCCCCTCGCGGGGTCCTGCTGACCGACGTCGTCGGTGACTTCTCCGATGAACGGGGCACCGGTCGTTCCACTGTAGTCGCGGACGACGGTCGCCGGAGCGCCGTCCACACCCGGGAGGGTGCTGTCGTCCACCCTGCTCAACCGATGGCCCCCGGGTGGTGTTCCGGCACCGTTACGCCCACAGCGGACGACGAAGGCCCGGGCCCCTGCCGGGGACCGGGCCTTCGCGGTGGTTCAGTGCGCGGCTTCGTAGGCCTCGACGACGGTGGCCGGGATGCGGCCGCGGTCGCTGACCTCGTGGCCGTTCTTGCGGGCCCATTCGCGGATCGCGCCGGCCTGCTCGCGGTCCATGCGACCGGCACCGGTGCCGCCGGTGGCCTTGCTGCGGCCCCCGCCCGACGCCCGACCGCGACCGGAGACCTTGCGGGCGGCACCCACGTACTTGGCGAACGCCTCGCGCATGTCGGCGGCGTTCTTGTCCGAGAGGTCGATCTCGTACGTCGTCCCATCGAGGGCGAACGTCACCGTCTCGTCGGCGGGGACGTCGTCGTCGAAGTCGTCGCTGAGGATGACCTGGACCTTGCGTGCCATCGAATTCACTCCTGTAGCTGTCGGCCCCCGTGGTGGCCTGGTGCATTCACCGGTCGAATTCACCGGCGGTGAATGCATTCCACCACGAATCGGCGGGGAAAGCGCAATCCGCGCAGGTTCCCGCCCCAACGGGGTGGATCCATTCTCAGGAGGTGATCGGTCGCACCAATGGGAACAGGATGGTCTCGCGTATGCCGAGTCCGGTCAGCGTCATCATCAGCCGGTCCATGCCCATGCCGACGCCGCCGGTGGGCGGCATGCCGTACTCGAGCGCCTCGAGGAAGTCCTCGTCGAGCACCATCGCCTCGGGGTCCCCGGCCGCGGCCAGCAGCGCCTGTGCGGTGAAGCGCTCGCGCTGCACCGTGGGGTCGACCAGCTCGGAGTAGCCGGTGCCCCGCTCGATGCCGCCGATGTAGAGGTCCCACTTCTCCGCGACCCCGGGCGTGCTGCGGTGCGCCCGGGTCAGCGGCGAGGTGTCGGTCGGGTAGTCCATGACGAAGGTCGGGTCCTGCAGCGAGTCCTGGACCAGCGCCTCGAACAGCTCCTCGACCAGCTTCCCGTGGCCCCAGGCGGGGTCCACGCCCAGGTCGACCCGGGCGGCGTGGGCGCGCAGCTGGTCGACGGTGGTGGCCGGGGTGATCTCCTCGCCGAGCGCCTGGGAGGTGATCCCGTACAGGGAGACCTGCGGCCATTCCCCGCCGAGGTCGACCTCGGTCCCGTCGTGGTGCCGGGCGACGTGGTCGCCGAACAATGCCGCGCACGATTCCTGCACGAGTTCGCGCGTCGTGGTGGCCATGTCCTGGTAGTCCGCGTGCGCCTCGTAGAACTCGAGCATGGCGAACTCCGGTGAATGCGAGGAGTCGGCGCCCTCGTTCCGGAAGTTGCGGTTGATCTCGAAGACCCGGTCCAGGCCGCCGACGATGCAGCGCTTGAGGAACAATTCCGGCGCGATGCGGAGGTACAGGTCGAGGTCGAACGCATTCATGTGGGTGCGGAACGGACGCGCGGTGGCCCCGCCGTGCACCACCTGCAGCATCGGCGTCTCGACCTCGAGGTAGCCGCGGGTGGTGAGCCCGGCGCGGACGGCGGCGTTCACCGCGGCCCGCTGGTGCACGGTGCGCCGGGCCTCGTCGCGGACGATGAGGTCCACGTAGCGGCGGCGGACCCGCAGCTCCTCGCTCATCGGCTTGTGCGCCACCGGCAGCGGGCGCAGCGCCTTGGCCGCCAGCTGCCAGGAGTCGGCGAAGACCGAGAGCTCACCGCGGCGGGAGGTGCCCACCTCGCCGGTGACCAGCACGTGGTCGCCGAGGTCGACGTCGGCCTTCCAGGCGGCGAGGGCGTCCTCGCCGACCCGGTCGCGGGAGAGCATCACCTGCAGCTCGGTGCCGCCCTCGCGGAGGGTGGCGAAGCAGAGCTTGCCGGTGTTGCGGCTGAAGATGACCCGCCCGGTCACCCCGACCGTCGTCCCGGTCATCACGTCGGCGTCCAGGTCGGGGTGCGCCTCGCGGACGGCGGCCAGCGACGTCGTCCGCGGCACCGACACCGGGTAGGGCTCGACGCCGGCGGCGCGCAGCCGGTCGAGCTTGCCGCGGCGGACCCGCAGCTGCTCGGGGAGCTCGTCGTCCGGGGGTTCAGGGGGGCCGTCGGTCACCGGGCAAGCCTACGGAGGTGCCTCAGCGGGTCGACTGGTGCTTCTCGTGGGCCAGCCGCAGGCCCTGGACGGTGAGGTCGGGGTCCCGCTCGCCGACCGACCGGCAGCTGTCCACGACCAGCGGGTGCAGGCCGCCGGTGGCGACCACGACCGGTCCCACGCCGAAGGAGGCCATGAGCTCGGCGGCGACCCGGTCGACCAGGCCGTCGACCAGCCCGGCGAACCCCAGGACGACGCCGGACTGCAGGGCGGCGACCGTGTTCTTCCCGATCGCCTTGGTGGGGACCGTCAGCTCCACCGAGCGCAGCTGGGCGGCGCGGGCGGCCAGCGCGTCCAGCGACACCTCGACCCCCGGGGCGATGGCGCCGCCGAGGAACTGGCCGGCCGGGCCGACGGCGTCCACGGTGGTGGAGGTGCCGAAGTCCACGACGACCACCGGCCGGCCGGTGCCGTCGGGGCGCTTGCCGTGCAGCTCGTGGGCGGCCAGCGCGGTGACCACCCGGTCGGCGCCGACCTCGCGCGGGTTGTCCACGTGCAGCGGCACCCCGGTGCGCACGCCGGGCCCGATGAGGGTGACCGGCACGTCCAGGCGGTCCAGCAGCTGGCGGAGCACCGGCAGCAGCTGCGGGACCGTCGAGCAGGCCGACACCCCGGTGACCTCGACGTCGCGCAGCAGGCCGCGCCACAGCAGCTGGATCTCGTCGGCGGTGGCCCGGGGCTGGGTGCGCACCCGCCAGCAGCCGGTCACCCGGTCGCCGTCGAAGGTGGCCAGCACGGTGTGGCTGTTGCCGACGTCCACGCACAGGAGGCTCATGCCGGCCGCAGGTCCAGCGCGAGGTCGAGGATCGGCGAGCTGTGCGTGAGCGCCCCGACCGACAGGTAGTCCACGCCGGTGGCGGCGACCTCGCGGGCGACGGCCAGGGTCAGCCCGCCGGTGGCCTCGGTCTCGGCCCGGCCGGCCACCGCGGCGACGGCCTCGCGCAGGACGTCGGGGGTCATGTTGTCCAGCAGCAGGAAGTCAGCGCCGGCCTCGACGGCCTCCACCGCCTGCCCGACGGTGTCCGCCTCCACCTGCACCGTCACCCGGGGTGCCCGCTCCCGGACGGCGGCGACCGCGGCGGCCACCGACCCGGCGGCGGCCACGTGGTTGTCCTTGATCATCGCGACGTCGTACAGGCCCATGCGCTTGTTGGAGCCGCCGCCGCAGCGCACGGCGTACTTCTCCAGCGGCCGCAGCATCGGGGTGGTCTTGCGGGTGTCCAGCACCACCGCGCCGGTCCCGGCCACGGCGTCCACCCAGGCCCGGGTGGCGGTGGCGATGCCGCTGGCCCGGCTGGCGATGTTGAGCGCCGACCGCTCGGCCGCCAGCAGCGCCCGGACGTGGCCGGAGACGGTGAGCAGGACGTCGCCGCGGCGGACCACGTCGCCGTCGGCCGCGCCGGCGGTGATCGACGCCGACGGGGACAGCCGGGCGAACACCCGGGCGGCCACCGGCAGCCCGGCGACCACGCCGTCGGCCCGGGCAACCAGGTCGGCGGTGCCGCGCTGGGTGGCCGGCACGGTGGCCGCGCTGGTGACGTCGTGGGCGACCGCCTGGTCGGGGGCGTGCGGCAGCGGCGAGCCGCCGGTGAGGTCCTCGGCCAGGGTGCGCTCGACCAGGTCGGTCACCCAGGCCTCGTCCAGGCCGGTGCCGGTCAGGTCGCGGGGGTCCCGCGGGTGGACGGCGGTCACCAGTGCACCTCCGGGGCGGCGCCGACCGGGCGGGGGGTCAGCTGCAGCGAGCCGTCGGGGTGCAGCCGGATGTCCAGGTGCACCCGCCAGGCGTCCTCGGCGTCGGGGTGGTCCTCGCGCCAGTGGCAGCCGCGCGTCTCCTCCCGGGCGCCGGCCGCGGCGGTCAGCGCGGTCGCCACGGTCAGCAGGTCGGTGGCCTCCCAGGCGGGGACGCCGGGCTCGGTGGTGCCCAGCAGCCCGGCGATCGCCGAGAGCTCGCCGGCGGCCACGACCAGGCCGGTGCCGCTGCGCAGCGCACCGACCCGGGCGGACATGGTGGCGGTGAGCCGACCGCGGGCGGCGGGGTCGAGCAGGCCGTCGAGGTGCGCGACCGCCGGCGGCACCGGCTCGGGCACCGGCAGCTCGGCGGCCAGCGCCGCGCCGATCCGGCCGGCGAACACCAGACCCTCCAGCAGGGAGTTCGACGCCAGCCGGTTGGCCCCGTGCACGCCGGTGCAGGCCACCTCGCCGCAGGCGTAGAGGCCGGGCACGGTGGTGCGCCCGGCGAGGTCGGTGACCAGCCCGCCCGAGGCGTAGTGCGCCGCCGGGGTGACCGGCACCAGCTCGGTGACCGGGTCGATGCCGGCCTCCCGGCAGCGCGCCACGATCGTCGGGAACCGGTCGGCCAGGCCCTCGACGTGCCGGGCGTCGAGGAAGACGTGGTCGGTGCCGTCGCGCAGCTGCACCCGGGTGATGGCCTTGGCCACGACGTCGCGTGGGGCGAGCTCGGCCAGCGGGTGGACGCTGACCATGAACCGCTCGCCGGCGGCGTCCCGCAGCAGGGCGCCCTCCCCACGCAGCGCCTCGGACACCAGCGGCTGCTGCCCGCGGGAGTCCGGGCCCAGGTAGAGCGCGGTGGGGTGGAACTGCACGAACTCCAGGTCGGTGGCCACCGCGCCGGCCCGCAGCCCCAGGGCCACGCCGTCCCCGGTGGACACCGACGGGTTGGTGGTCGCGGCGTAGACCTGCCCCATGCCCCCGGTGGCCAGCACGACGGCCCGGGCGCGCACAGCACCGACGCCGTCCGCCGTCCCCTCCCCCAGCACGTGCAGCGTGACCCCGGCGGCCCGGCCGGCGCCGTCGGTGAGCAGGTCCAGCACCATCGCGTGCTCGACCAGCGTGATGCCGGGGTCGGCGGTGATCGCCGCGTGCAGGGCCCGCTGCACCTCCGCGCCGGTGGCGTCGCCGCCGGCGTGCACGATCCGGTCGGCGTGGTGCCCGCCCTCGCGGGTCAGCAGCAGGTGCCCGTCGGCCCCGCGGTCGAAGGCGGCGCCCCAGCCGATCAGCTGGCGCAGCCGGTCCGGTCCCTCGGTGACCAGCGCCTGCACGGCCGCCGGCTCGCACAGCCCGACGCCGGCGGTCTCGGTGTCCGCGGCGTGCGCGGCGGCCGAGTCGGTCTCGGCCAGCACCGCGGCGATCCCGCCCTGGGCCCACCGGGTCGACCCGTCGTCCACCTCGACCTTGGTCACCACGGCGACCGAGAGCCCCGCGGCCCGGGCGTGCAGCGCGACGCACAGCCCGGCCACCCCGGAGCCCACGACGCAGACGTCGGCGGTCAGCTCCCAGCCCGGGGCCTGTGCGGCCAGCCGCACGGGCAGGCTGGTCAGGAGAGGGGGGCCCACGACCGGGCCGGCCAGCGTCACCGCCGGACCGTATCCCCCCGGACCACGTCGCCCCGGACGAGATCGTTGCCGGCCACGCCGGGGGGCGGGGTCGCCGGGTCCGCGCCGAGCTCGACGACCCGGTTGGCGCCGTCGACGTGCACGACCCGCGGGAGGTAGGACTTCGCCTCCGCGTCGTCCACCAGCCCGTAGCTGATCAGGATGACCAGGTCGCCCGGGTGCACCAGGTGCGCGGCGGCCCCGTTGATGCCGATCACGCCCGAGCCGCGCTCGCCGGGGATGACGTAGGTCTCCAGCCGCGCGCCGTTGGTGACGTCGACGATGGCCACCTGCTCGCCGGGCAGCAGGTCCGCGGCGTCCAACAGGTCCTCGTCGACGGTCACCGAGCCGACGTAGTGCAGGTCGGCCTGGGTGACCGTGGCCCGGTGGATCTTGGACTTGAGCATCGTGCGCATCATCGGGGGCCTCCCAGCTCGGTCCCCAGGTCGAGGGCCGTGTTGTCGATCAGACGGGTGCTGCCGGCGCGGGCGGCGACCAGCAGGCGGGCGGGTCCCGGGCCGGGCTCGGCGCCCAGGTCGGGGTCGGTCAGGGCCAGGTAGTCCGGGACCAGGTCGGGGGCGCTGGCCAGGACGGCCCGGGCCGCGGCCAGGACGGCGGCGGCCCCCTGCGGGCCGGCGGCCGCACCGGCCCGCAGCGCGGCCGACAGCGCCGCCGCGGCCGTGCGCTGGGCGGGGTCGAGGAACCGGTTGCGCGAGGACAGCGCCATGCCGTCGTCCTCCCGCACGGTGGGGACGCCGACGACCTGCACGCCCAGGGCAAGCTCGCGGGCCATGGCCCGGATGAGGGTGAGCTGCTGGTAGTCCTTCTCGCCGAAGACGGCGACGTCCGGCCGGACCAGGCCGAAGAGCTTCGCCACGACGGTCAGCACGCCGGCGAAGTGCCCGGGCCGGACCGCGCCCTCGAGGACGTCGCCGAGCGGGCCGGGGTGCACGGTGACCCCGACGGCGCCGGCCGGGTAGACCTCGTCGACGCCGGGGTGGAGCACGACGTCGGCGCCCTCCTCGGCCAGGGCGGCCAGGTCGGCGTCCCAGGTGCGCGGGTAGCGGTCGAAGTCCTCGCCGGGGCCGAACTGGGTCGGGTTGACGAAGACCGACACCACGACGCTGCCGCCGAGCGAGCGGGCGTGCCGGACCAGCGTGCGGTGGCCCTCGTGCAGCGCGCCCATGGTGGGCACCAGCACCACCGGGCCGGGCAGCCCGGCCAGCAGCTCGCGCAGCTCCGCGGCGGTCTCCGCCACGGCCGTCGTCACGACGGGACCTCCACCCCGTCGAGCAGGTCGACCAGCGGCTGGGCCTCGTGCGCCCGCAGCCGGCCCGCGGCCTGCGCCCGCTCGGTGGTGCGCCGGGCCATGGCGGCGTACCCGGCGACGGCGTCGGGGGCGCGCTCGGCCAGCGCCGCCAGGTGCCCGGCCACGGTTCCGACGTCACCCCGGCTGACCGGCCCGGTCAACCCGGCGTCGCCGCGGCGCAGCCCGTTGTCCAGGGCGGCGGTGAGCAGCGGACCCAGCACCCGGGCCGGGGCGTCCACGCCGGCGGCGCGCAGCAGGTCCGCGGCCTCGGCCACCAGCGTGACCAGGTGGTTCGCGCCGGTGACCAGCGCTGCGTGGTAGAGCACGCGGTCGGCCTCGGCGACCCAGAAGGGCTCGCCACCCATCTCCAGGACGACGGTCTCGGCCACGGCGCGGTGCTCGACCAGGCTGGTGATGCCGAAGGGCGTGCCGACCAGGCGGTCCAGGTCCTCGGGGCCGCCGGAGAACGTCATCGCCGGGTGCAGGGCCAGGCCCAGCACGCCGACGGCCTGGGCGGGTGCCAGGACGGCCAGCCCGTGGGCGCCGGAGGTGTGCAGGGCCAGCTGGCCGCGGCGCCAGACGCCGGTCTCGGCGAGGCCGGCGACCAGCCCCGGCAGGGCGTCGTCCGGCACGGCCAGGACGACCAGGTCGGCCGCGGCGACGACCTCGTCGGCCGGCAGCAGCGGGACGCCGGGCAGCAGGCGCTGCGCGCGGTCCCGGGAGGCGGCGGACAGGCCCGCGGCGGCGACCACCTCGTGGCCGGCGGCGGCGAGCGCGGCGCCCAGCACGGAGCCGACCCGGCCGGCTCCGACCACGCCGACGCGCAGGCGGGCGGGGGCACCGGGGTTCGGGGCTGCGGCGCGCAGGGGCAGACCAGGGCGGGACGGCATCATCGGTGCACCTCTCGTTCCAGTCCCTGACGGGTACCGGACTTGTCGGCGATGCCGGGGCCTCCTCGTCGAGGACCCGGGTGGTGCGGTCGACCCGGCGGTCCCGCTGCGGCCGTGTGCCACGCGGGTGTCGTGTCGGTGGCGAGTGTGTTACCCGCGGACGCGCCCGGCAACGCCTGGGCGGTGTGTGCTGACTCACCCGGTGCAGCTGCGGAGGGGATGGCTACGGTGCGGCTGTGACCGACGCAGCCGCGGCATCGACGCCGCCCGCCCGCCCCGACCCGACCTCCTTCGCCGGCCGGACCGCCCTGGTGACCGGCGCCAGCCGCGGCATCGGCCTGGCCATCGCCCGCTCGCTGGTCGACCGCGGCGCCCGGGTGGTGCTCACCGCCCGCAAGCCCGACGCGCTCGCCGAGGCGGTGGCGTCCCTCGGCGGCCCCGAGGTCGCCGTCGCCGTGGCCGGCAACGCCGCGGACCCCGAGCACCGGGCCGAGGCGGTGCGGACCGCCGTCGAGACCTTCGGCAGCCTGGACCACCTGGTCGGCAACGTCGGCATCAACCCGGTCTACGGCCCGCTGCTGGACACCCCGCTGGACGCCTTCCGCAAGATCCTGGACACCAACGTGGTCGGCACCCTCGGCCTGGTGCAGGAGGCGCACCGCGCCTGGCTGGGCGAGCACGGCGGGTCGATCCTGATCGTGGCCTCGGTCGCCGGGCTCAAGTCCAGCCAGGGCATCGCCGCCTACGGCGTCAGCAAGGCGGCGCTGGTCAACCTGACCACCCAGCTGGCCGTCGAGCTCGGCCCGCAGCGCATCCGGGTCAACGCCGTGGCCCCGGCCGTGGTGAAGACCCGGTTCGCCGAGGCGCTGTTCACCGGCCGCGAGGACGAGGTCTCCCGGCAGTACCCCGTCGGGCGCCTCGGGGTCCCCGAGGACATCGGCGAGGCCGGCGCCTACCTGCTCTCCGACGCCGCCGGGTGGGTCACCGGCCAGACCCTCGTCCTGGACGGCGGCGCGCTGTCCCAGGGTCCGATCTGACCGCTACGAGCTGAGCACCCGGGCGAGGACGTCGTCCTCGCCCGGGTCGTCGTCCTCGCGGTAGCGACGGCGACGGCGACCGCCGCCGGCGGTCGACCCCGACTCGGCCAGGATCTCGGTGAGCCGCTGGTGACCGGCGGTCTCGAAGACGTCGGGCTCGTGCTCGGGCTCGGCCGGCGGCGGGGCCGGCTCCTCCGGCGCCCGGCGACGGTGCGGAGCCGCCTCGGCCTCCGGCGCTGCCCACAGCTCGGTAGCCGGGCCAGCGGCGCTGGCCGGCTCGGCCCGGACCGGCGGAGCAGGCTCGACCGGCGGGGGCTCGACCGGCGGGGTGGACGGCTGCACGGGCGGCGGGGTCCGGGCCGGGACCTGGACGACGGCGGGCTGCTCTGCGGTGCCGTGCCGGGCGGCGCTGTCGGGCCGGGCGACCCGGTCGTCCTGGGTCGGGCTGGCGTGCCGGGACGGCGGCTCGGCCGGGCGCTCCCGCGGGGCCAGCCAGGCGAACGGCGACGGCGGCTCCGCGGCCGGGCGGTCCGGTGCGGACGGGACCGGCGGCGGCTGCACCCGCGCGACGAGGTCGTCCTCGGCGGACCGGGACGCGCCGGTCCACCCCGTGCCGGCGTCGCCGTCGATGACGTCGCTGCCCGCGGCACCCAGCTCGGCCCGCTCGGCCGGCATCCGGATGGACTGGGTGCGCATCACGATCCGCTCGACGAGCATCTCGCCGGACAGCTGCTCGGTCAGCTCGTGCCGCAGCCGGCCCATGTCGGCCTGCAGCTCGCCCAGGCCGACGAGCTGGTCGCGCAGACCGGCGAGGGAGGCCAGGTCGGCCCGGAGCTTGTCCATCTCCGCCCGCATCGCCTCCTGGGTCTCGCGCCGCAGCTGGTTCTCCAGCTTCAGCTCGTACTCCCGGCGGGCGGCGACCTCCCGCTCCAGCTCCAGCGAGTAGGCCTGGCGCAGCTGGTTCTCCCGGCCCTCGGCGACGGCCTGGTCGGTCTTGCGCCGCCCGGCCGAGAACGCCGCGATGACGAAGGCCCAGGCGACCGCGATCACCGCCAGCCGCAGGTAGAGCGCGTTGTCGGTGAGGAAGACCGCCAGCGTGGCGGCGATGGCCAGGGCGAACCCGAGCACCAGCCCGGCGATCCGCACGACCGGGGACAGGCGGGACTCCGGCGGTCGCGGTCGTGGAGCACTCGTCCCCAGGTCACCCGGCCCGCCAGTCACGGGCCAGAGGGTACGGGGCGTGTGTGACGATCCGGTCCCGGTCACCGCGTCGCCGTCCCGGGCCGCCCCTGGCAGGCTGGGGGCGGTGACCACAACGCTGCTGGACTGGCGCCGCCGGGTGCACGCGCTCTACGCCGAGGCCCGCGCCGCGGAGGACCCCGCGGCCGGCTGGGCGACCTGGCGGGCCGGCCGGGACGCCCTGTTCACCGACCACCCGGACTCCCCGTTGGGGGACTCGGCGCGGACGGCGTTCACCGGCATCCCGGTCGCCCCCTACGACCCGGCGATGCGGTTCGTCGTGCCGCTGGAGGACGCGGCACCGCAGCGCCTGGAGCTGCCCACCGCAGACGACGGCGTGGTGGGGATGGAGCGGATCGGGCGGGTGACCCTCGGCGAGGTCGGCCGGTTGGACGTCTGGTGGCTGCGCGGCTACGCCGGCGGGCTCTTCCTGCCGCTGCACGACGGCTCCTCGGGCGCGACCACCTACGGCGGCGGCCGCTACCTCCTGGACACCGTCAAGGGCGCCGACCTGGGCGGGGACGGCGACCGGCTGGTGGTGGACCTCAACTTCGCCTACCACCCGAGCTGCACCTACGACCCGCGCTGGTCCTGCCCGCTCCCCCAGGCCGGCAACCGGGTGGCCGCCGTCGTCGCCGCCGGCGAGCAGCTGCCCGAGGGCGGCTGGTACTAGAAGGACCCCCTCGCCCCCCACGACGCGCTCCGCACGCCGTGGGTCCCTGCGAGGGGGCCGTTCCAGACTGTCCCGTGCGCTACTGGGCCAGGATCGGGTCCGTGGACAGGACCTGGGCCATGGAGATCTCGCCCTGGATCAGGGCCTGGTTGGTCGCGGCACCCAGGTCGTAGTCGCCGAGCGAGGCGAACTGGAAGCCGTAGACGTCCTCGAGCCCGATCTGGCAGAACGGCCGGGTCGGGCACTCGGGGGTGGCGCCCAGGATCAGCGAGCCGTCCGAGCACGCCTCGGCCAGCTCGGACATCGTGGTGATGCCGCCCAGCTCGTCCTGCAGCGCCTTGGTGATGGCGAAGGCGTTGCTGTCCTCGGCCTCGGCCGGCTCGCCGAAGGTCAGGCCGGCGGGGGTGCCCAGGCTGCGCAGGGTCTCGACGCTGGAGTCCAGGTCACCGGAGACGACGGCCTCGTCGGGGTTGCCGTCCAGGTACTCGGCGACCGTGCCCACGTACTCCGGGAAGACCTGGAACTGACCGGCCTGCAGGGCGGGCAGGTAGGCCTCGCGCTGGCCGACGGTCTGCACCGTGGCGGTGAAGCCGGCGTTGTTCAGCGCACCGGCGTAGACGTTGGCCAGGATCTGGCTCTCGGTGAAGCTGGCGGCCCCGACGGTGACGGCGCCGCTGCCGGTGACGCCCGAGCCGAGGTCGTTGTCCTCGACGTAGGCGGCCGCGGCGTCGATGGCGCTCTGGCGCTCGACGTCCACGGCGGCGTTCAGGCCGACGAGGTCTTCGGTGGTGAGCACCGAGGACACGGTGTTCAGCGCCTCGATCGCGGTGGGGTTGGCCTCGGCGTAGGAGGTCACCAGCGCCGGGATGATGTTGTCGACGGCCTGGAGCTCCTTGTCGTCCTCCATCACCACGAGCTGGTCGTCGGCGATGGGGGCGCAGGTGTCGCCGGAGGCCTGGCCGCCGTCGGAGCCGCCCCCGCCGTTGCCGGAGGAGCCGGACTCACCGCAGGCGGCGGTGGCCAGCACCGCGGTGAGGGCGAACGTGGTGGTGAGGATGCGGGCGCGCGTGCGCATGGAGTCCGCCTTCTGTGTCCCGCGCCCCCGGACGTGGGGGCGACGCGTGTCCGGCGGGAGGTGTCCCGCGGCTCCTGAGCGAACCCTGTGCGCCCTGACCAGCGCAAATCCCACGGGACACCGTGACCGAACCGTTAGCCCCCGGGAACGCCGCGAGGCGGGCACCCCGTCCGGGTGCCCGCCTCGACGAACGTGCTGGAACGGCCTGGCTGCAGGGACCCGCGGCGTGCGGAGCGCGTCGTGGGGGGCAGCCAGGTCCTTCTCCTACTGGGCGAAGACCGGGTCCGTGGACAGGGCCAGCGCCAGGGAGATCTCGCCCTGCTTGAGGGCGTTGTTCGTCGGGGCACCGAGGTCGTAGTCGTTCACCTGGGCGAAGGTGAAGCCGTAGGTCTCCTCGAGGCCGGGCTGGCAGAAGGGCCGCGTCGGGCACTCCGGGGTGCCGCCGAGCACCAGCGAGCCGTCGGAGCAGGCGTCGGCCAGCTCGGACAGCGTGGTGATGCCGCCCAGCTCGTCCTGCAGCGTGGTGGTGATGGCGAAGGCGTTCTCGTCGGCGGCCTCGGCCGGCTCGCCGAAGGTCAGGCCGACCGCGTCGCCCAGCGGGCGGAGCGCCTCGACGGTGGCGTCCAGGTCGGCGCTGGCGACGGCCTCGTCGGGGTTGCCGTCCAGGTACTCGGTCAGCGTGCCCACGTACTCGGGGAAGACGTCGAACTCGCCGCTCTGGAGGGCCGGCAGGTAGGTCTCGCGCTGACCCACGGTCTGCACCGTGGCGGTGTAGCCGGCGGCGGTCAGGGTGTCGGCGTAGACGTTGGCGAGGATCTGGCTCTCGGTGAAGCCCGCGGCCCCGACCCGCACGGTGCCGGTGCCGGCCGCGGCGTCGGCCCCCAGGCCCTGCTCCTCGACGTAGGCCGCCGCGACGTCCTCGGCGGACTTCCGCTCGATGTCCACGCCGGAGTTCAGCGCCACCAGGTCCTCGGTGGTCAGCACCGAGGAGATGGAGCTGAGCACGTCGAGCACGCCGGGGTTGCTGCCGGCGTAGGCGGAGTTGATGGCCGGGATGATGTTGTCCACGGCCTGCAGGCCCTTGTCGTCCTCGAGGACGACGAGCTGGTCGCCGGCGATCGGCGCGCAGGCCTCCCCGGAGGCCTCGCCGCCCCCGCCGGTGCTGGTGCCCGAGGAGCCGGACTCCCCGCAGGCGGCGGTGGCGAGCACCGTGGCGACGGCGAACGTGATGGTTGCTGTGCGGGCGCTGGTGCGCATGGGTCCGCCTTCTGTGTCCCGCGCCCCCAGGTCTGGAGGCGACGCGTGTCTGGCGGGAGGACTCCCGCAGCTCACAACTGAACTCGCCCCGCCCGACCTGTGCAAAGCACCGTTGCCGAGCTGTGACCTAGGTGCGGGTGCCGGCCCCGACCAGCTCGTCGCGGCCGTCGACGGCGGGCAGGTCGACCGGCTCGTCCACCGGACGGCGGGAGCGGCCCCGGGTGAAGGGCAGCTGCTTCTGGCCGGGCGTGACCACCCAGGTGACCACGGCCAGCAGCACCTCGGTGAGCAGCGCCAGCAGCGCGACCAGCAGCGCGCCGGCGATGACCACCCCGTTGTCCTGGCGGGCGAACCCGGTCCGGATCACCGACCCGAGGGTGCCGCCGCCCAGCAGCGCGGCCAGCGTCGCGGTGGCCACGACCTGGACGGCCGCCGTCCGGATGCCGGTCATCATCAGCGGGACGGCGAGGGGCAGCTCGGCCCGCAGCACCACCTGGCGCTCGCTCATGCCCATCGCCCGGGCGGACTCCACGACGTCCCGGTCGACCTCGCGGAAGCCGACGTAGGTGTTGGCCAGGATCGGCGGGATGGCGAAGACGGCCAGCGCGATGACCGGTGCCCAGATGGTGAACCCGATGGGGGTCACCGCGAAGATCGTCAGGATCGCCAGCGTCGGCACCGCGCGGGAGACGTTGGCCAGACCGACGGTGAGGGCGCCGCCGCGACCGGTGTGCCCGAGCACCACCGCCAGCGGGACGGCGATGACCAGCCCGATGCCCAGCGCGAGGCCGGCGATCTGCAGGTGCTGGCCGGCCAGGTCGAGGATCCCGCGCGGGCGGGTCCAGTTGACCGGGTCGTTGAGGTAGAGGACGGCGTCCCCGATGACGCTCACGCGGCCACCTCCACGGTCTCGGCGGGGGTCGCGGCGGCGCGGCGGCCGGCCGTGGGTGTGCGGTTCCAGGGGGTGAGCACCCGCTCCAGCAGGGCCAGCAGCTGGTCGGCGACCAGGGCGAGCACCACGCAGGCGAGGGTGCCGAAGACGATCGGCGGCCGGTAGTAGTTCGCGCTGAAGCCGTTGACGATGATGATCTGGCCCAGCCCGCCCTGGCCGACGACGACGCCCACGGTGACCAGCGCGACGGTGGAGACCGTCGCGATCCGCAGGCCGGCCATGATCGAGGGCAGCGCCAGCGGGATCTCGACCTTCGCCAGCAGCCGGCCGGTGCCGTAGCCCATGCCGCGCGCGGCCTCGACGGCGTCGGCGGGCACGGCCTGCAGACCGGCCAGGAAGTTGCGCACCAGGATCACCAGCGAGTACAGCACCAGGCCCACCGCGACGGTGGTCTCGGACAGGCCGGTGAACGGCGCCAGGAAGGCGAACATGGCCAGCGACGGGATCGTGTAGACCAGCGTCGACAGCCCCAGGACCGGCCCGGTCAGGAACCGGCTGCGCCGCGCCAGCAGGGCCAGCGGAAACGCGATGAGCGCGCCGATCAGCACCGAGACGACGGTCAACCTGATGTGCTGGATCAACAACGGCATGATGGTGCTCCAGTTGTCGACCACCCACGAGGAGCTGAACCACGGGTTCGGCGCCGCGTCCACCGCGAGCACCGCCATACCGCTCGCTGCGCTCACCGAGCGCTCACCAGGAAGGCCACCGCGTGGACGCTACTGCCACCGCTGCCGGCACCACCACCGCTGACGCTGGTCAGGGGGGTGCCGAGGAGATCCGCCTCGAGGGCGTGAGCAAGGTCTACCCCGACGGGTCGGTCGGCGTGCAGGCCCTCGACCTCACCTTCGCCCCCGGGCAGCTGACCGTCCTGGTCGGCCCGTCGGGCTGCGGGAAGACCACCACGATGAAGATGATCAACCGGATCATCGAGCCGAGCACCGGGCGCATCCTGGTCGGCGGCGACGACGTCACCGACGTCGACCCGACCCAGCTGCGCCGCCGGATCGGCTACGTGATCCAGAACGTCGGGCTCTTCCCGCACCAGTCGATCCGGACCAACGTCGGGACGGTGCCCAAGCTGCTGGGCTGGGACAAGAAGCGCACCCGGGACCGGGTGGAGGAGCTGCTGAGCACCGTCGGGCTGGACCCGGCCACCTTCGGCGACCGCTACCCCCACCAGCTCTCCGGTGGGCAGCGCCAGCGGGCCGGCGTGGCCCGGGCCCTGGCCGCGGACCCCTCGGTCCTGCTGATGGACGAGCCGTTCTCCGCCGTCGACCCGGTGGTCCGCGAGCGGCTGCAGTCGGAGTTCCTCCGGCTGCAGGAGACCGTGCGCAAGACGATCGTCTTCGTCACCCACGACATCGAGGAGGCCGTGCGCCTCGGCGACCGGATCGCGGTGATGAGCGAGGGCGGCAAGGTCGAGCAGTACGCCACCCCGGCCGAGCTGCTGGGCAAGCCGGCCAGCCCGTTCGTCGCGGACTTCGTCGGCTCGGACCGCGCGCTCAAGCGGCTGGCCGTCACCGGCATCGAGATCGAGGACCTGGAGCGCCCGCCGGTCGTCCACGTCGGCGACGGGCTCGCCGACGCCCGCGCGGTCCTGGACCGGACCGGCGCGCGGTGGGCCGTGGTGCTCGACGACCAGGATGCGCTGCACGGCTGGCTGTCCCTGGACCGCGCCCAGGGTGCGGGCACGGTGCGCGAGGTGAGCCGCCGGATGGACGCCTGGGTGCCGGTGAACTCCACGCTGAAGAACGCGTTCGCGATCATGCTGCGGATGGAGGCCGGCTGGGTGGCGGTGCTCGACGGCGACCGCTTCCTCGGCGTCCTCACCCCGGAGTCGCTGCACGCCGCGCTGCGCCGGTCGGTCGACGGCGCCGTCCCCGAGACCGCGGGCTCGGCCCTGGTCTGAGCCGACGGCGTCCCGCCCGGGGTCAGTCCTCGGGCGGGACGCGACAGGCGCGCTCCAGGAGCAGGGCGCCGGCCAGCAGGGCCGCCGAGCAGCCCACGCCGACCCCGGCCGCGACCGCGTCGCCGGACGCCGCGGCCAACCGGCCGACCTGGGACAGGGTGAAGACCAGCGCACCGGCCCACAGCCCGGCGAACCCGGCGGCCACCCAGGCGCTGGCCTGGGCCAGCACGGCGAGCCGGGCGACCAGCATCGGCTCCACCGGGTCGAGGGACCGCTGCCCGGGCGCCAGGGCGGTCGCCTCGCCGGAGCGGGCCGCGCGCCGGCGGTCCCGGTCGGTGGTCAGCCGGGCGGCCAGCGAGCGCGCGCCGAGGCCCTCGGCCGCCCCCAGCAGGGCCAGCGGCACGGGCTGCCACCAGTGCAGGCCGGGCAGGTCCCCGTAGAACGCCCGGACGACGACCCAGCCGAGCACCGCCAGGCCCACCGCGACCACGACGAGGTCCCGCCGGCTGACCGGTCTCACGCCAGCTGCTCCCAGCGCTGCACGCCCTCGACGTCGCCGGCCGGCAGCCCGGCCAGCAGCTCGCGGACCGACCCGTGCCCGGGCAGGACGGCGGCCGGGTCCAGGGCCAGCCACGGCACCAGCACGAAGGCCCGCTCGTGCGCCCGGGGGTGCGGCAGGGTGAGCTCCGGGTCGGTGGAGAGCACGGGGGCACCGTCGTCCCCGGTCACGGCGACCACGTCGACGTCCAGCGTCCGCGGCCCGAACCGGACCTCCCGGGTCCGGCCGGCGGCGTCCTCGAGCTCGTGGGCCAGCGCCAGCCAGCCGGCGGCGTCCCGCTCGCCGCGGACGACGGCGACCGCGTTGAGGAACGGCGGCTGCTCGACCGGGCCCCACGGCGGGGTCTCGTACAGCACCGAGCGGGCGACCAGGCCCTCGCCCACCAGCGCGCGCAGCGCGGTGCGCAGGGTGCCGGCCCGGTCGCCCAGGTTCGCCCCCAGCGAGAGGACGGCGCGGGTCACCCGCGGGTCCGGTTGATGGTCACGGTGACGTCGTCGAAGGGGACGCCGAGGTCGGCCTCGGGCTTGTGCACGGTGATCTGCACGGCGTCCACCAGCGGGTTGGCCAGGCAGACGTCGGCCAGCCGCTGCGCGAGGGTCTCCAGCAGGTCGACCGGCTCGCCGGTCAGCACCGCGTGCAGCTGCTGGGCGAGCTCGGCGTAGTTCACCGTCCGGGCCAGGTCGTCGTCGGCCGCGGCCGGCGCGGTGTCCACGTCCAGCACGGCGTCCACCCGGAAGGTCTGGCCCTGCTCGCGCTCGACGGCGTACACGCCGTGGTGGGCGTGGGCGGTGAGGCCGCGGACGGCGATCTGGTCAGGCACGGTTCCTCCGGGGTCGGGCTCGGTCACGGGCGGCGCGGACGGCGGCCACGGTACGGACGGCGTCGACCGACGGGCCGGCGTCGTGCACCCGCACGCCCCACGCCCCGGCCTCCGCGGCCAGCACCGTGGTGGCCAGCGTGGCGGCGTCCCGCTCCTCGGCCGGGCGAGGGGTGCCGTCGGCGCCGGCCAGCAGCCTGCCCAGGAAGGTCTTCCGGGAGGCCCCGACCAGCAGCGGCAACCCCAGGTCCACCAGCCGGTCCAGCCCGGCCAGCAGCGCCCAGTTGTGCTCGGCGTTCTTGGCGAACCCCAGCCCGGGGTCCAGGAGCAGCTGGGCGGGGTCCACGCCGGCGGCGACGACGTCCTCGACCCGGGCGGTCAGCTCGGCGCAGACCTCGGTCACGACGTCGCCGTACCGGGCCGCGGCGTACATCTCGCGGCTGTGCCCGCGCCAGTGCATCAGCACCCACGGCACGCCGCGCTCGGCGACCAGCCGGGCCATGCCGGCGTCGGCGAGCCCCCCGCTGACGTCGTTGACCAGCCGGGCGCCGGCGTCCAGCGCGGCGGCGGCGACCTCCGCGCGGGTGGTGTCGATCGACACCGCCACCCCGGCGGCGCTCAGCTGCGCCACCACCGGCAGCACACGGGCGCTCTCCTCCGCCGCCGCGACCCGGTCGGCGCCGGGGCGGGTGGACTCACCGCCGACGTCCACCCAGTCGGCGCCGGCGGCGTGCATGGCCAGGCCGTGCGCCACCGCGCTGGGGGTGTCGGCGAAGCAGCCGCCGTCGGAGAAGGAGTCCGGGGTGACGTTGAGGACGCCCATCACCTGGCAGCGCCCGGTGCTCACGGGCGGGTCCGGGGGCAGGGCGGCGTCACCGCCCGAGGACCAGGCTCATCGCCTCGGCGCGGGTGGCCGCGGACTCCTTGAACACCCCGCGGACCGCCGAGGTCAGCGTGCGGGTGCCGGGCTTGCGGACCCCGCGCATGGCCATGCACAGGTGCTCGGCCTCGACGACCACGATGACGCCGCGCGGGCGCAGGCCCTCCATCATCGCGTCGGCGATCTGCTTGGTCATCCGCTCCTGCACCTGCGGACGGCGGGCGTACACCTCGACCAGCCGGGCCAGCTTGCTCAGCCCGGTCACCCGGCCGTCGGCACCGGGGATGTAGCCGATGTGGGCCACCCCGTGGAAGGGCACCAGGTGGTGCTCGCAGGTGGAGTACAGCGCGATGTCGCGGACCAGCACCAGCTCGTCGTGGTCCTCGTCGAAGGTGGTGGCCAGCACCTGCGCCGGGTCCTGCCGGAGCCCGGCGAAGGTCTCGGCGTACGCCCGGGCGACCCGGGCCGGGGTCTCCCGCAGCCCGGGCCGGTCGGGGTCCTCCCCCACGGCGATCAGCAGCTCCCGCACGGCGGCCTCGGCCCGGGCGTGGTCGACGCCGTCCTCGGCGTGCGGCACGGGGCCTGGGTCCACGGCGTGGTCGGTCACCGGGACTGCGGTGCGCCGGCGTCCCCCACCGGCAGCGGCTTCTCGTCGTCGAACGCCCCGGCTGTCGAGCCGTTGCCCCGGGACTGCTCGGCCGGGGTCAGCACGGGCGGCCGGTCGCTCGGCGTCCGCTTGCCGAAGCCGTTGTAGGGCGCGAGGTTGGGCCGCTTGACGACCCCGGCGCAGATCCGCGCCATGTCGTCCTTGGTCAGCGTCTCCTTCTCGATGAGCTCGAGGACGAGGCTGTCCAGCACGTGCCGGTGCTCGACCAGGATCTCCCAGGCCTCGTCGTGCGCGGCCTCGATGAGGGCGCGCACCTCGGCGTCGATGTCGGCGGCGACGGCCTCGGAGTAGCCCGGCCGCGAGCCCATGTCCCGGCCCATGAAGGGCTCGGCGTCCGAGCTGCCGTACTTGACCGCGCCGAGCTTGGCGCTCATGCCGTACTCGGTGACCATCGACTTGGCCATCGCGGTGGCCTTCTCGATGTCGTTGCCGGCACCGGTGGTCGGCTCGTGGAAGACGAGCTCCTCGGCCGCCCGGCCGCCCAGCGCGTAGGCGAGGGAGTCGATCATCTCCGAGCGGGTCTGGGTGTACTTGTCCTCGGTGGGCAGCACCAGGGTGTGGCCCAGCGACCGGCCGCGCGGCAGGATCGTCACCTTGTGCACCGGGTCCAGGTTGGGCAGCGCGTGCGCCACCAGGGCGTGGCCGCCCTCGTGGTAGGCGGTGACCTTCTTCTCCTTGGCGCTCATCGCCCGGGTCTTGCGCTCGGGACCGGCGAGGACGCGGTCGATCGCCTCCTCGAGGGTGGCGTCGGTGATGACCGTGCCGCCGTGCCGGGCGGTGAGCAGCGCCGCCTCGTTGAGCACGTTGGCGAGGTCGGCACCGGTGAAGCCCGGCGTCCGGCGGGCCAGGGTCTCCAGGTCCACGTCGTCGGCCAGCGGCTTGCCGGTGGCGTGCACCTTGAGGACGGCGACGCGGCCGAGCAGGTCGGGCCGGTCGACGGCGATCTGCCGGTCGAAGCGACCCGGGCGCAGCAGCGCGGGGTCCAGGATGTCGGGCCGGTTGGTGGCGGCGATCATGATGACCCCGCCCTTGACGTCGAAGCCGTCCATCTCGACCAGCATCTGGTTGAGGGTCTGCTCGCGCTCGTCGTGCCCGCCGCCCATGCCGGCGCCGCGGTGCCGGCCGACGGCGTCGATCTCGTCGATGAAGATGATCGCCGGGGCGTTGGTCTTGGCCTGCTCGAACAGGTCGCGGACCCGGCTGGCGCCGACGCCGACGAACATCTCGACGAAGTCCGAGCCGGAGATCGAGTAGAACGGCACCCCGGCTTCGCCGGCGACCGCCCGGGCCAGCAGGGTCTTGCCGGTGCCGGGGGGCCCGAACAGCAGCACGCCCTTGGGGATCTTCGCGCCGATCGCCTGGTACTTGACCGGGTTCTGCAGGAAGTCCTTGATCTCGTGGAGTTCCTCGATCGCCTCGTCGGCGCCGGCGACGTCGGCGAACGTGGTCTTCGGGGTGTCCTTGCTGACCGCCTTGGCCTTGGACTTGCCGAAGGCCATGACGCCGCGGCCGCCGCCCTGCATCGAGCTGAACAGCCAGAACAGCAGGCCCAGGATGATGAGGAACGGCAGGAAGCTGATCAGGATCGACGTCAGGACGTTGTCCTGGGTGACGTTGGTGTCGAAGTCGACCCCGCTGTCCGACGTCCCGCCGGAGTCCGCGTCGGCACCGCTGACCAGGTCGTAGATCTGGGAGTCCGCACCCGCCGGGTAGTAGGCGGTGATCTTGGACTCGCCGTCCACGGGCTGCTGGAGGTCGATGTCGAGGGTCTGCTCGCGGTCGTTGATGGTGACGCTGGCGACGTTGTCGTCGGAGAACTGGGCGAGCGCCGTGGAGGTCGAGACCTCCTTGTAGTCGCTGCCACCGCTGAAGGACTGGACGCCGATCGCGACGACCAACACGACGAGCGCGACCCAGAACCAGACCGACCGGAAGATCTTCTTACGTTCCATGTACCGATGCCGGGCGGCCGGGGATGCCCCGGGATGCCCGTCGACCCTCCTGCTCGTCCGGGGACGCCGCGCGACCCGAGGTCTGGTGCGTCGCGAGGGGCGACGTCGTCCGGCCGACGGTACACGGGAAACCCTGTGCGCCCGCTGCTCAGACGCTGGTCGCACCCTGCACGGGTGAGGCCCTCAGCTGCTGTAGACCTCGGGCTTCAGCGTGGCGATGTAGGGCAGGTCGCGGTACCGCTCGGCGTAGTCCAGGCCGTACCCGACGACGAACTCGTTGGGGATCTCGAAGCCCACGTACTTCACCGGCACGTCGACCTTGACCGCGTCGGGCTTGCGCAGCAGGGCGCACACCTCGAGGCTCGCCGGGCCGCGCGAGCCCAGGTTCTTCAGCAGCCAGGACAGCGTCAGGCCCGAGTCGATGATGTCCTCGAGCACCAGCACGTGCTTGTCGGTGATGTCCCGGTCCAGGTCCTTGAGGATCCGGACGATGCCCGAGGAGCTGGTGGCCGACCCGTAGGAGGAGACGGCCATGAACTCCATCTGGGTGGGCAGCTGCAGCGCCCGGGCGAAGTCGCTCATGAACAGCACGGCGCCCTTGAGCACCCCGACCAGCAGCACCTCGCGGCCGGCGTAGTCCACGGCGATCCGGTCGGCCAACTCGCGGATCTTGCCCGCGATCTGCTCCTCGGACAGCAGGACGTGGTCGATGTCGGGGCCGTAGCCGTGGTCGGGACCCAGGGGGCCGCTGGGTGTCTCGCTCACGGGTGGGGCTCCTCGCTCGGGGGTGTGCGCAGGGGCGCAGGGGGGCCTTGCAGCGCAAGCCTGCCAGACGCCCGGACGACGCCCGCACCGCCGGGGAGGTCCACCCGGCCCTGGCCGCGCCAGGCGACCACCAGGGCGTCCACGGCGTGCAGGTGCACCGCGGCGAGGTCGGCCACCCCCTGCTCCAGCAGCCACCCGCGCAGCACCCGGCGGCGCAGCGCGGGCGGCAGCGCGGCCAGCGCGGTGCAGTCGGCCGGGTCGGGCAGCCGGGCCAGGTCGTCGAGGGCCTCGACGTCCTCGCGGACCATCGCGGCGGTGCGGGCCAGCGCCCGGGCCACCCCGCCGCCGAGCACCTCCTCCAGCAGCGGCAGCACCTCGGTGCGCAGCCGTACCCGGGTGTAGGCCGGGTCGGTGTTGTGCGGGTCGTCCCAGACCGGCAGGCCCTGCGCCGCGCAGGCCGCCCGGGTGGTGGCCCGGTCGACGTCCAGCAGCGGGCGCCACAGCGGCGGGCGCCAGGTCGCCATGCCGGCCAGCGAGCGGGGTCCGCTCCCCCGCCCCAGGCCCAGCAGCACGGTCTCGGCCTGGTCGTCGCGGGTGTGGCCCAGCGCGATCCGGGCCCCGTGCTCGTGCGCCGCCGCGATGAGCGCGGCGTACCGGGCCTCCCGCGCCGCGCCCTCCGGGCCCCCCGCCGTCCCCACCTCGACGGTGCGCACCAGCACCGGGTCCAGGCCGAGCCCGCGCAGCAGCTGCGCCGTGGCGGCGGCCCGGTCGGCCGAGCCGGCCTGCAGGCCGTGGTCGACGGTCACCGCGCCGGCCGGCACGCCCGCGCGGGGTGCCTCGAAGGCGACCGCCGCGGCCAGGGCCAGGGAGTCGGCTCCCCCGCTGCAGGCGACCAGCACCGGGCCGGCCGCCGGGCCGGCGGTGAGACCGGGCCGGACCGCGGAGCGGACGGCGGCGACCGCGGGATCGGGTCCGCCCACGGGTCAGTAGGGGGTGAGGACCCGGTCGACCCAGCGCTGGGGGTCGGTGAGCTCCTCCTTGCGCGGCAGGGTGCCCGGCGACGTCCACACCGTGTTGAACGCCTCCATGCCCACGCGCTCGACCACGCCGGCGACGAAGTGCCGGCCGTCGGCGTACTGCTGCATCTTCTGCTCCAGGCCGAGCAGCCGGCGCAGCACCCGGTCCAGCGGTCCGGTGCCCTTGCGCCGCTGGCCGAATCGCTTGCGCAGCGTGCGGACCGAGGGGACGACGTCGGGGCCGACGCCGTCCATGACGAACTCCGCGTGCCCCTCGACCAGGCTCATCACCGCGGTCACCCGGTCCAGCACGGCCTGCTGGGCGGGGTCGGCGACCAGCGCCATCAGCCCACCGGGCGCGTCGCCCTCGACCGGCTTGCCGCGCACGGCGTCGGAGAGGCTGGTCACCACGTCGCGCAGCCGCTCGCGCAGCACCGCCGGGTCCAGGTCGCTGGCCCGCACGAACTCGGTGACCTGCGCCTCCAGGTAGCCGCGCAGCCAGGGGACGGCGGTGAACTGCAGCTGGTGGGTGACCTCGTGCAGGCAGACCCACATGCGGAAGTCGTGCGGGTCGACGCCCAGCCGGCGCTCGGCCTCGACGATGTTGGGGGCGACCAGCAGCAACCGGCCGCCGGTGCCGAACACCTCGTACTGGCCCAGCACCTTGGACGACACGAACGCCAGCACGCCGCCGGCCTGCAGCCCGGTGACCCGGCCGCCGACCGCCCGGGTCAGGGCGCCGGGAGCCTTGCCGGCCTTGTCCTGCAGGGCCTCGGTGAGCGGATCCAGCAGCGCGGCCATGCCGGCGGTGTTGGCGTCGACCCAGCCGCCCCGGTCGACGACGGCGGTGACCGGGGACGGGGCGCCCGCGGCCGGGACCAGGCCGGTGAGCTGCTCCACGTGGGCGACCGCGGTGGCGGCGCACTCCTGCAGCTCGCGGACGACGGCGGCGGCCTCGTCGCGGGTGGTCGCCGGCCCCGAGCTGCTCAGCCGGCGGGCCGTGCGTCCGGCGAGGTCCCAGTCGACCAGCGAGCTGCTCATCGGCCCACCGTACGGCCCCCCGGCACGGTGCAGCGGCGGGTCAGCGGCAGCCGCAGCCGGCCATCGCCGAGGCGACCGCGTCGAGGGCGGCCTCGGCGGCGACCACGTTCCCCGGGGTGCCGTCGGCGAGCAGGGCGAAGGCCAGCAGGCGGCCGTCCTCGGTCACCACCACCCCGGCCAGCGCGCTGGTCGTGGCCAGGGTGCCGGTCTTGGCCCGCACGGTGCCGGGGGCGGTGGCCGGGTCGGCGTCCCCGCGGTCGGCGAGCGTGCCGGTGTACCCGGCGATCGGCAGCCCGGACAGCAGCGCCCCGGTCCCGGCGACCGACCCGTCGGCGGCGGCCTCCAGGACGTCGACCAGCAGCCGCGCGGGCACCTGGTCGGTGCCCGACAGCCCGCTGCCGTCGGTGAGGGTGAGCCCCGCGGTGGTGAACCCGGCCCCCTGCACGGCGGCGGCGACGGCGGCCGCGGACCCGGTGAAGCTGGGGTCCGCACCGGTGGCGAGGGCGACCTGGCGGGCCAGGGTCTCGGCCAGAAGGTTGTCCGAGGCGGTGAGCGCCTGCTCGACCAGCCGCTCGACCGGGGCGGAGCGGACGGTGCCCAGCACGGCGGACCCGACCGGCGCCGTCCCCAGGGACACGGCCGCGCCGGGGGCGCCGAGCGCAGCCGCCAGCGCCAGCCCGGCGTCGGTCCCTGGCTGGCCGCTGCGCTGGCTCTGCCCCGGGGTCACCCGCGCGCCGTCGACGGCGGTGGCGGTGACCGGGGCGGCGTAGGTGGACGGGGCATCCTCCGAGCCCCACCCCGGCGCGGTGAGCGGTCCGGTGAACAGCGAGTTGTCGACGACGACGGAGGTGACGGCGGCCCCGGCCAGCGCGGCCTGCACCTGGGCGGCCAGGTCGGCGACGGTGGCCGCGCCCGGGTAGCTCAGCGAGGGCGCGGTGGTGGACAGCGTCGGGTCGCCGCCGCCGACCAGGACCACCTCGCCGGGGGCCGCCCCGGCGACGACGGTGGTGGCGAGGGTGGCGTCGGGTCCCAGCGTGGTGAGCACGGCGAGCCCGGTGAGCAGCTTGGCGGTCGAGGCCGGGGTGCCGGGGTCGGCCGCGTCGGTGTCCAGCAGCACGGCGCCGGTGGCGACGTCGACGACCTCGGCCGACAACCCGCTGCCCAGCGCCGGCGCGGCCAGCAGCGGGGCCAGCACCGCCTGCAGGCCCGCGGCGGTGGGCGCCGGGGCCTCGGCGGGCAGCGCGGCGAGCACCGGGGCCGGGCCGGTCAGCTCGGGCAGCACCGCGTCGGGGACGGCGACCGCGTCGGACGGGACGGCGGCCACCGCGTCGGGGTCGGCGTCCTCGTGGGTGGCCAGCAGGAAGGCGCCGGCCCCCAGCGCGGCCACCACGCAGAGCGCGACCAGCAGCTGCCAGACCCGCCGCCGCCACCGCGGTCGGGGCTTCGCGGTGACCACCACGGGGCTCGCCGGAGCGCTCGCGATGGCCCCTCCCCCATGGATCCACGACCCTCGACGTCCCACGGGCGCCGGGCGTGGGCCACACTACGTCGGTGCAGTTCGACGTGACGGTAGAGATCCCCAAGGGCCAGCGGAACAAGTACGAGCTGGACCACGCCACTGGACGCATCCGGCTGGACCGGATGTTGTTCACCTCGACGCGGTACCCGGCGGACTACGGGTACATCGAGGAGACCCTGGGTCAGGACGGTGACCCGCTGGACGCCCTGGTGCTCCTGGAGGAGCCGACGTTCCCCGGGTGCCTCATCACCTGCCGAGCCATCGGCATGTTCCGGATGACCGACGAGGCAGGTGGCGACGACAAGGTCCTCACCGTGCCGGCCACCGACCCCCGGATGGCCCACCTCAAGGACATCACCGACGTGTCGGAGTTCGACCGCCTGGAGATCCAGCACTTCTTCGAGACCTACAAGGACCTCGAGCCCGGGAAGAGCGTCGAGGGCGCCAACTGGGTCGGTCTCGCCGAGGCCGAGGCGGAGATCAACGCCTCGTTCGAGCGGGCCAAGAACGCCTCCAAGCACCACTGAGCACGATCCCGCCGGCCTGATCGGCCGCACCGAGCGCACCGGAGACGACGAGGGGTCCGAGGTCGGCAGGTCGGCCGGGTCCAGGCCCGCGGCGACGATCGAGCCGGACAGGTAGTTGCCGTGCACGCCGGTGAACAGGTTGCTGTAGACGATGTCGGACGCCGAGCTGTCCACCACCATCTGCTTGTAGCCCTCGGCGGCGCGGGCCTCGGTGGTGGCCAGGAACGCCGAGCCGATGTAGGCCAGGTCCGCCCCGGCGGCCTGCGCGGCGAGCACCGAGCTGCCGTGCGCGATGGCGCCCGAGAGCGCCAGCGGGCCGTCGAACCAGCGGCGGATCTCCCGGACCAGCGCGAACGGCGACGTCGTCCCGGCGTGCCCGCCGGCCCCGGCGGCGACGGCGATCAGGCCGTCGGCGCCCTTCTCGATCGCCTTGTGGGCGAACCGGTCGTCGATGACGTCGTGCAGCACGATGCCGCCGTAGGAGTGCACCGCGTCGTAGACGTCGGCCCGGGCGCCCAGCGAGGTGATCACGATCGGCACCTCGTGCTCGACGCACATCGCCACGTCGGCCTCGAGCCGGTCGTTGGAGCGGTGCACGATCTGGTTGACCGCGTACGGGGCGACGGTGGCCCCGGTGGCGGCCGCGGCGGCCAGCCGCTCGTCGATCTCGGTCAGCCAGTCACCCAGCTGGGCCGCCGGGCGGGCGTTGAGCGCCGGGAAGGAGCCGACGACGCCGGCGGCGCACTGGGCGACCACCAGGTCGGGACCGGACACGATGAACATCGGCGAGGCGATGGCCGGCAGCGTCAGCCGGCCGCGCAGCACGTCGGGGAGCGTCATGCGGCGGACGTTACGGCAGTCAGCTCTGACCGCCCAGGGTGGCCAGGGCCGCGAGGCAGGCGACCGCGGCGACCGAGGCGGCCGCCGTCCGGACGGCGAACCACCGCTCCCACCGCCGGCGCTCCTCCTGCCAGTCCGCCGGCAGGTCGGCCGCGGACCAGGTGGCCATGCGCTGGTTGATCGGCAGGTCGCCGCGCACGACGGCGACCAGCCCGACGACTGCCGCCACCGCGCCCGCCGACGCCAGCGCCCCGGCCGGCTGCTCGCCGGCGACCGTGGCGACCACGGCCAGGGCGACCACCGCCACCAGCCCGAGCAGGGTGAACGGCCGCATGAGCATCGGGAACCGGCGGTCCGCGGCCTGCTTGACCAGCACGTAGGCCGGCCCGTCGAGCTCGCGCCAGGTGGGGTTCAGGGCGGCGACGCCGAACAGGTGGATGCCCGCCGACATGGCGTGCAGCGCGGCCGCGACCGCGGCGAGGAGGACCAGCACGACGGCTCCTGACTATTCTGGGACGGATCCCCGTATCCGATACAGGAGTCTTTCCCCGATGAGTGAGCCGGTCAAGCGGCGCTACGACGCCTCGGCCCGGCGGGAGCGCGCAGCCGCCACCCGCCGCGTCGTGGTGGACGCCGCGCGGCACCTGCTGCTGGCCGAGGGGTACCCGGCGACCACGGTCCCGGCGGTGGCCGCGGCGGCGGGGGTGTCGGCCGAGTTCGTCTACAAGAACGTCGGCGGGCGGGCGGCGCTGCTGGCCGCCGTCCTGGACGTCGCGCTGGCCGGCGACGAAGCGGACGTCCCGATGGCCCGCCGGCCCGCGGTCACCGCGCTGGCGCAGGAGACCGACCCGGGCGCGGTGCTGGCCGGGTACGTCGCGGTGGCCGTCGGCGTGCAGCAGCGGGTGGCGCCCCTGCTCGTCGCGGCCCGGGCGGCCGCGTCCGCCGACGGCGGGGCGGCGGAGGTGCTGGCCAAGGCCGACCGGGAGCGGCTGGCCGGCATGACCGGGCTGGCCCGGCACCTGCTGGCCCTCGGTGTGCCGGGGGACGTCGAGCGGGTCCGCGACGTGCTCTGGACCTGCACCGCGGCCGAGCTGTACGACCTGCTGGTCACCCGGCGCGGCTGGACGGCGGCGGCCTACGGGGACTTCGTGCTCGGGACGCTCCGCGCGGCGTTGCTGGCGCGGTGACCGGGGAGGGTGGAGCCGCCTGTCGGAATCGAACCGACGACCTTCTCATTACGAGTGAGATGCTCTACCGACTGAGCTAAGGCGGCGTGCTGCTCCGCAGAGCTTACGGGACCCCCGGCGGTCGCCGACGCACCGGTGCCGGGGTGTCAGGCGGGCAGCCGGAGGGCCACGCACATCGCCTCGATGGCGATCTGCGGCTTGACCGCCTGCTCCAGGGCCGTGCGTGCGGCCAGCACCGAGTCGATCCGGCGCAGCGCCCCCTCCGTGCCGATCTTGCGGGCCAGCTCCAGGGCGTCGGCCTGCCGGTCGGGGTGGTTGAGGTGCGGCACCCGGTCCATCTGCCCGCGCACAGCGGCGATCAGCAGCGCGTCCCGGTAGAACGCGGCGAGGTCGACCAGGGCGCGGTCCAGCGAGTCCCGCCCGACCCGGGTGGCGCGGGACTTCTGCCGCTTCTCCAGCTCCTTGAGCTGGCCCGCGCCCCGGCTGGCCGCGGCCACCCCGGGACCGCGGGCGCCCACGCCCAGGGAGGCCTTCACCGCCTCGGTCTCCGCACCGTCGGTGGCCGCCGTCGTCCGGTCGGACTCGTCCTTCGCCGCGGCGACCAGGTGGTCGGCGGCCTGCAGGCAGGCGGCCAGGCTGACCAGCGCCAGCGGCACGTCGAGCACCGCCTTGCGGGAGGCGCGGGCGTCCTCGTCGCGGGCCAGCCGGCGGGCCCGGCCCACGTGCCCGCCCGCCGCGGCGGCCGACCAGGCGGCCAGCGTCGGGTCGACGCCGTCCCGGCGGACCAGCACCTCGGCGACGGCCTCGGCCGGTGGGGTGCGCAGCGGCACCACCCGGCAGCGCGAGCGGATGGTCACCGGGACGTCGTCGGGGTGCAGCGACGGGGCGCAGAGCAGGAACACCGTCCGCGGCGGGGGCTCCTCGAGCATCTTCAGCACGGTGTTGGACGCCTGCTCGGTCATCCGGTCGGCGTCCTCGACGATGACCACCTGGAAGCGCCCCTGGGACGGCGCCCGGCCGGCCATCCGGACCAGCTCGCGGACCTCGGCCACCCCGATCGACAGCCCCTCGGGCACGACCACCCGGACGTCGGCGTGCGTGCCCCGCAGCGCGGTGGTGCAGGCGTGGCAGGTGCCGTCCCCGCCGGCCGGGCACTGCAGGGCGGCGGCGAAGGCGCGCGCGGCCACCGACCGGCCCGAGCCGGGCGGCCCGGTGAACAGCCAGGCGTGCGTCATCGACGCCGGGTGCGCGACCGCCTGCTTGAGCTCGGCGACCACGACCGGCTGGCCGACGACGTCGGTCCACACCCCGTCGGGGAGCTCGGTCACGGCCGGCCGGCCAGCAGCTCGGCCACCCGCACGCGGACGGCGTCGGCGAGGTCGTCGGGCGACCCCGTGGCGTCCAGCACCAGGTAGCGGGCGGGCTCGGCACCGGCCAGCTGCAGGAACGTGGCCCGCACCCGCTGGTGGAACCCGACGGACTCGCCCTCCAGCCGGTCGGCCGCCGCCCGGCCCCGGGCGCGCGCCAGCCCGGTCTCCGGCGGCAGGTCCAGCAGCACGGTCAGGTCGGGGGTCAGCCCCTCGGTCGCCCAGCGGGAGATCGACCGGACCTCGGCCGGCTCCAGGGTGCGACCGGCGCCCTGGTAGGCCAGCGAGCTGTCGACGTACCGGTCGGTGACCACCACCTCGCCGGCGGCCAGGGCCGGGGAGAGCACCTCGTGCACGTGCTGGGCGCGGTCGGCGGCGTAGAGCAGGGCCTCGGTCCGCGGGGACAGCTGGGTGTTGGCCGGGTCCAGCACGATCGAGCGCAGGGTGCCGCCGATGCCGGTGGCACCCGGTTCGCGGGTGGTGCGGGCGGCGATCCCCTGCTCGGTCAGCCAGCCGTGCAGCCGCTGGACCTGGGTGGACTTGCCGGCACCCTCACCGCCCTCGAAGGCGATGAACACCCCACCCCCGGCCACGGCGCCCACGGTACCGGCGGGGTCCGACAGGTCCGAGGTCAGCGCAGGGTCAGCGCGGGGTCAGCCGGACCGAGTGGGTGGCGTGGGGCAGCTCGAGCTCGGTCCGGCCGGCGGTGTCGGGGTGCTCGGCGAGCAGGGTGCGCAGCCGGTCCAGGAACGCCGTCCGGTCCGGCGGGGTCATGGTGGCCACGTAGCTGCGGGTGCCGATGCCGGCGACGACCTGCTCGGGGGTCAGCCGCTGCACCACCCGGGAGACGTGCTCGACCACGTCGGCCGGCAGCTGGGCGGCGAACCGGCCCACGACGCCCTGGTCGGCCTCGTGGCCGCGCGCCTCCTCGGCGAGCTCCGCGCCCAGCGCGGCGATCCACGGCACGGTCTCGTCGCGGACGTTCCACACGAACCCGACCACCCCGCCGGGCGCCAGCACCCGGCGCAGCTCCGGCGCGGCCCGCGGCGGGTCGAACCAGTGCGCGGCCTGGCCGGCGACCACGGCGTCCACGCTGCCGTCGGGCAGCGGGATCTGCTCCGCTCCCCCGACGGCGGCCTCGACGTGGGGGTGCCGGGCGGTGAGCTGGGCCAGCATGTCCGCCGACGGGTCGACGGCGACCACCTCGTGCCCGGCGGCCAGCAGCTGGTCGGTGAGCAGGCCGGTGCCCGCCCCCAGGTCCAGCACCCGCCGCGGCGCCTCCCCCAGCAGGAAGGCCACCGCGTCGGCCGGGTACCCCGGCCGGAGCTGGGCGTACTCCGCCGCGACGGACCCGAAGGAGGTCCGCCGGGCGTCCCAGGTGGTGGGCTCGAGGTCCCCGGTCACGGGCGTCTCCCTGTGGTCAGCTGCCGGCCGGGACGACGCCCTCGCCGCTGGTCGTGGTCCGGGCGGCCGCCTTCGTGGCGGTCTTCCGGGTGGTCGTCGTCTTCTTGGCGGTCGTGGCCTTCGCCGTCGTCTTCGCGGTGGTCTTCTTCGCCGCCGTGGACTTCTTGGCCGGGGCCTTCTTCGCGGCGGCCTTCTTGGTCGCCTTCTTCTTCACCGGCGCCCGCTCGCGGCGGTCGACCAGCAGCTCGGCGGCCCGCTCGAGGGTGATGGTCAGCGGGTCGTCGCCCTTGCGCAGGCTGGCGTTGGACTCCCCGTCGGTCACGTAGGGGCCGAACCGGCCCTCGCGCACCGTCACCAGGCCGTTGGTGACCGGGTCCGGGCCGAGCTCGGCCAGCGGCGGCTTGGCCGCCGCGCGCCCGCGCTGCTTGGGCTGGGCGAAGATCGCCAGCGCCTCGTCCAGCGTGGTGGTGAAGAGCTTCTCCTCGCTCTCGATCGAGCGGGAGTCGGTGCCCTTCTTGAGGTAGGGCCCGTACCGACCGTTGAGCGCCTGGATCTCCTCGCCGTCCTCGGCCTTGCCCACGGTGCGGGGCAGGCTGAGGAGCTTGAGGGCGTCCTCGAGGGTGACCGACTCGGGCTGCATGGTCTTGAACAGGCTGCCCGTGCGCGGGGACTCCTTGCTGCCCTCGGGCACCACGGTGGTCACGTAGGGGCCGTACCGGCCGGCCTTCACCACGACGGTGTGCCCGGACTCCGGGTCGGTGCCCAGCTCGCGGTCGCCCGACGGCGCCTCCAGCAGCTCGCGCACCTTCTCGGCGGTGAGCTCGTCGGGGGCGATGTCGTCGGCGATGGAGACCCGGGCGCCGTCGTCCCCGCCGGCCTGCAGGTACGGCCCGTACCGGCCGACCCGGACCATGACCGGCTCTCCGGCCGGGCCGGTGGCCTTGAGCGGGATCGAGTTCACCCCGCGGGCGTCGATCTCCTCCAGCCGCTGACCGACCACCGACTTCAGCCCGCCCGAGGCCGCGATGCCGCCGGCGTGACCACCGCCGCCGCCGAAGTAGAACTCGGTCAGCCAGTCCACCCGGCGCAGCGTGCCGCCGGCGATCTCATCGAGCTCGCCCTCCAGGGAGGCGGTGAAGTCGTAGTCGACCAGGGCCGCGAAGTGCTGCTCGAGCAGGTTCACCACCGCGAAGGCGATGAAGGTCGGGACCAGCGCGGACCCTTTCTTCCACACGTACCCGCGGTCCTGGATGGTCTGCATGATCGAGGCGTAGGTCGAGGGCCGGCCGATGCCGAGCTCCTCCAGCGCCTTCGTCAGGCTGGGCTCGGTGTAGCGGGCCGGCGGGCTCGTCGTGTGGCCCTTGGCGTCGAGCTTCGCGGTGTCGAGCACCTGGCCGCGCTCGACCCGGGGTAGCCGGCGCTCGGAGTCGTCGGCCTCGGCGTCGTCGCCCGCGGCGCCCTCGTCCTTGCCCTCGACGTAGGCGCGCAGGAAGCCCGGGAAGGTGATGGTGCGCCCGCTGGCGGAGAACTCGGCCACCTCGTCGGTCGTGGACCGCCCGGCCAGCCGGATGGTGACCGTCTGGCCGACCGCGTCGGCCATCTGGGAGGCCACGGTGCGCTGCCAGATCAGCTCGTAGAGCCGGAACTCCTCGCGGGCCAGCTGCCCGGCGAGCTGCCCGGGCGTGCGGAAGGAGTCACCGGCGGGCCGGATCGCCTCGTGCGCCTCCTGGGCGCCCTTGGCCTTCTTGGAGTAGTGCCGCGCCTCGGCCGGGACGAAGGCGTCGCCGTAGAGCTCGCGGGCCTGGGTGCGGGCCGCCCGCAGCGCCGTCTCCGACAGGTTCGTCGAGTCGGTGCGCATGTAGGTGATGTGCCCGTTCTCGTACAGCCGCTGGGCGGTGCGCATGACCTGCTGGGAGGACCAGCCGAACTTGCGGCCGGCCTCCTGCTGCAGCGTCGAGGTGGTGAACGGGGCGTAGGGACGGCGGGTGTACCGCTTCTCGTCGACCCGGGTGACGCTGACCTGGGTGTTCTCCAGCCGGGCGGCCAGCCCCCGGGCACCGGCCTCGTCCAGGTGCACCACGTTGCTGGCCACCGCGCCGGTGTCGGCGTCGAAGTCGCGGCCGGTGGCGATGCGGCTGTCGTCCAGCGCCACCAGGTTCGCGGTGAGGTGGCGGGGCTCGTCGCCGTCGACGGCGTCGGCCGCGGCGACGTCGAAGGTGCCGGTCAGGCTCCAGTAGTCGGCCGCGGTGAACCGCATCCGGGCCCGCTCGCGCTCGACGACGATCCGGGTGGCCACCGACTGCACGCGGCCGGCCGACAGCTTGGGGAGCACCTTCTTCCACAGCACCGGGGAGACCTCGTAGCCGTAGAGCCGGTCGAGGATGCGGCGGGTCTCCTGCGCGTCGACCAGCGCGGTGTCCAGCTCGCGCGGGCTGGCCACGGCCCGGGCGATGGCCTCGCGGGTGATCTCGTGGAACACCATGCGGCGCACCGGCACGGTGGGCTTGAGGGTGTCGACCAGGTGCCAGGCGATGGCCTCGCCCTCGCGGTCCTCGTCGGTGGCGAGGTAGACCTCGGAGGCGTCCTTGACCAGCTGCTTGAGCCGGCTGACCTGCTGCTTGCGGTCGGGGCTGATCACGTAGAGCGGGGCGAAGCCGTTGTCCACGTCGACGCCCAGCCGGGCCCAGGACTCGCCCTTGTGCGCGGCCGGCACGTCGGCGGCGTTGCGCGGGAGGTCCCGGATGTGGCCGACGCTGGCCTCCACCACGTACCCGTCGCCCAGGTAGCCGGCGATGGTCTTGGCCTTCGACGGCGACTCCACGATGACCAGCGGCTTGCCCCCGCGCGCCCCGGCCGCCCGCTTGCGGGGCGGGGTCGAGGGAGCGCCGGCGTCGGCCTGCGCGGCGGGCTTCGCGGTCTTGGTGGGCACGGGGAACTCCTGTCGGTGGTGCTGAGGTGCACGTGCCGGGGCGACGACGCGCAGGCCCCGGCGGACGCCACGGTAGGCCACCGGCGGGGAGCTCCCCGCGTCGAGCGGACCGCCTGGGCGCGCCGGGGGACGCGCTCACCCGTGGTCCCGGGTGCCCGCCACGACCTCCGCGACGGCCTCCAGGGTCGGGAACCACTCGTCGTAGTACTCGGTGTGCAGCTGCACCGGCGTGGTGGGCAGCGGGGTGTCCCCGAACCCCGGGTCCGACGGGCTCGGCCCGAACCGGCCGAGGTAGGAGACCGGGTCGAACGGCGTCCAGGCGCCGTAGACCTCCGGTGCCTCCAGGCCGGCGGCGTCGTCCTCGGGCACGCCGGGGCTGCCCAGCAGGACCACCGCGTCGGCGGCCAGCTCCCCCTCCGCCCGGGCCGCGTACCCGGCGACCACGGTGCCGTAGCTGTGCGCCAGCACGCTGGTGCGCGGGGGCGGCGGCCCACCCGCGGCCGCGGCCGCTCCGCGCGATGCGGCCAGGCCGTCCAGGGCCCGGTCCAGGGCGACCCCGCCGTCCCGGGCCTGGCGGGCCGACGCGACCGTGAGGATGTTCGGGGTGCTGTAGCCCAGCCAGACCAGGGTCGCCACGGCCAGGCCGGGCACCGCGACGGCCGCCAGGGCACCGACCGACGTCGCGTCGTGGACCAGGCCGGGGAGGTCGTCGGGCGTGGTGGCCATCCCCGGGACCAGCACGCCGACCGCGGCGGCGGTGTCCAGGTCGCCGACGGACAGGGCCACCACCTCGTGGGCCGGGTCGAAGGCGACCAGCTGGGCCGGGCCGGCGGCGTCGAGGGCGGCGAGCCGGGCCGCGGTGTCCAGCGCGACGCCGTGGCCGTCCCGGCCGGGGTGGGCCAGGGCCTGGTCCAGCAGCAGCCGGTTGGCCTGGTCGCGGGCCGCGGCCGGGAGGCCGTCCAGCGCGCCGACGCCGGCCGGGTCGGTGGCGATCGCGGCCTGCCGGGCCGCCGGGGTCAGCCCCTCCCACCAGGCCGCGGCGGCGACCGGGGCGGCGGCCGGGACCCGCGGGGGTGCCGCGACCGCCGCGGCCGCCTGCGCCACACCGGTGTACCCGACCCCCGCGACCACCATCGGGGTGAGCGGCTCGCCGGCGGCGCGGGCGGCCAGCAGCACCGCGTCGGCGGCGGCGAGCGCGCTGCGGGCGTGTGACTCCGCCCAGCCGGCCGCGCGCTCGCGGTCGGCGACGGCCAGCAGCTGGTCGGCCGCCATCCCGGCCAGGGCGACCGGCGGGACGGCTCCGGAGTCCGACAGCTCCACCGGACCGCTGGCGGCCGCGGCCCGGGCCGCGGCGACCTCCTCCTGCGCGGTGCCGGCCCGCACGACCACGACGCCCAGCTGCTCGGCGCTGCCGCCCAGCGCCCGGCCGACCTCCCCGGCGACCGCCGACAGCTCGACCAGCGCGGTGGCCGCGACGTCGGCGGCCTGGCCGGACCACAGGTCGGCGCCGCGCAGGTGACCGCGCAGGCCGTCCAGCCGGGCCCGCCAGCCGGCCAGCCGGTCGGGCACCGCCGCGAGGCCGGCGACCGACCCCTGCAGCGCCGGTAGGTCCCACGCCTCGACCGCCGACAACCCGGTGGTCACCGGGCGGTCGCGGCGTTCAGGCCGGCCCCGACCCGCTCGGTCAGCAGGCTGTCCAGCGCCCGGTAGGACTGCACCGCCTGGTCCAGGCCGGTCGCGACGGTCCGCGCCCGGTCGGCGAGGGCGTCCACCAGCTGCCCCCACCCCGCCCCGGTGCCGGCCAGCTCCTCGGCCACCGGCCCGGTCAGCGCCTGGCCGAGCCGGGCGCCGTCGGCCCGGGTGGTCTCCCCGTCGGTCGCCAGCTCGGCGCCGAGGTCGGTCAGCTGACCGGCCAGCGCCGCCACGGCGTCCAGCTGCATGGTCACGGTGTCGGGCACGGTGGTCCTCCTGCTCTCCGGGCCCCCTGCGGGCCGGTGCCGGCAGGTTCGCCCGGGGGGACGACGGCGCGCGGCCCGTCGTCCACAGGACCGGTGGCCCTCCACAGATCCCGCTGGGCGGTGGCGGGTTGCCAGGGGGTGTGACAGTGGAGGGGTGACGTCGTCCGCCGCCGCGCCGCTCCCCCGGGACCTCCCGGGCGACGAGCTGCTCTCGGCGCTGCTGGCCGGCACCCCGGACGAAGACTCCCCGGTCACCCACGTGCACCGGCTGCCGGTGCGGGAGGCCGCGCACGACGGCTGGCCGGCCTGGACCCCGCCGGACCTGCGCGCGCGCCTGCTCGCCCGCGGCGTGCAGGAACCCTGGTCGCACCAGGTGGCCGCCGCCGAGCTGGCGCACGCCGGGCAGCACGTCGTCGTCGCCACCGGGACGGCGTCGGGCAAGTCGCTGGCCTACCAGCTGCCGGCACTCGCCGCGCTGGCCGAGGACCCGCGGGCCTGCGTGCTCTACCTGGCCCCGACCAAGGCACTGGCCCGCGACCAGCTCGCCGGGGTGGCCGCGCTGGCCCCGCCCGACGTCCGGCCGGCGGCCTACGACGGGGACACCCCCCAGGAGGAGCGCGACTGGGTCCGCCGGCACTCGCGCTGGATCGTGACCAACCCGGACATGGTCCACCGCGGGATCCTGCCCGGGCACCAGCGCTGGTCCTCCACGCTGCGCCGGGTCGCCTACGTCGTGGTCGACGAGTGCCACGCCTACCGCGGCGTCTTCGGCTCCCACGTCGGGCACGTGCTGCGCCGGCTGCAGCGGATCTGCCGGCGATACGGCGCCGAGCCGGTCTTCGTGCTGGCCTCGGCGACGGTGGCCGACCCGGCGCTGGCCGCCTCCCGCCTGGTGGGCGCCCCGGTGACCGCGGTGACCGAGGACGGCTCGCCGCGCCCGGGGGCCACGTTCGCGCTGTGGGAGCCGCCGCTGACGGAGAAGACCGGTGAGCACGGTGCGCCGCTGCGGCGGTCCGCGGCCGCCGACGCCGCCGGGCTGCTGGCCGACCTGGTGCAGCAGGGCGCCCGCACGCTGGCCTTCGTCCGGTCCCGCCGGTCGGCCGAGTCGGTGGCCGACCAGGCGCGGCGGATCCTGACCGACCGCGGCCGCGGCGACCTGGCCCGCCGGGTGGACTCCTACCGCGGTGGCTACCTGCCCGAGGAGCGCCGGGAGCTCGAGCGGTCGCTGTCGGCCGGGGAGCTGCTCGGGGTGGCGACGACGAACGCGCTCGAGCTGGGCATCGACATCGCCGGCCTGGACGCCGTCCTGCTCGCCGGCTACCCCGGCACCCTGGCCTCGCTGTGGCAGCAGGCCGGCCGGGCCGGGCGGGCGCAGCGGGAGTCGCTGGTGGTCTTCGTGGCCCGCGACGACCCGCTGGACCACTACCTCGCCCACCACCCGCAGGCGGTCTTCGGCCGGGCCATCGAGGCCACGGTCACCGACCCGTCCAACCCCTACGTGCTCGGGCCCCAGCTGTGCTGCGCGGCCGCCGAGCTGCCGCTGACCGAGGACGAGCTCGACGCGTTCGGCGGCCCCGCGGCGCTGGCCGCGCTGGAGGAGCTGGTCGCCGCCGGCCAGCTGCGCAGGCGACCCACCGGTTGGTACTGGGCCGGCCGGGGCCGGCCCGACGTCGACATCCGCGGCTCGGGGGCCGAGCCGGTCTCGATCGTCGAGGGCTCCACCGGGCGGCTGCTGGGCACCGTGGACGGCGACGCCGCGCACTCCGCGGTGCACACCGGCGCGCTGTACGTGCACCGCGGCGAGACCTACGTCGTCGACGAGCTCGACGTCGAGGACGCCTGCGCGGCGGTGCACCCGGAGAGCCCGGAGTGGACGACGGTCGCCCGGGACGTCACCGACCTGGCCATCGTCGACATCGCCACCACCCGCCGGCTGGGCACGGTCACCGCGCACACCGGCACCGTGGACGTGACGAACCAGGTGGTGGCCTACCAGCGCCGCCGGCTGGGCACCGGCGAGGTGCTGGCCGAGTTCCCGCTGGACCTGCCGGCCCGCCAGCTGCGCACCCGGGCGGTCTGGCTGACCCTCGACGAGCGGGCGATCGAGCGCTCCGACGTCTCCGACCGCGAGCTCCCGGGCGCCCTGCACGCCGCCGAGCACGCCGCGATCGGCATCCTCCCGCTGCTGGCCACCTGCGACCGGTGGGACCTGGGCGGGGTCTCGACCGCCCTGCACCCGGACACCGGGGCGGCCACGATCGTGGTCTACGACGGCCACCCCGGCGGGGCGGGCTTCGCCGAGCGCGGGCACGCCGTGCTCCGGCGCTGGCTGACCGCGACCCGCGCCACGGTGGCCACCTGCGAGTGCGAGTCGGGCTGCCCGTCGTGCGTGCAGTCGCCCAAGTGCGGCAACGGCAACGACCCGCTGGACAAGGCCGGCGCGGTGCGGGTGCTCGACGTCGTCCTGGACGAGCTCGCCGCGGCCGGCGACGTCGACCCGCCCGACGAGGAGGGCGACGACGAGCCGGACCCGCGCGGGCTGGGCGGGGCGTTCGCCCAGGCCCGCGGCGGCACCTCGAGCGCGCGCTCCCGGGCGCTGCGGCGCCGGGCCCAGCTGGGGGCCGCTCCCCCGGCCCGGGCGCTGCGGGGGCGCCCGCAGCCCAGCGCGGCCGACCCACCACCGCCCGCCGACGACCCGTTCGCCGAGCCCCCCGAGGACGACCTGGTCTTCTGACCGTGCGCTCACGGGTCGGCGCCCCACGGCACCGGGCCCGCCCGTGCCCGGCCCACGGCCTGCGTCACCCCGACCGGCCCGAGCCGGACCGGGACGGCGATCGCCACCTCGACCACCGCGTCCGGCCCGACGGTGCAGCCGGTCAGCTCGGCACCGTTGGCCCTGGCGACCGAGCTGCCGGTGGCGCAGGCCGCGAGGTCGCCCAGCACCGCCCGCCCGGCCACGGCCAGCGCGGTGAGGTCGGCCGCGGCCCCGGCCCGGTGCCGGGCGACCACGGCGGCGCCGACCAGCACGGTGGCCGCGCCGACCAGGGCCAGCACGGTCGCCAGCGCGACGGTCCACACCGTGGCCGACCCCCGCTCGCCCCCGGCCCTCACCCGGTGCCCGCCTCGACCAGCGCGGTGGCGCTCGCCGACACGGTGAGCCCCAGCGGCAGTGGGCCCAGCGGCTGCACCCGGGCGGAGACGGTCACGGTGACCCGGTCGCCGTGAGTGCCGGTGGTGACCACGGCGCCGTCCGGCCCGGCCCGGCCCGCGAGGTCGGCCACCGTGGCCGCGCTCTCCCCGCGGGCCGCGGCCCGGGCGCCCTCCCGCGCCGCGTCGACGCAGCGCAGCTGCGCACCGACCAGCACCACCGCGGCCACCGCCCCGGCGAGCACCAGCAGCAGCACCGGCAGCACCACCGCGGTCTCGGCGGTGACCATCCCGCGCTCCCGGGCCCGGTCGGTGCGCACCCTCAGGCCAGCGTCGCGAGCGCCTTGGCCACCAGGGCGCCCAGCCCGGCGACCACCGAGTCGCCGGTGACCACCTGGTAGAGGACGGCGGCGAACGCGCACGCCGCCACCGTCCCGACCGCGTACTCCGCGGTGCTCATCCCGTCCTCCGGGCCCGCCGTCAACCGCCGCCACAGCCTGCTCATGTCCTGCCTCCTCGACCGGCCCGGGCATCGGGCCACGTCACGACCCTCGGGCCGACCGGGGCTCCGCGGACCGGGCCGACGGCATCTGTGGACGGCGGCCCCGGGTGTGGACGACGGGCCGCACGACCGGCCGGGGTGTGCTCATCCCAGGACGTCCTCGGCGATGCCCAGCACCAGCGGCACGACGCCCAGGCACAGGAACGCCGGCAGGAAGCACAGCCCCAGCGGGGCCAGCACCCACACCCCGGCCCGCTGCACCGCCGCGGCCGTCGCCGACCGCTGGGCCACCCGGAGGTCGGCGGCCAGGGCCTGCAGCGCCGGCACCACCGACGACCCGGACTCCCCCGCCCGGACGACGACCCGGGCCAAGGCCGCCGCGTCGGCCGGCACGTCCCGCCACGCCGTCCTGGCCGGGGCGCCCAGCTGCAGCCGCGCCGCGACCCCGGCCAGCACCCGGCCCAGCGGACCACCGGCGGCGGCCCCCACCGCACCCAGGGCACCGGGCACCGGCGTGCCCGCCGCCAGGCAGACCGCCAGCAGGTCGCAGACCAGGGGCAGGTCGTCGCGGACCCGGGCGCCGTCGTCCGCACCGGTCGCCGCTCCCCGGCGGGCCCAGCGCGCCACGCCCACCGCGACCCCGACGGCCGCCAGCAGGGAGCCCGGCCCCACGCCGGCCACCCCGAGCACGACCGCCCCGGCCAGCGCCGCCAGCGCCCGGCGCCGCACCGGCCCCGCCGGCGCACCGGGGGCCGCCGCGACCACGCGGTCGGCCCGGGTGAGGCGGGCCGCCGGACCCGGCGCCCGCGGCCAGACCAGCAGCGCCGTCACGAGCAGCAGGAGGGCGCTCACGCCCGGGCCGCCCGCGCGGCCAGCCGGCCCGACCAGGCGATCCCGGCGGCCTCCAGGCCGACCCCCACCACGAGCAGGACCGTGCCGACCGGGGTCGTGGTGAGCACCCGCCAGGGATCGGCGCCGATGCCCGACCCCATCAGCAGGCCGAGCACCGGCAGCCCAGCCAGGACGGCGGCCGAGGCCCGCGGCCCCGACAGCGCCGCACCCAGCTCGGCGCGGGTGCGCAGCCCGGCGCGCAGGTCGTCCTCGGCCGCGGTGACGACGGCGGCCAGCGAGCAGCCCGTGCGCGCGCTGACCCGGGCCGCGGTGACCACCCGGCCCAGGGCGTCCCGGGCCTCCTCGGGCAGGTCGGCCGCCACCGACCCCGGCCCCAGCGCCGGGCCGAGCGCCGCGGCGGCTCCCGGGTGCGGGCAGCGCCCGACCGCGGTGCCGGTGGCGTCGGGCAGCGACCGGCCGGCCCGCAGCTCGGCGGCCAGCACGCCGAGCGCCTCGGCCAGCGCCTGCACCTGCTCCCGGGCGTCCCGGGCGCGGACCCGCCCGCGCCAGGCCCGCACGCCGGCGCCCGCACCGGCCGCAGCCAGCGCGGCCACCACCGGCGTGCTCAGCAGCGCCCCCGCCGCCCCGGCGACGACCACCGCGGCCGCGGCCAGCGGCACGTCCGGCCGGGCTCTCCCGGGATCCGGTCGCAACCGGGACAGCACCGCCCGGCGGGGCCAGCACAGGGCGGCGGCGGCCAGGCAGAGCAGCGCGCCGCTCACGGCACGCCGAGCAGCTCGGCCAGCTCGGCCGCGGCCGGTGCGACGCCGCCGTCGGCCCGCCAGCCCGGGACCACCCGCACCAGGTCGCCGTCCCGGGCGACCAGGCCGATCTCGTGCACCCGCCGACCGGTGGGCTCCCGGCGCAGGTGCACCACCACCGACAGCGCCGCGGCGGCCTGGCTGTGCACCGCGGCCCGGTCCAGACCGGCCGCGGTGCCCAGCGCCTCGAGCCGGGCCGGCACGTCGGTGGCCCGGTTGACGTGCAGCGTGCCGCAGCCGCCGTCGTGACCGGTGTTGAGCGCGGCCAGCAGGTCCACCACCTCGGCGCCGCGCACCTCGCCCACGACCAGCCGGTCCGGCCGCATCCGCAGCGCCTGCCGGACCAGGTCGCGCAGCCCGACGGCGCCGACGCCCTCCACGTTGGCCGGCCGGGTCAGCAGCCGGACCACGTGCGGGTGAGCCGGGTCGAGCTCGGCGGCGTCCTCGCACAGCAGCAGCCGCTCGGCCGGGTCGGCGGCCCCCAGCAACGCCGAGAGCAGCGTCGTCTTGCCGGTGCCGGTGCCGCCGGTGACCAGGAAGGCCACCCGGCGGCGCACCACGGCGGCCAGCAGCTCGGCCGACCGGCCGGGCAGGGAACCGGCCGCGGCCAGGTCGGGCAGCGCCAGCCGGGCCCGGCGCAGGACGCGCAGGGACAGGCAGGTGCCGCTGCCGGACACCGGGGGCAGCACCGCGTGCAGCCGGGTGCCGTCGGGCAGGCCGACGTCCACCCACGGCGCAGCGTCGTCCAGCCGCCGTCCGGCCGACCCGGCCAGCCGGACGGCGAGCCGGCGCACCGCCTCGTCGTCGGCGAACCGCACCGCCGTCCGCTCCAGGCCCGACCCCCGGTCCACCCAGACCTGGTCCGGCCCGACCACCAGCACGTCGGTGGTCCCCGGGGTGCGCAGCAACGGCTCCAGCACCCCGGCACCGGCGAACTCGTCGACCGCCGCCCGGACCGCGCTGAGCACGTCGCCGTCGCCGAGCAGACCGGCGCTCTCCTGCCGGACCAGGGCGGCGACCGTGGCCTGGTCGGGCCGCGCGGTCCCGGTGGCCAGCCGGGCCCGCACCCGGTCGACCAGCGGCTCAGGCACGGGCCACCGAGCCGGCACCCACCCGCGGGAGCAGCCGCCGGACCACCTGGCCCAGCGGCGTGCGTGCCCCGACCTGGGGCGGCTCGCCCCGCTCGGCGCGGGCCGGGGCGGAGCGGTCGTGCACCAGCTCGGCCACCACCGGCCGGCCCAGGGCGGTCGCCACCTCGGCGGCGCCCACCCCACCCGGTGTGGTGCGGGCGACCAGCGCGGCCCGGCCCCACACCGGGTCGCGCAGCAGCGTGCCGGCCGCGGCGAGCGCCCGCACCCGGCCCGGGACCACGAGCACCGCGAGGTCGGCGTCGGCGAGCACCTGCTCGGCCACCGCCGGGTCGGGCCGGTGCGGCAGGTCCACGACCACCGGGTGCCCGTCCGCCCGGGCCGCCTCGACCACCGCGGCCAGCGCGCCGGGCGGCACCGGCCCGGCCACCTCGCGGGACGGCGCCAGGACGTGCACGCCGTGGGTCCGCGGCAGCGAGGCCACCACGGCCGCGCCGTCGACCCGCCCGCGCAGGCCGGCCAGGTCCGGCCAGCGCAGGCCCTCGGCCCACTCGGCCCCCAGCAGCAGGTCCAGCCCGCCGCCGGCCGGGTCGGTGTCGACCAGCACGGTGGCCCGCTCGCCGGGCAGGCCCAGCGCCAGCGCGGTGGCCAGCGTGCTCGCCCCGGCGCCGCCGCACGCCCCGGAGACCACGACCAGCGCCCCGGGGTCGACCGGGTCCCGGACCGCCCGGGCCGCCCGCTCGACCAGCCAGCCCTCGTCCCGGGGCAGCACGACGACCCGCTCGGCGCCGACCGCCAGGGCCGCCTCGAAGCCCTCGCCGGTCAGCTCCTCCCGGCTGGCCACCACCACGCCGGGCCGGCGGGGCAGCGCCCGGACCGCGGCGGCCCCCAGGACGTCGGCGCCCAGCACCACCAGCGGGGCCGACCGGTGGGCCCGGCGCAGCGCAGCACCGCCGTGCGTGAGCTCCGGGGTGGTGCCGGCGGCGGCGAGCAGGTGCAGCAGCTCGTCGACCAGGCCGTCGTCGGCGCTGATGACCAGCGGATGGGGTTCGGTGCGTTCGTCCACCCCGGCAGTGAGCCCCCCGGACGGCGTCCGCGGGCGGCCCGGACGGGATCTGTGGACAACCCCTGCGGGTGTGGACGACGGCGCGCCGGACGTCGGCGGCGTCTGCTAGCCCTAGCCTCGTGCCCCATGAGCCCCGACGGACCCCGCAGCGCGGTGTTCTTCGACCTGGACAAGACCGTGATCGCCAAGTCGAGCACGCTGGCCTTCGGCCGGCCGTTCTTCCAGGGCGGGCTGATCAACCGCCGCGCGGTGCTCAAGGGCGCCTACGCGCAGTTCATGTTCTCCCTCGCCGGGGCGGACGCGGTGCAGATGGAGCGGATGCGCGCGCAGATCACCGCGATGTGCACCGGCTGGGACGTCGACGTGGTGCACGACATCGTCCGGGAGACCCTGCACACGATCGTCGACCCGCTGGTCTACGCCGAGGCCGTCGACCTGGTCGAGGCGCACAAGGCGGCCGGCCGGGAGGTCGTGATCGTCTCCAGCAGCGGGGCGGAGATGGTCGAGCCGATCGGCGAGATGCTCGGCGTCGACCGGGTGGTGGCCACCCGGATGGTCGTGGTGGACGGCCGCTACACCGGCGAGATCGAGTTCTACGCCTACGGGGAGGGCAAGGCGTCGGCGATGCGCGAGGTGGCCGCCGAGCGCGGCTACGACCTGGCCGACTGCCACGCCTACTCCGACTCGATCACCGACCTGCCGATGCTGACCGCGGTCGGCCACCCCACCGCGGTCAACCCGGACCGGGGACTGCGCCGGGCGGCGGCCGAGCGCGGCTGGCCGGTGCTGGAGTTCCGCCGTCCGGTCGCCCTGAGCTCGCGGACGACGCAGCGCGGCCAGGTGGTCACCGGGGCGGCCGTGGGCGTCGGCGCCGCCGTCGTCGGGCTGGCCTGGTTCGTGCGCCGGCGGGCCCTGCGCGCCTGATGGCCGGGGAGCTCCGGCAGCGCGACCTGCTCGCCCCGCTGTGGCGGGTCGTGGTCGCGTTCCGGCTGGTCGCGTGGGTGCTGGCCGTCGCCGGCTGGTTCCGGGAGCGCGACGACTACCCCGGGACGGCGGCCCCGGTCGCCGTGCTGGTCGCGATGGCGGTGTGGACCGCGGTGGTCACCGTCGCCTACAGCCGCGCCGCGGGCCGCCGCACCCGGGTGACCCTGCTCGACCTCGGGGTCACCGTGCTGGTTCTGGCCGCCACCGTGGCCACCCAGCCCGCCGGGGCGTTCGGCGAGGGCGCCCCCATCGTCACCTCGATCTGGGTGGCCGGGCCCGCGCTGGCCATGGCGCTGGCCCGCGGCCGGGACGGCGGCGTGGCCGGTGCCGTCGTCGTCTGGGCGGCGGTCACCTTCCTGCGCGGCTACGTCGGCGACCGCGAGGTCTTCAACCTGACGCTGCTGGTGCTCACCGCCGGGCTGCTGGGCTACGCGGCCACGATCACCCGGCGGGCCGAGCTCGCGCTGCGGGAGGCCGCCGCGGCGCAGGCCGCCGCGCAGGAGCGCGAACGGCTGGGCCGGGCGGTGCACGACGGCGTCCTGCAGGTGCTGGCCGCCGTCCGCCGCCGGGGCGTGGACCCGGAGCTGACCCGGCTGGCCGCCGAGCAGGAGGTCGCGCTGCGCGGGCTGCTGACCACCGGGCCCGAGGTCGCCGTCGGCACCGCCGACCTGGGCACCGCGCTGCGGCTGCTGGCCACCCCCGACGTCGACGTGGCCGGTCCCGCCGAGCCGGTCGAGCTGCCCGCGCACACCGCCGCCGAGCTGACCGCCGCGGTGCGGGAGGCCCTGGCCAACACCGCCGAGCACGCCGCCGGGGCGCACGCCTGGGTCTCGCTGGAGCCGGCCGACGACGAGGTGGTCGTGGTGGTCCGGGACGACGGCCCGGGCATCCCCGACGGACGGCTGCCCGCCGCCGCCGGCGAGGGGCACCACGGGGTCCGCTCCTCGATCTGCGGCAGGCTGGCCGACCTGGGCGGGTCCGCCGTCCTGCACACCGCGCCCGGCCAGGGCACCGAGTGGGAGCTCACGATCCCGAGGGGGACGCCGCGATGACGACCGTGATGGTGGTCGACGACCACCCGATGTGGCGCGAGGCCGTGGAGCGCGACCTCGCCGCCCGCGGCTTCGAGGTGGTCGCCACGGCCGGGGACGCCGGGTCCGCCGTCCGCCGCGCCCTGGCCGTCCGGCCCGACGTGGTGGTCATGGACCTGCAGCTGGGCACCGGGTCCGGGGTCGACGCCACCCGGGACGTCGTCGCCGCCCTGCCGGGCACCCGGGTGCTGGTGCTCTCGGCCAGCGCCGAGCAGGCGGACGTGCTGGAGGCGGTCAAGGCCGGCGCCTCGGGCTACCTGGTGAAGTCCGCCGGCGCCGACGAGCTGGCCGACGCGGTCACCCGGACGGCGGCCGGGGACGCGGTCTTCTCCGCCGGGCTGGCCGGGCTGCTGCTGGGTGAGTACCGGCGGCTGCAGGCCGGTCCCGACCCGGGCGCCCCGCAGCTGACCGAGCGGGAGACCGAGGTGCTCAAGCTGGTCAGCCGCGGGTTGTCGGCCAAGGCCATCGCCGAGCGGCTGGTGCTCTCGCACCGCACGGTGGAGAACCACGTGCAGAACACCCTGCGCAAGCTGCAGCTGCACAACCGGGTGGAGCTGACCCGGTACGCCATCGAGCACGGCCTCACCGACCCCGACTCTGCATGACCATGCGGCGGCATGCATAATCTCTAGTCGTGTCCAAGGTACTGACGTCCCTCCCCGTCGGCGAACGCGTCGGCATCGCCTTCTCCGGAGGTCTCGACACCTCCGTGGCGGTCGCCTGGATGCGCGACAAGGGCGCGGTGCCCTGCACGTACACCGCCGACATCGGCCAGTACGACGAGACCGACATCGGCTCGATCCCGGGCCGCGCGGCGCAGTACGGCGCCGAGCTGTCCCGGCTGGTGGACTGCCGGGCCGCCCTGGTCGAGGAGGGCCTCGCCGCCCTGACCTGCGGCGCGTTCCACATCCGCTCCGGCGGCCGGGCCTACTTCAACACCACGCCGCTGGGCCGCGCGGTCACCGGCACCCTGCTGGTGCGGGCCATGCTCGAGGACGGCGTCGGCATCTGGGGCGACGGCTCGACGTTCAAGGGCAACGACATCGAGCGGTTCTACCGGTACGGCCTGCTGGCCAACCCGAGCCTGCGGATCTACAAGCCGTGGCTGGACGCCGACTTCGTCACCGAGCTCGGCGGGCGCAAGGAGATGAGCGAGTGGCTGGTCGCCCACGACCTGCCCTACCGCGACTCCACCGAGAAGGCCTACTCGACCGACGCCAACATCTGGGGCGCCACCCACGAGGCCAAGTCCCTCGAGCACCTCGACGTCCCGCTGGAGGCCGTGCAGCCGATCATGGGCGTGCGGTTCTGGGACCCCGAGGTCGAGATCGCCACCGAGGACGTCACCATCGGCTTCGAGCAGGGCCGCCCGGTGAGCATCGACGGCGCCGGGTTCGACTCCGACGTCGACCTGGTGCTCGCCGCCAACGCGATCGGCGGCCGGCACGGCCTGGGGATGAGCGACCAGATCGAGAACCGGATCATCGAGGCCAAGAGCCGCGGGGTCTACGAGGCCCCGGGCATGGCGCTGCTGCACATCGCCTACGAGCGGCTGGTCAACGCCATCCACAACGAGGACACCCTGGAGACCTACCACCGCGAGGGCCGGCGGCTGGGTCGGCTGATGTACGAGGGCCGCTGGCTGGACCCGCAGGGCCTGATGCTGCGCGAGTCGCTGCAGCGCTGGGTCGGCGCGGCGGTCACCGGGTCGGTCACGCTGCGGCTCCGGCGCGGCGAGGACTGGACGATCCTCGACACCCAGGGACCCTCGTTCAGCTACCACCCCGACAAGCTGTCGATGGAGCGGACGACGGACTCCGCGTTCGGCCCGGTCGACCGGATCGGCCAGCTGACCATGCGCAACCTGGACATCGCCGACTCCCGGTCCAAGCTCGAGCAGTACGCCGCGATCGGCATGCTCGGCTCGCACGCGGACCTGGTCGGCGACCTGGAGGCCGGCGGCGCGAACGCCATCGCCTCCCGCGGCGAGGCCTCCGAGGAGGAGCAGATGCTCGACCGCGCCGCCATGGAGGTCGGCACCGACTGATGGCGTGGTGGCAGGTCCTGCTGGGCGTCGTCGCCGGGCTGGTGCTGCTCTACGCCGTCCTGCTCGGCCTGCTGTGGGGCTACGCCCGGCGGCACCCGGAGACGGTCACCGCCCGGGAGGCGCTGCGGCTGCTGCCCGACGTCGTCCGGCTGGTGAAGCGGTTGGCCGGCGACGGGTCGCTGCCCCGCGGGGTGCGGGTCGGCCTGGTCCTGCTGCTGGTCTACCTGGCGTCGCCGGTGGACCTGGTGCCCGACGTGCTGCCGGTCATCGGGTACGCCGACGACGCCGTGGTGGTGGCCCTGGTGCTGCGCGCGGTGGTGCGGCGGGCCGGGCCGGAGGCGCTGACCCGGCACTGGCCCGGCACCCCCGCCGGCCTGGACCTGGTGCGCCGGCTGGCCGGGCTCAGCGCCGCAGGGCCTGCCTGACCTTGTCCACCAGCGGGCCGGCCTCGCTGCGGGCCCGGCCCAGCAACGGCCCGGCCTCCTCCTTCGCCCGGTCCAGCAGCGTGCCGACCGTGGCCTTGGGGTCGAAGGCCCGGGCCGCGGTGGTCAGCGCGGCCTGCTCGTCGGCGGCCAGCTCGAGGTCGGCGGCGGCCACGTTGAACTCCAGCTGCTCGACGCTGGAGGCGCCCGGGATCGCGATGACCCGGGGCAGCGAGAGGAGCCAGGCCAGCGCGACCTGGGCCGGCTCGACGCGGTGCGCGGCGGCCACCTCCCGCAGCAGCTCCAGGAGCGGCTCCACCCGGCGCAGGTTCTCGGTGCCGAAGAGCTTGTTCATCGCCCGGACGCCGCCGGGGCGGTTGTCCACGCCGTACTTGCCGCCGAGCAGGCCCTGGGCGAGCGGGCTGTAGGCGATCACCACCCGGTCCTCCGCCTCGGCGAAGGGCACCAGGTCCTCCAGCGGGCCGGCGGCGGCGAGGGAGAAGTCCACCTGGTTGCTGACCACGGGCCGGCCCAGCGCGGCGTCGGCGGCCCGCCAGCGCTCCAGGCTGTAGTTCGAGACGCCGACGGCGCCGATCCGGCCCTCGTCGAGCAGCGCGCCCATGCCCTTCATCGTCACGGTGTCGGGGACCACCGGGTTGGGCTGGTGCACCTGGTACAGCGGGATCCGCCGCACGCCGAGCCGCTGCGCGCTCCCCTGCCATGCCTTGCGGACCAGCTTCGGGAACGGCGCGACCGGGAGCACCTTCGAGGCCAGGACGACGTCGTCCCGGTCGGCACCCAGCGCCGCGCCGAGGATCCGCTCGCTCTTGCCCGGCCCGTAGACCTCGGCGGTGTCGAAGAGGGTGACGCCCAGCTCGAGGGCCCGCCGGACGATCGCGGTCGCGCCCGCGTCGGCGTAGTCGTCGCCGTAGCCCCACTCCCGGGAGCCGAACTGCCAGGTGCCCAACCCGATCCGGGAGACCGGACCGAGACCGTCGACGTCGAGGAAGCGCATGCCCCCAGTGTGGGCGGAGCGGCCGTCGAGTGCGGAGTGAGACCGCCCATCGCCGGGGATGACCGGCCTGGCTCCGCACTCGACGGCGCCTGTGGACAAGATCCACATCGGTGTCCGCCGTGCTGGAGCCTGCGAGCGTGTCCCGGCCGCCGCGCCCTGCGCCCGCCCTCGGCTCCCGGCCGTTCCGGGGGTCCGCCGCGGTGGCGGCGGGCACGCTCACCCGGCACCAGCTGGCCGGCCCGGGGTGGGTGCGGGTGTTCCCGGACGTCTACATCGCGGCCGGGGTGCCGCTCACCCACGAGCTCCGGGTGCGGGCCGCCCTGGTTCTGTTCCCCGACGCCGTGGTCTGCGGGCGCAGCGCTGCCCGACTGTGGGGCGTGGACGTCGACGGGCCCACCGGCGACCCCGACCGGGCCGATGTCGAGGTCGCGCGTCCACGGCGGGCACCCGACGCCGACGGCATCCGCCGCCCGGCTGGTCAGCAGCGCATCGCGGGCCTCGTCGTCCGCCGGCGCGCGGTGTTCGCCCAGGACGTCGGACGGCGGGACGGGGTGCGACTGACGCTCCCCACGGTCACCGCCCTCGACCTCGCTGCCGAGCTCCGCCACGACGACGCCGTGGTGGTCCTGGACCAGTTCTGCCAGCTCGGGCCCCGCGAGCACCGGACCGTCACCCTGGCCGACCTCGAGGACCGTGCCGGCACCCGCACGGGGCGTGGCTGCCGGCGGATCCGGGCCGCCCTGGCCGACGCCGACGGCCTGGCCGAGTCACCGCAGGAGACCCGGACGCGGTTGGTCCTCCACCGGTCCGCACTGCCCAGACCGATGGCTCAGCACCGGGTGCGCGACGCTCGCGGACGCGAGGTGGCCCGGGTGGACTTCGCCTGGCCGGCGCTGAGAGTGGCCCTGGAGTACGACGGCGAGGTCCACCTGACCCGGCTGGGCCCGGACCGGCAACGGATGAACCGCCTGCAAGCCGCAGGTTGGCGGGTGCTCTACGTGACGGCGGCCGACCTCCACCACCCCGAGCGCATCGTGGCGCTGGTGGCGGCAGCCCTTGCATCGTCGAGTGCGGACTGAGACCGCTCATCCACGCCGATGACCGGTCTGGCTCCGCACTCGGCGAGGCCTGGGGGCTACCCGCGGAGGAGGGACTCGCAGATGGCCAGGCCCTCGACGGCGCCCAGCTCGGTGGCCCGGCAGCAGTGCGCCAGCCAGCCGGCGACGCCCTCGGCGGTGCCGCTGCGGTAGCCGGCCAGGGCCTCGGCGTACGCATCAGCCCCCAGCTCGGCGAAGCCCACCTCGGGCACGGAGACGGCCTTGGGGTCCAGGCCGCGGGCGATGCCGGTCAGCCGGCCGGCGGCCCGGGCCACCACCCCGCTGCCCACGGCGAAGGGCTCGACCGCGGCCAGTTCGCCGTGCACGACCGCGGCGATCAGCACGGCCGGGGCGGTCGTCGCCCCGGTGATCAGCCCGAACACCCCGCCCAGCCGGCCGCTGGACTGCGGCGCGGGCCGGCCCAGCTCGGCGCTGGGCACCAGGTCGGCGGCGGCGAGCACGTGCATGCGGGCCAGCACCTGGCCCGGCGCGCGGTCCCAGGTGTCGACCATCGAGCCCAGCGCGACCGAGACCCGCAGCGCGCCCTGCAGGGTCGGCTCGCTGACGTCGCCGGTGCGCACCTGGGCCAGCGGGACGTCGACGCCCTCCAGCGACGCCGAGGCGCGGGCGCCGCGCAGCGCGGACTCCGAGCTCACGCCGGCGGACTCCCGGCGCAGCACCTTGTGGCCGAGCAGCCGGTCGACCGCGGTGCGGGCCGCGTCGGCCGCGTCGCGTACGCCGGGCAGGTCCAGCAGCGGGGCCAGCGGGTCCGGACCGGCCGGCCGGGTCGGCCGCGGGGCCGCGCGGCGGGCACCCAGGCCTGCCGCGCCGGGGCCGTCCGTCGGGGGCCGCAGGGGGATCGTCACGCCTCGACGGTAACCGCGCACCTAGGCTCCCCCTCGATGACCACGCTCCTGCTCGTCCGGCACGGACAGAGCACCTGGAACGCCGCCGGCCTCATGCAGGGCCAGACGGCGCACGTGCCGTTGACCGAGCTCGGCCACGAGCAGGCCCGCGGCGCGGCCACCGAGCTCAAGGGCCTGCGCCCCGGCGCGATGGTGGCCAGCGACCTGCACCGGGCCGTGCAGACCGCCGAGCACTGCATGGCCGCCACCGGACGCCGCTTCACCACCACCCCGGCGCTGCGCGAGCAGGGGTACGGCGTCCTGGAGGGCCGGCCCTCCCGCGAGCTGTGGGACCTCGTGGACTGGACCGACGTGCACTGGTCCGCCGACGGCGGGGAGTCCCTGGCGCAGCTGCACGCCCGGGTGGCGACCTACCTGGACGGCCTGCGGGCGGCCCCGCCGGCCGAGGTGGTCGCGCTGGTCACCCACGGCGACACCATCCGCGCCGCCCAGGCCGTGCTCGCCGGCGACGGCCCCGAGGCGATGCCCGCGGTCACCCCGCACAACGGCTCGATCACCCGGCTCGAGCTGTGAGCCGCGCCCTCGTCCTCGGCGGCTCGCGGTCGGGCAAGTCCGCGCACGCCGAGTCGCTGCTCGAGGGCCGGGACGACGTCACCTACCTGGCCACCACCGACCCCCGACCCGGGGACGCCGACTGGGCCGCCCGGATCGCCGCGCACCGCGCCCGCCGGCCGGCCGCGTGGACGACGAAGGAGACCACCAACCCCGGCGAGCTGGTGCTCCCGGGCACCTACCTGGTCGACTCGATCACCACCTGGGTCACCGCGATGATGGACGCCAGCGGGGTCTGGGACGGCGGCCAGCGGGCCGCCGACCGCCTGTCCCGGCGGGTCGACGAGCTGCTCGAGGCCTGGGTGATGACCCCGGCGCACGTCGTGGCCGTCAGCGACGAGGTCGGGCTGGGCGTCATCCCCGAGACGTCGTCGGGCCGGCTGTTCCGGGACACCCTCGGCACGGTGAACCAGCGGCTGGCCGCCACCGCCGACGAGGTGTTCTTCGTCGTCGCAGGACTCCCCCAGCGCCTGCGGTGAGCGGGGTGTGGGCCGCCTTCGGGTGGCTGACGGTCTTCCGCGTGCCCGGGTCGGCGAGCGCGCGCGGCGTGCTGCCGTGGGCGCCGCTGGTCGGCCTGGTCCTCGGCGCCCTGGCCGCGCTGGTCGGCTGGCTGGCCGCCCGTTCCGCCTCCCCCCTGGTCGGCGCGGTGCTGGCGGTCGCGCTGCTGGCCTGGCTGACCCGCGGGCTGCACCTGGACGGGCTGGCCGACACCGCCGACGGCCTGGGTCCGCTGCGCGGGCGGGAGCGGGCGCTGGAGGTGATGCGGTCGGGCGACGTCGGCCCGTTCGGGGTCGCCACCCTGGTGCTGGCCCTCCTGCTGCAGGTCGCCTGCCTGGCCCAGCTGCTCTCCCTGGACGGCGGATGGCTCGCGCCGGTGACGGCGGTGGTCGCCGCCCGGCTGGCGATGTCCCGCTGCGGCCTGCCCGGGGTGCCCACCGCGGCCGGCTCCTCGCTGGGCGCCGCGGTCGCCGGCACCGTCTCCCGCGCCTGGCTGGCCGCCTGCGCGGTGGTCGTCGTCCTGCTGGTGCTGGGCACCGCGCTGTGGCTGGGCGACCTCGGGCAGGGCGGCCGGCTGGTGGCCGCCGCCGCGCTCGGCCTGGCCGCCGGCGAGCTGCTGCACCGCCGGGCCCGGGCCCGGCTGGGCGGGGTCAACGGCGACGTCATGGGCGCCGCCGGCGAGGTCACCGCCACGGCCACCCTCCTGGCCGCGGCGGTGCTCCTGGGCTGACCGGCTCAGGACAGCGCCGAGGTGTCCAGCACGAAGCGGTGCCGGACGTCGCCGACGGCCAGCCGGTCGAGTGCCTCCTGCACCCGGGCGGCAGGCAGCACCTCGACGTCGGCGGTCACCCCGTGCTCGGCGCAGAACGCCAGCATCTCCCGGGTCGACGGCAGGCCGGCGCTGCCCGAGGAGGTCAGCTTCTTCCGGCCGACCAGCAGGTCCATGATCTGCACGGTGACCGGGCCGAGGTCGCCCAGCGAGCACAGCACGCCGTCGACGGCGACCGTGCGCAGCAGCGGACCCAGGTCGTGCGGCACCGCCACGGTGTCCACCACCAGGTCGAAGGTGTCGGCCACCGCGGCCATCGCCGCCTCGTCCGTGCTGACCACCAGCGCGGTCGCGCCCAGCGCACGGGCGTCGTCGGCCTTGTCCGCGCTCCGGCTGAGCACGGTCACCTCGGCGCCCAGCGCGGCGGCGAACTTGACCGCCAGGTGACCCAGCCCGCCCAGCCCGACGACGGCGACCCGGCTGCCGGGGCCGACCCCGGCGGACCGCAGGGGCTCCCACACGGTGGCGCCGGCGCACAGCAGCGGGGCCGCCGCCGCGGGGTCCAGCCCGGCGGGCAGCGGGTGCACGAAGGACTCCCGGATGACGACCTCGCCGGCCCACAGCCCCAGCGTCGGGGTGCCGTCGACCCGGTCGACGCCCCCGTAGGTGAGGGTGGGGAACTCCGTGCACCAGTTCTGCTGGCCGGCGAGGCACGACGGGCACTCCCCGCACGAGTCCACGATGTTGCCCACGGCGACGACGTCCCCGACGGCGTGCTCGGTGACCGCCGCGCCCACGGCGAGGACGGTGCCGGTGGCCTCGTGCCCGGGCACCAGCAGCGGGCCGCCGGCCTCCCGGCCGCGGAGCGCGTGCAGGTCGGTGTGGCAGACCCCGCACCAGTCCACCCGGACGGCCACGTCGTCCGGGCGGAGCTCGCGGCGGGTGATCGGCCGGGGGGCGACGACGGTGTCGGTGCCGTCGACGGCGAGGGCGGTGGTGGGGCGCACGGGGTCCTCCTCAGGGCCAGACAGACCGTTCGGTCTGTTCTCTCCCGAGACCGTACACGGAACAGACCAACCGGTCTGTCTATCCTGGGGCGGTGACCGTCGACCTGGAGCTGACAGCCCGCGGCGAGGCCACCCGGCAGCGCATCGTGGCCGCGGCGACCGCCGAGTTCGCCGAGCACGGCATCGCCGGCGCCCGGGTCGAGCGGATCGTGGCGCAGGCCCGCACCAACAAGGCCCAGCTCTACGGCTACTTCGGCGGCAAGGACCAGCTCTTCGACGCCATCTTCGCGGCCTCGCTGGACCGGATCACCGACGTGGTGCCGATCGACGGCGACGACCTGGCCGGCTGGGCCGTCCGGCTCTACGACGAGTACCTCGCGCGACCGGACCTCATCCGGCTGGCCACCTGGCACCGCCTGGAGCGCAAGCCGGGCGGCCACCTGACCGAGCACACCGGCCGGCTCGAGCCCGCCAAGCTCGGCGCGATCGCCACCGCCCAGGCGGCCGGGCGGGTGGTGCCCGGCGACCCGCACGACCTGATGGCGCTGGTCATCGGGATGTCGATGGCCTGGTCACCGGTCAGCAACGTCTACGCCGCGACCGTCGACGAGGACCAGGCCGTGCACGACCGGCGGCGGGAACTGCTGCGGCGCACGGTCGCCGCCGCCGTCACACCGGCCTGAGCGGGGCGTCAGCCCACCGACACCGAGACCATGTCGACGACGAAGACCAGCGTCGCGCCGCCCGGGATCGGCCCCTGACCGGCGGCGCCGTAGCCCAGGTCGCTGGGGATGGTGATGATCCGTCGGCCGCCCTCGGCCATGCCGACCACACCGGAACCGAAGCCCTCGATGACCCCGGGCGCCCCGGCGGTGAACGGCAGCGCCTGCTGGCCGCGGCTCCAGGAGGAGTCGAACTCCTCGCCGGTGCCGTAGAACGCGCCGAGGTACTGCACCTCGACGGCCGAGCCGGCCGCCACCACCGTGCCGTCGCCGACCACGACGTCGGCCACCACCAGCCCGCACGGCGGCGGGGCGTCGTCCGCGGGCACCTCGGGCTTCTCGGCCAGGTCGGTCGACACCGAGGACGGCGGCTGCGCGGTCGGCTCGGCGCTCACGCAGGTCGGCGTGGGGTCGGCCGAGGCCTCGCCGTCGTCGGAGCCGCAGCCGGCCAGCAGCACGGCGACGACGGGCAGGGCGAGCAGGGCGGAGCGGCGGTTCACGGGGTCCTCTCGGCGGGGGTGCGGGGTCCGGCTTCGAGGTCGCCCTCGGTCTCCAGGTAGACCTGCTTGAGCTCGGCGAGCAGCTGCGGGTCCGGCTGCGCCCACAGCTCGCGGTCGGCCGCCTCGAGCAGCCGCTCGGCGATGCCGTGCAGCGCCCAGGGGTTGGACTCCTCCAGGAACGCCCGGTTCTCCGGGTCCAGCACGTAGCTCTGGGTCAGCTTCTCGTACATCCAGTCCGCGACGACGCCGGTGGTGGCGTCGTAGCCGAACAGGTAGTCCACCGTCGCGGCCATCTCGAAGGCGCCCTTGTAGCCGTGCCGGCGCATCGCCGCGATCCACTTGGGGTTGACCACCCGGGCGCGGAACACCCGGGAGGTCTCCTCGACCAGCGAGCGGGTGCGCACGTGCTCGGGCCGGGTGGAGTCGCCGATGTACGCCCGGGGCGAGCTGCCGGTCAGCGCGCGCACCGTGGCGACCATCCCGCCGTGGTACTGGAAGTAGTCGTCGGAGTCGGCGATGTCGTGCTCGCGGGTGTCGATGTTCTTGGCCGCGACCGCGATCCGCCGGTAGGAGGTCTCCATGTCCGGCCGCGCGGAGACGCCGTCGAGGTCCCGGCCGTAGGCGTAGCCGCCCCACACCGCGTAGACCTCGGCCAGGTCGGCGTCGGTGCGCCAGTCCCGGCTGTCGATCAGCGAGAGCAGGCCGGCCCCGTAGGCCCCGGGCTTGGACCCGAACACCCGGGTGGTGGCCCGGCGGCGGTCCCCGTGCTCGGCGACGTCGGCGTCGACGTGCTTGCGGACGAAGTTCTGCTCCGGGGACTCCTCCAGGCCCGCGGCCAGCGCGACGGCGTCGTCGAGCATGGTCACCACGTGCGGGAAGGCGTCCCGGAAGAACCCGGAGATGCGCACCACGACGTCGATCCGCGGTCGCTCCAGCTCGGCCAGCGGGATCGCCTCGAGCGTCGTCACCCGGCGGGAGGCCTCGTCCCAGACCGGCCGGACGCCGAGCAGCGCGAGCACCTGGGCGACGTCGTCCCCGCTGGTGCGCATCGCCGAGGTGCCCCACACCGACAGGCCGACCGAGGGCGGGTACTCCCCCGTCTCGGACAGGTAGCGCTCCAGCAGCGACTCGGCCAGGCCCTGCCCGGTCTCCCAGGCCAGCCGGGAGGGCACCGCGCGCGGGTCGACGGAGTAGAAGTTCCGGCCGGTCGGCAGCACGTTGACCAGCCCGCGCAGCGGGGAGCCCGAGGGCCCGGCCGGCACGTAGCCGCCGTCCAGGGCGTGCAGGGCCATGTCGATCTCGTCGGTGGTCTTCGCCAGCCGCGGCACGACCTCGTCGACGGCGAACTGCAGCACCCGCTCGACCTCGGCGTGCGGGGCGCCCAGCACGTCGACCACCAGCGGGGCGACGGCCGAGGACACCCAGCCGGCCTCCTCCATGCCGGTGACCAGCGCGAGCGCCCTGCCCTCGACCTCGTCGGTCTCGTGCAGCCCGGCCGAGCCGTCCTCGACCAGGCCCAGCGCCTCGCGCAGCCCCGGCATGGCGACCGAGCCGCCCCAGATCTGCCGGGCCCGCAGGATCGCCAGCACCAGTCCGACCCGGGCGTCGCCCTCGGGCGGGGAGCCGAACACGTGCAGCCCGTCGCGGATCTGGCTGTCCTTGATCGCGCACAGCCAGCCGTCGACGTTGAGGATCATCTCGTCGAACTCGGCGTCGTGCGGCCGGTCGTCCAGGCCCAGGTCGTGGTCGAGCTTGGCGGCCTGGATCAGCGTCCAGATCTGCTGCCGGACGGCGGGCAGCTTCGGCGGGTCCATCGCGGCGATGTTGGCGTGCTCGTCGAGCAGCTGCTCCAGCCGGGCGATGTCGCCGTAGGTGTCCGCGCGGGCCATCGGCGGCACCATGTGGTCGACCAGCACGGCGTGCGCGCGGCGCTTGGCCTGGCTGCCCTCGCCCGGGTCGTTGACCAGGAACGGGTAGACCATCGGCAGGTCGCCGAGCGCCGCGTCGGGCGCGCAGGCCGCCGACAGGCCCACGGTCTTGCCGGGCATCCACTCCAGGTTGCCGTGCTTGCCCACGTGCACGACCGCGTGCGCGCCGAAGGACGACCGCAGCCAGTGGTAGGCGGCGAGGTAGTGGTGGGACGGCGGCAGGTCCGGGTCGTGGTAGATCGCGATCGGGTTCTCCCCGAAGCCGCGCGGGGGCTGCACCATGACCACGACGTTCCCGGCGCGCAGCGCGGCGAAGACGATGCAGTCGTCGGTCGGGTCCACGAAGAGCTCACCGGGCGGCGGGCCCCAGTGCTCGACCATCCGGTCGGTCAGCTCGGCGGGCAGCGAGTCGAAGAAGGTGCGGTACTCGGCGGCCGGGATGCGCACCGGGTTGCCGGACAGCTGCTCCTGGGTGAGCCAGTCCGGGTCCTGGCCGCCGGCCTCGATGAGGGCGTGCACCAGCGCGTCGCCGTCCAGGTCGGCGACGCCGGGCAGCGACCCCTCGCCGTCGAACGGGCCGATGTCGTAGCCCTGCCCGGCCATCGCGGCCAGCAGCCGGACGACCGACGCCGGGGTGTCCAGGCCGACCGCGTTGCCGATCCGGGAGTGCTTGGTCGGGTAGGCCGACAGCATCACCACGATCTTCCGGTCGGCCGGGGCGGTGTGCCGCAGCCGGGCGTGCGCGACGGCGATGCCGGCGACCCGGGCCGAGCGCTCCAGGTCCGGGACGTAGGAGGTCAGGCCCTCGTCGTCGACCTCCTTGAAGGAGAACGGCACGGTGATGATCCGGCCGTCGAACTCCGGGATGGCGACCTGGTTGCCGACGTCCAGCGGGGACAGCCCGTCGTCGTTGGCCGCCCAGGTGGCCCGTGGGGTGCCCAGCACCAGGCCCTGGATGACCGGGATGTCCAGGCGGGCGAGCTCGCCGACGTCCCAGGCGCCGTCGTCCCCCCCGGCCTGCGCGGTGGCCGGGCGGGAGCCGCCGGCCGCGAGCACGGTGACCACCATGGCGTCGACGGTGCGCAGCACGTCGAGCATCTCCGGGGCCACCGACCGCAGCGAGGCGCAGTAGACCGGCACGGGCACGCCGCCGGCGGTCTCGACCGCCTCGCACAGCGTGTGCACGAAGGCGGTGTTCCCGGCCAGGTGGTGCGCCCGGTAGTACAGGACGGCGACCCGCGGGCCGGTCGCGGTGGACTCGCGCCCGAGCAGTCCCCAGTCCGGCGCGACGGCCGGGCGCTCGAAGCCCTCGCCGTCCAGCAGCACGGTGTCGGCCAGGAAGCGGTGCAGCTCGACGATGTTGTCCGGGCCGCCCTGCGCCAGGTAGGCGTGCGCGTCGGTGGCCACGCCCATCGGCACGGTGGACATGCCCATCAGCTCGGCGTCGGGCAGCTGCTCGCCGCCCAGGACGACGACCGGGACGCCGAGGCCCAGCAGCGGCGCGACCATGTCCTCGTACTTGCGCCGGGAGCCGAGGATCCGGACGACGACCAGGTCGGTGCCGGTGGCGAACTCGACCAGGTCGCCGACCCGGTAGGGGTTGCCCAGCTTCCAGTCGGAGTCGCTGGACCGGGCGGCCAGCAGGTCGGTGTCCGACGTGGAGAGCAGCGTGAAGGTGCGCATGGTGTGAGGCCTTCCCTCGGGGTCCGCGCCCCGGTTCGTCGGGCACGGCGACGTGGAGTGTCTGGCTCACCCCGAGGGGTTCACAGTGGCGGGACCGCGCCGGGGTCGCACCGGCTTCCTGCCACGTGGCCGTGGTTGCCCCGGACGCTACCCGGCGACGTCGGCGAAGCCGTCGGGGACGACGGCCGGGCCGGCCTCGTCGGGACGCGGCCGGTCCTCGGGGTGCGCGCGCAGGGCGATGAGGGCGACGTCGTCCTCCGGGCGGGCCGGCAGGTCGGCCAGGACCCGGTCGCACAGGTCCTCCAGCGGCAGGCCGGCCTGCACCAGCCGACCGACGGTGGCCACCAGCCGGGCGGTGCCGGCGTCCAGGTCTTCGCCGCGCCGCTCGACCAGCCCGTCGGTGTACAGCAGCAGCGTGCTGCCCGGCGCCATCACCACCGTGCGGTCGTGCCGGGTCACCGAGTGGTCCACGCCCAGCAGCAGGTCCCGGCCCTCGAGCAGGCGGACCTGCCCCTGCTCGTCCACGAGCAGCGGCGGCGGGTGGCCGGCGTTGGACCAGCGCAGGGTCCGGCGACCGAGGGCGTGGTCGTCGTCGGCCTGCTCCACCCGCGCGGTGAGCACGGTGGCCAGGGTGCCGACGTCCAGCCCGGTGATCGCCCGGTCCAGGGTGGTCAGGCCCTCCGCCGGGGTGCCGCCGGTGGCCCAGGTGATGCCGCGCAGCAGGTTGCGCAGGGCGCCCATGGTGGCCGCGGCCTCCCGGTCGTGGCCGGTGACGTCGCCGATGACCAGGTGGGTCGCGCCGTCCGGGCCGAGGAAGGCGTCGTACCAGTCGCCGCCGATCTGCGCGTCGGCCGCGGCCGGCAGGTACCGGGTGACCACGTGCAGGTGGTCGGGCTCGGGCGGGGCGGTGAGCAGGGACCGCTGCAGCGTCTCCGACATCCGGGCCACCGCCCCCAGCGCCTCCCGGGCGGACTCGGTGGAGGCGATCCGGGTGAGGGTCTGGGCGGTGAGCGAGGCCAGGGCGCCGATGAACTCGCGGTCGGCCGGGCGCCACCAGCGGTCGGTGCGCTGCCCGATGGCCAGCGAGCCGATCACCCGGGAGGTCGACCGCAGCGGCACCGAGCACCCGGCCCGGACCCCCGACCGACGCCAGAGCTCCGCCGCGCCCGGGAAGTCGCGCTCCACGGTGTCCAGGTCCGGCACGAAGTGCGATCGCCCGGTCACCGCGGAGTCGACCATCGGCAGCGGGTGGTCCCGGGGCAGCCGGTCGACCCGGGCGAGGGTGTCCTCGTCCAGCGAGGCGTCGACGACGGTGCGGATCGGCGACCGGTCGTCGTCGGCCAGGCAGAGGATCACCCCGGTCGTGCCCAGCGCGGCGGAGGCGTGCCGGGTGACCACGGCCAGCGCCCCGGCGACGGTCTCGGCCCGGCCCAGCGCCCCGGCCACCCCGATCAGCCCGGCCATCCGCTGGGCGTCGGCGTACTGCTGGTGGGCCGCCTCGCGCGCGTCGGTGACGTCGGTGTTCGTGCCGACCATCCGCACCGGTCGGCCGGCGTCGTCGCGCAGCACCCGCCCCAGTGCGGCCACCAGGCGGACGGTGCCGTCGGGCCACACCACGCGGAACTCCGCGTCCAGCCGACCGCCCTGGTCGATGGCCTCCTGCAGCGCCTCGCGGACCAGCGGTCGGTCGTCGGGGTGGATGCCGCGGTCGATGTCCCCGACCAACCCGGTCAGGGTCTGGTCGGTCAGGCCGAACATGGCGATGCTGCGGTCGTCCCAGACGAGCACGTCGGTGCGCAGGTCCCAGTCCCACAGCCCTGTCCCGGCGGCCTCGGTGGCCAGCGCCAACCGGGCCCGGGCGACCTCGCGCTCCCCGGGGGACATCACCACATCCGAGATCATGCCGTACGGAAAGGCCTGGACCGGTGCTCCGCGCGGCGGCCCGTCGAGGTGGCGGGCCGCCGCGCGGCAGCGCTCAGTTCCGGGCGCGCAGCTCGCGCCGGAGGATCTTGCCGGTGGTGGTCTTGGGCAGCTCGTCGACCACCTCCACGTACCGGGGGTACTTGTAGGCCGCCATCCGCTCCTTGGCCCACGCGATGACCTCGTCGGTGTCGATGGTGGCGCCCGGCTTGGCCGACACGTAGGCCTTCACCGTCTCGCCCCGGACCTCGTCGGGGATGCCCACCACGGCGACCTCGCGGACCGCCGGGTGGCCGTAGAGGACGTCCTCGACCTCGCGCGGCCAGACCTTGTACCCGGCCGCGTTGATCATGTCCTTCTTGCGGTCGACCAGGAAGAACCAGCCCTGGGCGTCCATGAAGCCGACGTCCCCGGTGCGCAGCTCGCCGCCGGGGATGGACTCCGCGGTGGCCTCGGGCCGCTCCCAGTAGCCCGGCACCACCTGCGGACCGGAGGTGGCGAACTCCCCCACCTCGCCGACCGGCACCTCCTCGCCGTCCTCGCCGAGCACGCGGACGACGGTGTCGTAGACCGGCACCCCGACGCTCAACGCGCCGGAGTTCTCGTCGACCGGCGCCTTCACGCCCATCGGGACGCCGTGCGAGGGGCTGTTGGTCTCGGTCAGCCCGTAGATGTTGTGCACGTAGACGCCGAGCTTCTCCTCCAGCTGGTCGGTCACCGCCGGCGCGATCGGCGCCCCGCCGGAGTAGACCGCCCGCAGCGACGCGAAGTCCTCCCGGACGGCGCCCGCGGCGTTGCCCAGCGCGATGAAGACCGCGATGGCCCCCACGGTGAAGGTCGGCCGGTGCTCGCGGATCGCCTCGAGCACGACGTCGGGCTGGAACCGGTGCGCGATGACCAGCGGGCAGCCGACCAGCATCGCGATGGCCACGTGCCCGATCAGGCCGGTGATGTGGAACAGCGGGGCCACGCCGAGGACGACGTCGTCCGGCCCCAGGTGCATCCACTCCCGGTACGTGTACGCGTTGAACACCATCGTGGAGTGGGTGTTCATCGCCCCCTTGGGCCGGCCGGTGGTGCCCGAGGTGTAGGTCAGCACCCCGACGTCGGACCCCGACAGCTGCACCGGCGGCGGCTGCTGCCCGGCGTACCGCTCGACCAGGCCGGCGAGGTCCACGGTGCCCTCGGGGGTGGTCTTCGTCGTGCCCTCGAACAGCCGCGGGTCGGCCCGGGTCTGGTGGTCCAGGCCGGAGCAGGTGACCACGGTGGTCACCGACGTCTCGGGCAGCACGCCGGCGGCCACCGACGTGTACAGCTCGTCCAGGCACAGCAGCGCCGTGGCCCCGGAGTCGGTGAGCAGGTAGGTGAGCTCGGCGGACTTGTTCATCGGGTTGATCGCCACCGCCGAGCCGCCGGCCTTCCACGCACCGAGCAGCCCGATGACGAACGCCGGGTCGTTCTGCACGTACAGGCCCATCCGGTCGCCGGCGCTGAACCCGCCCTCCAGCAGGCCCAGGGCGAGGGCGTCGGAGGCGGTGTCCAGGTCGGCGAAGGTCAGCGTGCCGTCGAAGTACCGGATCGCCACGGCGTCCGGGGTCGCGGCCAGGGTGGCCTCGAAGACCGCCAGCAGCGTGTCGTGCTCGGGGGTGATCGAGGCGGGCTGGCCCTCGCCGTAGAGGGCCAGCCAGGGCTTCGCGGCGTAGACGCCCGTCACTTGATGGCCAGCGGGTTGACCGGGGAGCCCGAGCCCAGGTGCACCTTCAGCGGGGCCGCGGCGTAGAGGAAGGTGTACTGGCCGTCCTCGGCGGAGCTGGCGGCCAGGGTCTCCAGGTCGGCGATCTCGGTGAGGGTCACGCCCAGGTTGCGCATGAGGGCGCAGTGCAGCGGGAGCGCGGTGCCGTTGTTGGGGTCGTAGGTGACCTCGTTGGCGATGGTGTCGGTGACCAGGTTGGGGATCTCCATGTCCTGGAACCAGCGCACCAGGCCGTCGCTGTAGACGAGGCCGGGCTCGCAGAAGCCGTCGTAGAACGCGTCGCCCTGCTCGTGGAACAGCTGCAGGAAGTTGGTGCGGATGACCAGCACGTCGCGCTTCTCGATGGTCACGCCCTGGGCCGCGGCGCACGCCTGCAGGTCCTCGTGGGTGAAGGTCTCGGCCTTGTCCAGGGTGGCCTTGTCGCGGAAGCGGGCCATGTCCAGCAGGATGCCGCGGCCGACGACGCCCTTCTGCGCGATCGGCTCGACGCTGGCCTTGTCCAGCCCGCCGACCGTCGTCCGGGCGTCGTAGCCGTTCCAGATCTGCCCGCCGTACCAGACGTGGCCCAGCGCGTCGTACTGCGTGGAGCCCTGCAGGAAGGCGTTGATCTTGTCGTCGGCGTAGTGCAGGCCGCCGGGGAAGGCCGGGCCGTCGGCGCCGTCCCAGCTGGACTCGTCGAGGACCTGGGTGCGCTCGGCCGGGGTCCGCCCGGGCCACACCGGGTCGCCCTTGGGGTCGCCGATCAGCCGCTGGAGGGTGTGGACCTCGCCCTTCTTGACGTGCTGGATCCCGCGCAGCACCTCGTCGGCGGTGAGGTAGTTCAGCGCGCCGACCTCGTCGTCGGGGCCCCACTTGCCCCAGTTGCTCGGGGCGTCGGCGAGCAGGTCGGTCATCTCGGGGACGGGGGGCTTCTCGGTGCTGGTCATGGCGTCTCCTCGTCGAGCGTCAGACGGCAGCGGACCGAACGGTCGTCCGGTCCGCGCGTGGTGGACTGGATGATGCAGGTCACATGCGAGAGGGGTCAAGACCGGTGGACGGCGGTCGACCGAGCAGCGCCAGGGCGAAGCCGACGTACTGCTCGGCCAGCTCCTCCGGGGCGGTCGGACCACCGGGCCGGTACCACTGCGGGATGGCCGTGCACAGGGTGACCACGGCCCGGGCCGCCGTCCCCGGGTCGGCGACGGCGAGCAGCCCGGCGGCGACCGCGGCGGCCACCTCCTCGTCGACGGCCTGCTGCTGCGCCCGCCGGACGGCGGCGACCCGCACGTAGTCCTCGGGCCGCAGGCTGCGCATCTCGCTGGCGCCCAGGAAGCTGGTCGCGCGCCGGTGGCTGTGGAACAGCGCCAGGCACTCGACCAGCGCGGCGACCCGCTCGAGCGGGCCGGCGCCCTGCGCCCGGGCGGCCCGCATGCGGGCGTCGAGCTCGACCATCGTGCGGTCCAGCAGCGCGACCAACATGTCGTACTTGCTCTCGTAGTAGTGGTACAGCCCGGACACCGACAGGCCGGCGTGCGCGGCGATCGTCCGGATGGTCGAGCCGTGGTAGCCGACCTCGACGAAGGTGGCCAGCGCGGCGGCCAGGGCCGGGTCGAGCTCCAGCGGGCCGTACCGCCGCCAGTCGCCGTGGTCGCCGTGGTCGCCCGGCCGGTCCGGGGGGACGGCACCGCCCAGCCCGGCGAGCACACCGGGGCCCGGCCCGGACCGGCCGTCCGGGTCGAACACCCGGGCCACCGGGACGCCGAGCAGGTCGGCGATCGCCGCGACCCGGACCGCGCTGACCCCGGTGTGGCCGTTCTCCACCGCGCTCAGCGTCGCCGGGCTCACCCCGAGCCCGGCGGCGAGTGCCCGCAGGCTCACCCCGCGGGCCGTCCGCAGCCTGCGGATCGAGGCCCCGATCGACGGCTCCTCCCCCATGCCCAGCACCTCCGACCGGCTCGGCCCCGTCGGTGGTCGCTGCTAGCGTGCCGCGACCGTGCACCGGAGCACGTGTTCAGGAAGGCTGATCATGACGCACCCGCTCGCCGCCCCGTCCAGCACCGCCGTCGACCTGCACGCCCGGATGGTGGACTTCCTCCGCGAGGAGGTCCTCCCGGCCGAGGCCGAGTACGAGGCGCACCGGCGCGCAGCCGGGCCCGACGGCCACGACGCACCCCCGGTGATGGAGCGGCTCAAGGCCGCGGCCCGCGCCCAGGGCCTGTGGAACCTGTTCCTGCCGAGCGAGTCCGGGCTGACCCAGCTGGAGTACGCCCCGCTGGCCGAGCTGACCGGCTGGAGCCTGGAGCTGTTCCCCGAGGCGACCAACTGCGCGGCGCCCGACACCGGCAACATGGAGCTGCTGCACCTGCTGGGCACCCCCGAGCAGAAGCAGCAGTGGCTGGAGCCGCTGCTGGCCGGGGAGATCCGGTCGGCGTTCGCGATGACCGAGCCCGCGGTGGCCAGCAGCGACGCCACCAACATCGAGACCCGGATCGAGCGCGACGGTGACTCCTACGTCATCACCGGCCGCAAGTGGTGGACCTCGGGCGTGCTGGACCCGCGCTGCGCCGTCCTGGTGGTGATGGGCAAGACCGACCCGGGCGCCCAGAAGCACCGGCAGCAGTCGATGCTCGTGGTCCCCCGCGACACCCCCGGCGTGGTGGTCGAGCGCGACCTGCCGGTGTTCGGCCAGCACGACCAGCACGGCCACGGCGTGGTCCGCTTCGACGGCGTCCGGGTGCCGCTGACCAGCGTGATCGGCGAGGAGGGCGGCGGGTTCGCCGCCGCGCAGGCCCGGCTGGGCCCCGGCCGGATCCACCACTGCATGCGGGCCCTCGGTGCCGCCGAGCGCGCGATGGCGATGATGGTGGCCCGGGTGCAGGAGCGGGTCGCCTTCGGCCGTCCGCTGGCCGAGCAGGGCGTGGTGCAGCAGCAGATCGCCGAGTCCCGGGTGGACATCGACCAGGCCCGGCTGATCTGCCACCAGGCCTGCCAGGTCATCGACACGATGGGCAACAAGGCGGCCAAGGACCTCATCGCGATCGCCAAGGTCGCCGTCCCGCGCGCGGCCTCCCGGGTCATCGACCGGGCCATCCAGGTGCACGGCGGGGCCGGCGTCACCGACGTCACCCCGCTGGCCGCGATGGCCGGCTGGCACCGGGCGATGCGGCTGTTCGACGGCCCCGACGAGGTGCACCTGCGCTCGCTGGCCAAGTCCGAGCTCGGCCGCACCCCCGTCGTCCCGCTGCCGCCGGTCACGGTCTAGGGAAACGACTTCCGCTGGCCCTCGGCCCCGTCGTAGGGGCCCACGGCGTGCGGAGCGCGTCGTGGGGGGCGACGGGGTCCTTCGTTTGCCGATTCGGCACGGATCGTTGCGGGGGCAGCAGAGCGACCGGCACCGTCGTCGGCATGGATGCAGACGTGGTGGTGATCGGTGGCGGGCCGGCCGGGCTCAGCGGCGCGAAGGCGCTGGCGCGCTCGCTGCGCTCGGTCGTGGTGGTGGACGACGACCGGCCGCGCAACGCGGCGGCCGACGGCGCGCACAACGTGCTCGGCAACGAGGGCATCTCCCCGCGGGAGCTGCTGGCGGTCGGCCGACGTGAGCTGGAGTCCTACGGCGGACGGGTCCGGCCGGGTCGGGTGACCGACGCCCGGGCGGCGGACGGCGGGTTCGAGGTGTCCCTGGCCGACGGCGGCGTGCTCACCGCCCGCCGGCTGCTGATCGCCTCGGGGACCGTGGACGAGCTGCCCGACGTCCCGGGCCTCGCCGACCGCTGGGGCCGGGACGTGCTGCACTGCCCGTACTGCCACGGCTACGAGGTGCGCGGCCAGGCGATCGGGGTGCTGGCGACCAGCCCCATGGCGGTGCACCAGGCGCAGATGTTCGGCCAGCTGAGCCCGGACGTCGTCCTCTTCGCGCACACCAGCGGGCTCACCGCGCCGCTGGTCGACCCCCGGATCCGGGTGGTCGAGGGCGAGGTCGTCGGCGTGGAGGTGACCGGCGACCGGCTCACCGGCGTGCGGCTCGCCTCGGGCGAGGTGGTGCCCCGCCGGGCGGTGGCCGTGGCCTCCTTCCCGCGGGCGCGGACCGAGCACCTGGCCGGGTTGGCGCTTCCGGTGGAGGACCTGCGGATGGGCGACCAGGTCCTGGGCACGAAGCTCGTGGCCGACCACATGGGCCGCACCCCGGTCCCCGGGGTCTGGGTCGCGGGCAACTCGGCCGACCCGATGGCCCAGGTGGTCGGGTCGATGGCCGCCGGGCTGTGGGCCGGTGCGCAGCTGAACATGGACCTGATCACCGAGGACACCGCCCGGCTCGTCGCGGCGGGGTGAGCCCGGGGGCGCTCAGCCCCGGGTGCCGACGACGACCGTGGCGCCGCGGTCCTCGTCGGCCACCACCCGGCCGGCCAGCCCGCCGGCGGTGACCGCGGCCAGGGTGCCGGGCGCCTGCCGGCGGCTGGTCTCCAGCAGCAGGGAGCCCCCGGGCGCCAGCCAGTCGCGGGCGCCGGCGGCCACCCGGCGGTGCAGGTCCAACCCGTCGTCCCCGCCGTCCAGCGCGATCGCCGGCTCGTGGTCGCGGGCCTCGGGCGGCATGTCGGCGATCGCTTCGGTCGGCACATAGGGGGCGTTCACGCACAGCAGGTCGACCCGGCCGCGGAGGTCGCCGGGCAGCGCGTCGAACAGGTCGCCGGCCAGCGCGGGGACCCCGTTGCGCCGGGCGCAGGCCACCGCCGCCGGGTCCAGGTCGGCGGCGGCGACCAGGGTGGAACCGGGCAGCCCGGCGACGACGGCGAGCCCGACCGCCCCGCAGCCGCAGCACAGGTCGACGACCCGGGACCCGCCCAGCGCGATCGCGGTCTCCACCAGCAGCGTCGTCCGCTGCCGGGGCACGAAGACGCCGGGGTCCAGCAGCACCCGCAGCCCGCAGAACTCCACCCACCCGAGCACCTGCTCCAGCGGCTCGCCGGCCACCCGTCGGGCGACCAGGGAGTCGGTGTCCCGGCCGTCGGCGACCAGCAGCGCCGCCTCGTCCTCGGCGAACACGCACCCGGCCGCCCGCAGCCGGGCCACGACGTCGACGCTCACCCGGGCAGTGTGCGCGCCGTCCCGGCCGCGGCGGTCGGCCAGGACGGCGTCCACCGGCCGGCCAGCGCGTCCTCGACGTCGGCCCGCCAGCCGCGGACCTCGCCGGCGTCCAGGTCGGCGGTCCGCCCGGCGACGGCCACCAGCCGGTCGGTCCAGGCCCGCAGCTCCGCGTCCAGTGACCCGGACGGGGCCCGCCAGGCCAGCTCGCGGAGCACCCCGGCCACCCGCCGCAGCACCGCCGGCGAGCCCTCCGCGTACTGCAGCGGCTCCTCGAGGCCGAGCTGCAGCAGGGCCGGCAGGCTCCACTGCGGCACGACCAGCCGGGTGCCGCCGTCGGCGTCCCGGGTGACCGCGGGACCCAGCGGGCGGTGGGCCAGGTCGCCGAGCAGCGCCGAGACGTGGCCGAGCCCGTGCACCGCGGTGGTCGGGTCGTTCGTCCCGGGGCTCAGCGCCCGGGCGACGATGTCGACGACCTTGCGCAGGCTGTAGGAGACGTCGCGGTCGACGGTGCGCTCGAAGGCCAGGTGCAGGTGCCGTCCCAGCGCCGCGCGCAACGGGTGGAGGTCCGTGCCGGCGGCCGCCCAGACGTGCGCCACCGGCACCCCGGCCACCACGGAGTCCCCGATCCGGGGTTCCAGCAGCACCACGGCGTCGCAGTCGGCGGCCGCCCGGGCGAGCGCCTCGTCGTCCAGGTCGATGAGGAAGCCGCTGGACCCGACGGCCAGGCGGGTGGCCGGCCCGGTGGGCAGCGTCGGCGCAGGCGCGTCGGGGTCGGCGCCCAGCTCCTCGTCGTAGGTCCGCATCGCCTCGTCGTGGACGTCGCGCAGCATCGTCTCCACCCGCAGCGACCGGGCGAGGTGCCCCAGGAAGAGCAGCAGCGCGACGACGGCGCCGAGGGTGAGCAGGTAGGCGACGGTGATGGACAGCCGCGGCACGAAGGCCGTGCCGGTGGTGCCGCCGTCCTCGGTGCGCACGGTGCGCAGCACGGTCAGCGCGTAGACGAACGTCAGCACCAGCTGGCCCAGGGTCAGCTGCACGACCCGGTCGGTGACGAACGTCTGCAGCACCCGCGGGGAGTACTGGCTGCTGGACAGCTGCAGCGCGACCACGGTCAGCGAGAAGACCAACCCGGTCACCGAGATCAGCGAGCCGGAGATGGCCGCCAGCACGTCCCGCGCGGCCGAGGCGCCGCCGCCGAAGGCGAAGGTCAGCGGGCTCCGGCCGTCCTCGCCCTCCAGCAGCTCGTCCAGCGCGGGCAGGGCGACGCCCAGCCCGATCGCGAGCACCACGCCCGCCATCGGGATCGGCCACAACGAGCCCCGGGCCCGCCGCCACAGCCGGCGCGGGACGCTGCTCCTGCTCACTCGGGGATCACCGGCGCAGTGTGCCTGGCCCCGTGCGCCGCGGCCGGGGTTCACTGTGCGGGTGGAGGACTGGCGGGAGCTGCTGCCCACGGCCTACCTGCTCACCGGCAGCGACGCCGGGGCCCGGGACCTGCTCGTCCGCGCCCTCGCCCGCGGTCCCCGCGTCGAGGACCTGGTGCGGGTGCACCTGCGGCGCCGGCTGGCCCGGGACACCACGATCGCCGGGACGTCGGGCGACCCCTGGTGGCTGTCCGCCGAGGACCTCGCGACCGCCGGCCGGACCGCCGCGGCGCTGGACGGCCTGTCCCGCACCGAGCGGACCGCCGCCGTGCTGCGCTGGCACGACGGCCTGCTCGCCGACCGGGTCGCCGCCCTGGTGCCCGGTGTCGACCTGTCGACGCTGCCCGACCGGCTCGGCATCCCGGAGGCGGACCTGCCGCGCCGGCTGGAGGGCCTGGCCGCCCTCGCCGACCTGCGCGACCTGTCCGACGACGACGTCGCCCGCGGGGTCCGGGAGGTCCGCGGTCGCCGTCGGTCCCGGGCCCTGCTGGCCGTCGGGGCGGTCGCCGTCCTGGGCGCCGGGGCGGTGTGGCTGCCCGGCGCGCTGCCCACCGCGCCGCCGAGCGCCGCGGCGACCACGACCGAGGCCGGGCCGCAGGCGCCCGAGTCCGGACCGGCTCGGGGCGCCCTGGCCGACGACGAGGACTTCGTCGCCGGCCTCCGCGTGCAGCTGGACCCCGGCCCCGAGGACGGCCGGCTGCTGTACGCCGACGACGTCGGCGGCCTGCGCTGGGCGTTGATCATCCGGCCCTACGGCGACGGCGTCACCGCCACCTGGTTCTTCGGGCCGGAGGGGGCGCAGCCGGCGGACATGGCCCAGACCAGCGACGTGTACTCCGGGGTCCGGCCGGCCGCCTGGTCGTTGGCGGCGTCGACCGGCGGCCGGTCGGCGGTCCTGGTGGTGGCCCGGCCCGGCGACGAGGTCGAGCTGTCCCGGGGTGTCGTGGTGGCCGCCGACGGGACCCCGGGCCGCGACTTCGCCCCGGTGGACCTCGAGGACGGCGTCGCCGCGGTGCCGCTGGACGCGGTGCCCACCGGCGCCCCGGTGCAGTACCGCCTGACCCGGGACGACGGCCCGAGGGCCACCGGGACGCCGTCGGTCGCGGTCAACTCGAACTCCACGGCCACCGCCACACCCCCGCCGGCCCGCTCCGGCACCAATCCGGTGGACCCCGGCGCCTACGACCAGGCCGTCGCGCGGATCACCGGCCCGACCGGGCTGGACGCGGCCGACCTCGACGTCACCGTGCTGGGCTCGGGGACGTTCCCCGCACCCGGCGGGACGACGGCCCGCGCGGTGACCGTGGCCGCCGTCCTGCCCGGCGGGGCCGTGGTCACCTCGACCGCGCTGTCCGCCGACGACGGCGGCGCCGACGTCTGCGGCGTCGAGACCCACCCGGCCGGCACCGACCCCGCCGCGCTCACGGTGGCGACCCGGTGCGCCTCCTACGCCGGGGACTCCTCCACCTTCGGCGTGACCGTGGTGGTCGTGGCCCCCCCGGGCGTCGCGGTGACCCTGAACAGCGCTGCCGGCGGCGACCCGGTCACCCCGGAGCTGACCGACGGCTGGGGGTACGCGCTCACCGACCTCACCCAGTTCGCCGCGGACGGCGTGACCGGCCAGGTCAGCCGCGCCGGCGACGGCCCCTTCGACACGCCCTGACCGTGCCCGGGGAGTCGGTGGTCGGCCGGGCCGTGCGGGTGGTCGACGCGTTCCGGCCCGGGGAGACCACGCTCGGGGTCTCCGAGATCGCCCGCCGGGCCGGGCTGCACGTGGCCACGGCGTCCCGGCTGGTCGCCGAGCTGGTCGAGCTCGGGCTGCTGCGCCGGGACACCGACCGCAAGGTCGGGCTGGGCCTGCGGCTGTGGGAGCTGGGCTCGCGGGCCTCCCCCGCCCTGTCGCTGCGCGAGGCCGCGATGCCGCCGATGGAGGACCTGCACGCCGTGGTCGGCCAGCACACCCAGCTCGGCGTGCTCGACGGCGAGGAGGTGCTCTTCCTGGAGCGGCTGTCGGCGCCGGGGGCGGTGGTCAACTACACCCGGATCGCCGGCCGGCTGCCGCTGCACGCGTCGTCCTCGGGGCTGGTGCTGCTGGCCCACGCCGGCGCCGAGCTGCAGGAGCGCACGCTGGCCGGTCCGCTGCGCACCTTCACCCCGGCCACCATCGGCACCCCGGCGAAGCTGCGGGCGGCGCTGGACCACGTCCGCCGGGAGGGCGTCGCGTTCTGCCCCGGCTTCATCCACCCCGACGCCTGCGGGATCGCCGTGCCGGTGCGGGCGCCGTCCGGGGCGGTGGTCGCCGCGCTGGCGGTGATCGTGCCCAACGACGGCGACGCCCGGGCGCAGATCCCGGCCCTGCGGACGGCGGCCCGCGGCATCGGCCGGAGACTCGTCTCTCGCTGAGCGAGAAGTGCATGTCGCCGGTCACGTGGTCCGCGCCACGCTCCGGTGCATGGCGGATGCACTGCGGGTGGCGGCGAAGACCCGGGCGGCCGAGGGCGTCGTCGTCCTCACCCTGACCGACCCCGACGGCGGCCGGCTGCCCGACTGGACCCCCGGCTCGCACGTCGACCTGGTGCTGCCCGACGGCTCGACCCGGCAGTACTCGCTGTGCGGGGACCGCTGGGACGCCTACGCCTACCGGGTCGGCGTGCTGCGCGAGCCGGTCGGCCGGGGCGGCTCGGCGTGGGTGCACGACGAGCTCCAGGTGGGCGACCTGGTCGGCGTCGGCGGACCGCGCAACCAGTTCCGGCTGGTCCCGGCGCAGCGCTACCTGTTCCTCGCCGGCGGCATCGGCATCACCCCGCTGCTGCCGATGGTCGCCGCGGCCGACCGGCTGGGCGCGGACTGGCGGCTGGTCTACGGCGGTCGCACCCGGGCCTCGATGGCCTTCCTCGACGAGCTGGCGCCCTACGGCGACCGGGTGACCCTCTGGCCGCAGGACGAGCGCGGGCTGCTCCCGCTGGCCGAGCTGCTCACCGGCACCGACGCCCGGGTCTACTGCTGCGGGCCCGGTGCCCTGCTCGACGCCGTGGAGGCCACCTGCCCGCCCGGCCTGCTCCGCACCGAGCGGTTCGCCGCCAAGGAGCAGGGAGCGCCGGTCCGGGACACCCCGTTCACCGTCGTGCTGGACCGCACCGGGGCCGAGGTCGAGGTGACCCCGCAGCTCAGCGTGCTGGAGGCGGTGCGGTCGGCCGGCGTCGAGGTGCTGTCGTCGTGCCGGGAGGGCACCTGCGGCACCTGCGAGACCGCCGTCCTGGCCGGCGACCCCGACCACCGCGACTCGATCCTCGACGAGGCCGAGCGGGCCGCCGGGGACTGCATGTTCGTCTGCGTCTCCCGCTCCCGCGGCGACCGCCTGGTGCTGGACCTGTGAGAGGAACCCCCGTGCTGCCGAGCCTGGACCTGGACCCGTTCGACCCCGAGGTGCTGCGCGACCCGCTGGCCGCGCACGCCGAGCTGCGGGACGCCGGACCGCTGGTCGAGCTGCCCCGGTACGACACCTACGCGATCGCCCGGTACGCCGAGGTCCGCGCGGCCCTGACCAACTGGCAGGACTTCGAGTCCGCCGCCGGGGTCGGGCTGACCAACTTCCGCACCGAGACGCCCTGGCGGCCGCCCTCGCTGCTGCTGGAGGCCGACCCGCCCGGCCACGACGCGCCCCGGACGGTGCTGGCCAAGATCCTCGGGCCCCGGGCGCTGCGCCGGCTGCGCGCGGACTGGGCCGCCGACGCCGACCGGCTGGTCGACGACCTGCTGGCCGGCGGGTCGGTCGAGGTGGACGCCGTGCCGGCGCTGGCCGCGGCCTTCCCGCTGCGGGTCTTCCCCGACGCGGTGGGCATGGGCCCCGACGGCAGGGAGCACCTGCTGCCCTACGGCGACCACGCGTTCAACGCCTTCGGGCCCACCGACAACCCGCTGGTGCTGGCCGGGAACGCCGCCATGCCCGAGCACGCCGGCTGGGTCGGGCAGCAGTGCCTGCGGGAGAACCTGGCCCCGGTCGGCTTCGGCGCCGACATCTGGGCCGCGGCCGACCGGGGCGACCTCACCCACGACCAGGCGCCGTTGGTGGTCCGCTCACTGCTCACCGCCGGCGTGGACACCACCGTGCACGGCATCGGTGCGGTGCTGCACGCCCTCGCCGTCACCCCCGGCGCCTGGGACCGGCTGCGCGCCGACCCGTCGCTGGTGCGCAGCGTCTTCGACGAGGCGGTCCGCTGGGAGTCCCCGGTCCAGGCGTTCTTCCGGACGACGGTGCGGGACGTCGCGGTCGGCGAGGCCGTCGTCCCGGCCGGGGCGAAGGTGCTGGTCTTCTTCGCCGCCGCCAACCGCGACCCCCGCCGGTGGGACGAGCCCGACCGCTTCGACCTCGACCGCGACCCGTCCGGGCACGTCGGGTTCGGCATGGGCATCCACCAGTGCGTGGGCCAGCACGTGGCGCGGCTGGAGGCGGAGTCGCTGCTGACCGCGCTGCTGGCCCGGGTGCGCTCGCTGGAGCTGACGGCGCCGCCGGTGCGGCACCTCAACAACACCCTGCGCGCGTGGGAGTCCCTACCCCTGCGGCTGACCGTCTGAGGCGGCGAACCTCGCCCGGGCCCCGGGCGTCGCCGGGGTGAACAGGTTGACGAGGTTGCCGTCGGGGTCCCGCAGGACGAGCGACCGGTTGCCCCACGGCATCGTGGTCGGCTCGGTGACCACGTCGGTCGGGTCCTGCCGGACCCGCTCGTACAGGGCGTCCACGTCGTCGACCAGGAACTCGAGGACGGCGCTGCAGTTGTCCGCGGGCCCGGCGGCGCCCGGCGCGAACAGGCCGACCGTGCGGGTGCTGCCCAGGGCGAGGGTGCCGGCCGCGGTGCGCAGCTCGGCGAAGTCCGGTGTCGACCACACGACGGGCACACCCGTGATGCGCTCGTAGAAGGTGGCCAGCGCAGCGACGTCGTCGGTGATCACCCGGGTGGAGACGAAGCTCGGCAGGGGCGGGGGCGGTGTGGTCGCTGTCATGGTTCCGACGCTAGGACCGATACCGGGCAGGACCCGCCCGGTATCGACGAGGATGGTCCGGTGACCCGTCCCACGGCCCGTGTGCTGGCGCTGCTGGAGATCCTGCAGGCCGGCGGCACCCGCACGGTGGGCGAGCTGGCGGCCCGGCTCGCCGTGGACGAGCGGACCGTCCGCCGCTACGTGGCGCACCTCGCCGACCTCGACGTGCCGGTGGAGTCGGTGCGCGGCCGGTACGGCGGCGTCCGGCTGGTGCCGGGTCGCCGGGTGCCGCCGCTGATGTTCACCGACGAGGAGGCCCTGGCCGTGCTGCTGGGCCTGGTGTCCGCCCGCCGGGCCGGGCTGGTGACCACGTCGGTGGTGGCGGTCGAGAGCGCCGCCGCCAAGCTGCGGCGGGTCCTGCCGGTCCCCCTGGCCCACCGCCTCGACGCCGTGCTGCAGGCCATCCGGTTCACCGGTGAGCCGCTGCAGCCGACCGCGCCCGGGACCGGGGTGCTCATCGAGCTGGCGGAGGCCGTCCGCGACGCCCGGGCGCTGGTGCTGCACTACACGGACTCGCGCGGGTCGGGCACGGCCCGGACCGTGCACCCGTACGGGATCGTGGCGCACGCCGGGCGGTGGTACCTGACCGCGGCGGACCCGGCCGACGGCGAGGTGCGCGCCTTCCGGGTCGACCGCGTCGACCGGGTCGACGCAGCGGAGCCGGGCACCGTCGTCGTCCCCGCCGGTCTCGACCGGGCGGCAGCGGTGCTCGCGGCCATCGCCGGCGCACCGCGCCGGCACACGGTCTCGCTGCTCGTCGACGGTGCCGCCGACCACGTGCGCACGCTGTTCCCACCGGGTCTCGCCACCGTCGACGAGCACGGCCCCGACCGCGTCCGGGTGCTCATCCGGGCCGAGCGGCTGGACTGGGTGCCCCGGCTCCTCGCCGGGATCGACCGGCCGTTCTGGATCGAGGGCCCGGAGGAGCTGCGGCCGCTGGTGCGCGGACTGGCGCAGCGGGTCGCCGCGGCCGCGGACGGCCGCCCGCCGTCCTACCCCTGCGCCTGACGGTGCGCGGCGGCGAACCGGCCCGGGGTGGTGCCGGTGACCCGGGTCCAGTCCCGGGCGAAGTGCGCCTGGTCGGCGTAGCCCAGCACCGCGGCGGTCTCGGCCAGCGAGCCGTCGCCGTGCCGCAGCCGGTCGGCCGCCTCCTGCAGGCGGCGGCGCTGCACCAGCCACTTCGGGGTGAGCCCGAGCCGGCGCTTGACCAGCCGCTGCAGGGTGCGCTCGTCCAGGCCGGTCTCCGCGCACAGCTGGGCGACCCGCAGCAGGTCGGGCCGGGTCTCGACCAGCGCGACCACCCGGTCCACCAGCTCGCCCTCGGCGTCGACCGGCAGCAGCGGGCGCAGGGCGTCGGCGTAGCCGGCCATCGCGGCGCGGTGAGCCGCCTCGGCGTGCGGGTCGTCGGCCATCGCGGCCCGGACCCGCTCGGCGACCCCGCAGTCCAGCACGGTCGACATGTCGACATGCCGATCGGTGTAGGCGTCCATCGGTCCCCCGGCGACCAGCGACCCGGCCGCCGGGGTGAGCATCACGCCGACCGCCCAGCCGTCCCCGGCCAGCGTGGTCGTCGACAGCCCGGTGACCACGCCGTAGAAGCGGGCGTAGTCCGGGGTGACCACCAGCAGGGCGACCGGGTACTGCAGCACGTGCTGCGCGGACTCCGCACCCGACGGCACCGACCAGACCGGGACCCAGAACCGCTGCACCAGCGGGGCCAGGTCGGCGGGCGGTGCGTAGCGGTGCATCGTGTGCGAGCGGTCGTCCGGGGCGCGCAGGTGGGCGCGCTCGACCGCGTCGCGGGTGTCGGGTTCCATCAAGACCAGCCTGCCGCACGGGTGCGACGGTGGGCCGGTGACCGACACCGCTGCCTCGTACCGGGCCACCGCGTCCGCCCTGTCCGCCGTCCTCGACGCCGTCCCGGCCGACCGCTGGTCCGCCCCGTCCCCGTGCGAGGGCTGGTCCGCCGCCGACGTGGTCGCGCACGTCGTGGACACCCAGCGCGAGCTGCTCACCACGCACGGCTGCGACGTCGGCCCGGCGCCGTCCCCCGGCGACCCGGCCGCCGCGTTCCGGGCGCACGCCGACCAGGTCGCGGCCCTGCTCACCGACGAGCTGGTGGGCCGGGAGTACGCCGGGTTCTTCGGCCCGACGACGGTCGGCGCCACCCTGGAGCAGTTCTACGTGTGGGACATGGTCGTGCACCGGTGGGACGTCGCCCGCGCCACCGGCGGCGACGAGTCGCTCAGCGCCGCCGAGCTGGACCGCACCGAGGCCGGCGCCGACTCCTTCGGCGAGGCGCTGCACATGGACGGCATCTGCGCGCCGGCCCTGCCGGCCGACCCGGGGGCCGACCGGCAGGGCCGGGTGCTCGCCCGGCTGGGACGCCGGGCCTGAGCTCAGCTGGCCGCGCCCAGGGCGTCGGCCATGCGGTGGTGCGCCGCCGCCTCGTCGGCGCGGTGCTGGCGCTCCAGCGTGCGGGCCAGCGCACGGCGGGCCCAGCCGTCGGCCGGGGCCAGCTCGACCAGCTGGCCGAAGGCCTTCTCCGCCCGGGCGAGCTGGGCGGAGTGGAAGCACGCGCGCCCGAGGAGCTCGAGGACGGAGACGTCCTCGGGGTACTCGGCCACGACGGGGGCCAGGATGGCCACCGCCTCGGTGGGCTGGCCGCTGGTCAGGAACAGCTCGGCGCGGAGGTACTCGGAGTGCAGGTCGATGGTGGTCATCGGTGGCCTCCTCTCAGGCGGTCGGTGCAACACGACGCCGTCCGCCGCATTCCCGGCCCCCGAGGAGCAGGATCCCCCTCGTGACCCGCACCGTCGAGACCCTGCCCACCGAGCGCGAGCGGGCCCGCCGGCGCGCCGTCCCGGTGCTGGTGGGCAGCCAGGTCCTCGGTGGTGTCGGGGTGGCCAGCGGCATCGCCGTGGGCGGGCTGCTGGCCGAGCAGGTCTCCGGGTCCACCGCGCTGTCCGGTTTGGCGCAGACGGCCACGGTGCTGGGCTCGGCCGCGCTCGCCGTGCCGCTGGCCCGGCTCGCCGCCGCGCGGGGCCGCCGTCCGGCCCTGGCCACCGGCTACGGGTTGGGGCTGCTCGGCACCGGGCTGGTGGTCGTGGCCGCCGTCCTGGGGTCCTTCGTGCTGCTGGTCGCCGGGCTGCTGCTGTTCGGCGGGGCCACCACCTCGGGGCTGCAGGCCCGCTACGCCGCCACCGACGCCGCGACCCCGGAGACCCGCGGCCGGTCGCTGTCGGTGGTGGTCTGGGCGACCACGGCCGGTGCGGTGGCCGGGCCCAACCTGTCCGGGCTGGGCGGCCGGCTCGGCGAGGCGCTCGGGCTGCCCTCCCTCGCCGGTCCCTACCTGTTCTCCGCGGTGTCCTTCGCCGCCGGCGCGCTCGTGGTCGGGCTGCTGCTGCGGCCGGACCCGCTGGTCGTCGCCGGCCCGGGCGCCCCGACCGGCCCGCGGCCCTCGGTGCGCGAGACGCTGCGGGTGGTGCTCGCCGTCCCCGCCGCCCGGCTCGGGCTGGTCGCGGTGGCCACGGCGCACGCGGTGATGGTCGGCGTGATGGTCATGACGCCGGTGCACCTGGGCCACGGCGGCGCCTCGCTGCAGGTGGTCGGGATCGTGATCAGCGTGCACATCGCCGGCATGTACGCCGCCTCCCCGGTGATGGGCTGGCTGGCCGACCGGGCCGGGCGGGTCGCCACCATCGGCCTGGGCGTCGGGCTGCTCGCGGCTGCGCTGGTGGTCGGCGCGCTGGCGCCGGCGGAGGCGCGCGGCTGGGTGACGGTGTCGATGCTGCTGCTCGGGCTGGGCTGGTCGGCCGCGCTGGTCGCGGGGTCCACGCTGCTGTCGGAGTCGGTCCCGGCGGAGGTGCGGACGTCGGTGCAGGGCACGTCGGACCTGGTCATGGGCCTGGCCGGGGCCGGGGCGGGCGCGCTGGCCGGGCCGGTGCTGGCCGCCGGGGGCTACCCGTCGGTGGCGGTGGCGGCCGCCGTCCTGCTGGTGCCGGTGGTGGTCCTGCTGGCCCGACGGCGGGATCCGGGCGCAGGGCGGGGCGTTCGGCCGCGCACGTAACCTCGGGCGGGCCATGACGACCCGCGACCGCTCCGACGCCTGCCCCGGCGCCGTGCAGACCCACCGGGCCGCCGACGGGCAGCTGGCCCGGGTGCGGGTGCCCGGCGGGCTGCTGTCCGCCGCCCAGGTGCAGGTGCTGGCCGGGTCCGCGGTCGAGCTGGCCGACGGGGCGCTGGAGCTGACCAGCCGGGGCAACCTGCAGCTGCGCGGCCTGGCGCCGGACGCCCCGGCCGAGCTGGCCCGCCGGCTGTTCGGCGCCGGGCTGCTGCCCTCGGAGGCGCACGAGACCGCCCGCAACGTCGTGGCCAGCGTGCTGTCGGGCCGGTCCGGCGGCCTGCTGGACGTGCGGCCCCTGGTCCGCGCCTTCGACGCCGGCCTGGTCGCCGACCCCGCGCTGGCCGAGCTGCCCGGCCGCTTCCTGGTCACCGTGGACGACGGCCGCGGCGACGTCACCGGCCTGGGTGGGGACGTCGGCCTGCACGCCGTGGCCGCCGACGCCGTGGCCCTGACCCTCGCCGGCACCGACTCCGGTCTGCGCGCCGCGCCCGCCGACGCCCACACCCTGGCCCTGGACGCCGCCCGCGCCTTCCTCGCCGAGCGCACCGCGCAGGGGTCGCAGGCCTGGCGCCTGGCCGAGCTGACCGACGGGGTGGGCGCCGTGGCCGTCCGGCTCGCCGGCCACCCCGTCCCCGGTGACCGGCCGGCTCCCGGGACCGGGCCGGTCGTGGGGGCCACCGAGCAGGTCGACGGCCTGGTCGCGCTGGTCGGGCTGGTGCCGCTGGGCCGGCTCACCGCTCCGGCGCTGGACGTCCTGGTGCAGGTCACCGCGGCGCTGGGCAGCGAGATCCAGGTGACGCCGTGGCGCAGCGTCGTCGTCCCCGACCTGCCCGACGAGTTCGTCGACGACGTCGCCACCGCGCTGCACCACGCGGGCCTGGTGTTCGACGCGGCCAGCCCGTGGGCGCAGGTCACCGCGTGCGCCGGACTGCCCGGCTGTGCCAAGTCGCGGGCCGACGTCCGGGCCGACGCCGCGCACGCCGTGGCGACCGGCACCCTGCCGGTCGCGGGGCCCCAGCACTGGGCCGGGTGCGAGCGGCGGTGCGGCCGCCCGGCAGGATCGACCGATGTCCTCGCCGTCGAGGACGGATACCGGATCGGAGCAGGGTGAGCAGCAGGGTCGAGTACGACTACGAGCACGACGGCGCCGAGATCTACCGGCAGTCCTTCGCGACCATCCGCCGCGAGGCCGAGCTGGACCGGCTGCCGGCCGACGTCGCCCAGGTGACCGTGCGGATGATCCACGCCTGCGGGCAGGTCGACCTGGTCTCCGACGTCGCCTGGTCCGACGGCGTGGTCGGCAAGGCCCGGGCCGCGCTCGAGCTGGGCGCACCGGTGCTGTGCGACGCGCAGATGGTGGCCGCCGGGGTGACCCGCAAGCGGCTGCCCGCCTTCAACGAGGTGGTCTGCACGCTCAACGACCCGCGGACGCCGGACCTGGCCCGCGAGATGGGCACCACCCGGACCGCGGCCGCCCTGCACCTGTGGGGCGAGAAGCTCGAGGGCGCCGTGGTGGCGATCGGCAACGCGCCGACCGCGCTGTTCCACCTGCTGGAGATGGTCGCCGCGGGCGGTCCGCGCCCGGCCGCCGTCGTCGGCATCCCGGTCGGCTTCATCGGCGCGGTGGAGAGCAAGGAGGCCCTCGCCGCCTCCGACCTGGACTTCCTCGTCGTCCGGGGCCGGCGCGGCGGGTCGGCCATGACCGCCGCCGCGGTCAACGCGCTCGCGAGCACCGCCGAATGACCGGCCGCCTCTACGGGGTCGGCCTGGGGCCGGGCGACCCCGAGCTGGTCACGGTCAAGGCCGCCCGGCTGATCGGCGCCGCCGACGTCGTGGCCTTCCACTCGGCCCGCCACGGGCGGTCGGTCGCCCGCGGGCTGGCCGAGCCCTACCTGCGCGCCGGGCAGGTCGAGGAGCTGCTGGTCTACCCGGTCACCACCGAGACCACCGACCACCCCGGCGGCTACCAGGGCGCGATCGACGAGTTCTACGAGACCGCCGCCGCCCGGCTGGCCGCCCACCTGGACGCCGGCCGCGACGTCGTCGTCCTCGCCGAGGGCGACCCGTTCTTCTACGGGTCCTACATGCACATGCACAAGCGGCTCGCGCACCGGTACCCGACCGAGGTGGTGCCCGGGGTGACCAGCGTGTCCGGCGCCGCCGCGGTGCTCGGCCGGCCGCTGGTCGAGCGGGACGAGGTGCTCACCGTGCTGCCCGGCACGCTGCCCACCGAGGAGCTCGCCGCCTGGCTGGAGGCCGCGGACTCCGCGGCGGTGATGAAGCTGGGGCGCACCTTCCCCGCCGTCCGGGACGCCTTCGCGGTCGCCGGCGTGCTGGACCGCGCCTGGTACGTGGAGCGGGCGACCACCGACCGGCAGCGGGTGCTGCCGCTGGCCGACGTCGACCCGGAGACCGTGCCCTACTTCTCCCTGGCGCTGCTGCCCAGCGAGCTCACCGGCCCGGGCAACGCCGCCGTCCCGCCGGTCACCGAGGCGCCCGCGCCCGAGCCGGCCGAGCCCGTCGTCGTCCCGCTGCAGGCGGGTTCGGTGACCGTCGTCGGGCTGGGACCCGGCGCCCGGTGGTGGACGACGCCCGAGGCGTCTGCCGCGCTGGCCGAGGCCGACGACCTGGTGGGCTACGGGCCCTACCTGGACCGGGTCCCGGCCAACCCGCGCCAGGTCAAGCACCCCAGCGACAACCGGGTCGAGGCCGAGCGCGCCGCCGCCGCGCTGGAGATGGCCCGGTCCGGTCGACGGGTCGCCGTGGTGTCGTCGGGTGACCCGGGGGTGTTCGCGATGGCCGCCGCGGTGCTCGAGGTCGCGGCCGCGGACTTCCCCGACGTCCCGGTGCGGGTGCTGCCCGGGATCACCGCCGCCCAGGCCGTGGCGTCGCGGGTGGGGGCGCCGCTGGGGCACGACTTCTGCATCCTGTCGCTGTCCGACGTGCTCAAGCCGTGGGACGTCGTGGTCGACCGGCTGCGGCACGCGGCCCAGGCCGACCTGGTCATCGCGCTGTACAACCCGCGGTCCAAGGCGCGTCCGCAGCAGCTCTTCGACGCCCGCGAGGCCCTGCTCGAGGTCCGGTCGCCCGACACGGTGGTCGTCGTCGGCCGCGACGTCGGCGGGCCCGAGGAGTCGACGACGGTGACCACCCTGGGCGACTTCGACCCCGGCACCGTCGACATGCGCTGCCTGGTGATGATCGGCAGCACCCAGACCAGGGTCACCCCGAGCGGCCAGGTCTACACCAGCCGCACCTACCCCGGCTGACCCGTCGAGTGTGCAGCCAGCGCTGCTCCCCGTCCCAGGATGGAGCGCTGACTGCACACTCGGTGGATCAGCTCGCCGGGTGCAGCGGCACGCCCAGCTGGGCCGCCCGGGCCGCCAGCGCGCTGCCGATCCTGGCCACCACGCCGGCCAGGTCGCGGTGGTCGGGTGCGGTCACGTAGAACAGCTGCCACCCCAGCTCCTGCACCTCGTTGAGCACCCGCCGGTCCTTGGGCAGCGCGAAGCCTGCCTCGGGCCGGGTCGACGTCAGCACGTGGTTCGAGCCGTCGTACTCGACGGCCAGGCGCAGGTGCGGCCAGGCGAAGTCGAGGTACTTCACCCTCTGGCCGGTCGCCCTGACCAGCCGGTGCTGGGCGACCGGAGCCGGGAGGCCGGCTGCCCGCATGCCGAGGCGCAGCCGGGTCTCCGGTGGTGAGCCGGCCAGACCGTCGGCATCCCGGAGGGCGGCCTGCAGGAGGCGGCAGCCACGGCCGCTCCACCCCGTCGCGGCGCGCCGCAGCGAGGTGAGCGACGCCCGGCCGGCGGCGCAGAACTGGTCGAGCACCACCACCGACTCGACGTGGTCGCGTGCCGGGTCGGCAGCGAGCTCGAGCGCGGCGTGGTCCGGCCACAGCGTCGGGACGTCGCGCAGCCAGGGCGGGCACCCCACCTGGTGGTCGGGGAGGGCACGGCGCCGCACCAGCAGGCCCGGCACCCGCGCGTTGCCCCCGGGAGGGACGGTCACCTCCACCCGTGACGAGTGCGCGGCGCCGTCCGGACCGTCGACGTCCACCTGCCACAGCCAGGCCGCGCTGAGCCCGGTGACCACGGCGCCCGGGAGCAGGACCACCGCCGCCCGCGCCCGCAGCTCGTGGGTCAGCTCCACACCGGCCGCGACGTAGACGTCGGGGAGGACCCGCTGCCACCGCGGCCCACGGAGCTGCGCCGGCGTGAGCACCCCGCCGGCCACGGCTGCGGACCCGCGGAACGGCTCGACGAGGGGCGTCACGGGGGCGGGCCATCGGGTCGGGGCACAGCTGCGGAGGGTGCCGGAGATCGGCGCCCTCCGCTCCCGCTGTCCACAGGCCGCCCCACGCGCACCGAGTGAGCAGCCAGGGCTGTCCACGGCGGGTCCCGACAGCGCTGACTGCACACTCGACGGGGTGGCCCGCGCGGGGGCGGGAACAGGGCCGGGGGTGGGGGGCTTGGTGGCTGAGTGCGCACACTCTCCCGGACCGCGGCGTTCTGGTCGGTGGCGGTGCTGCTGGTCCTGGTGCTCGCGGCCTCCGGCGTCCCGTCCCCGCTGTACCGCGTCTACGCCGAGGAGTTCGGGTTCGGCACCGGCACCTTGACGCTGGTCTTCGCCGTCTACGCGTTCGCCCTGCTGGCGGCGCTGCTCACCGTCGGGGCGCTCAGCGACCACGTCGGACGACGTCCGGTGCTGGCCGTGGCCCTGCTGGTCGAAGCGGTGGCCATGGGGTTGTTCTTCGTGGCCGACGGGGTGTGGTGGCTGCTGGCCGCCCGGGTGGTGCAGGGCCTGGCCACCGGCGCGATGACCGGGGCGTTCGGCGCGGCCCTGCTGGACCTGCAGCGCCGGGACCGCCCGCTGGGCCCGCTGATCAACTCGGCCTCCCCCGGGCTGGGCCTGTCGCTGGGCGCCCTGGGTGCGGCCATCGCCGTCCAGGTGCTGGTCGACCCGGGCGAGTGGGTGTTCGGCGTCCTCGGTGCCCTGTTCGTGGTGGCCGCCGTCCTCGTGTGGCTGGGGCTGCCGGAGTCCTCGCCACGGGTGCCCGGGGCGCTGGCCTCGCTGCGGCCCAGCGTGCACGTGCCGCGGACCAGCCGGCGCGCCTTCGTCGTCGTCCTGCCCTGCCTGGCCGCCACCTGGGCGCTGGGCGGGCTGTACGCCTCGCTCGGGCCCTCGCTGGTCGCCGGCGTCTACGGCGTGGAGAACCACGTGGCGGGCGGGTTGCTGATCCTGGCGCTCAACGGCACCGGCATCCTCGGCTCGCTGGCCACCCGCGGGCTCGCGCCGTCCACCGGGATGGTCACCGGCGCGCTGGTGTTCGTCGTCGGCGTCCTGGGCACCATCGGCGCCCTCGCCGCCGCCTCGCTGACCGCGTTCTACGTCGCCGCCGTCGTCTCCGGGTTCGGGTTCGGCGCGGCGTTCCTCGGCGCGATGGCCACCGTCACCCAGGGGGTCGACGCCGGCGAGCGCGCCGGGCTGCTGTCGGCGGTGTTCACCGTCAGCTACCTGGCGTTCAGCCTGCCGGCGATCGCGGCGGGGCTGGCGATCGGCCCGCTCGGGCTGACCACGACCGCCGAGGTCTACGGCGCGGTGGTGGTCGCGCTGGCGCTCACCGCGGTGGCCGGCCTGGTGCGCGACCGCCGGCCGGTGCCGGTCACAGGAGGCTGAGCCGCCGCTGCTCGCGGAGGGCGGCGAACACGTGGGACCGCAGCAGGTCGGCCATGCTCTCGGCCAGGTCGGTGAAGGCCACCGCCACGTCCCAGCCGTCCTCGTCGCCGATCACGGTCTGCCAACGGCCCGGCAGCGGGAACACCGCACCGCGCAGGAGCAGGCCGACGTCGACGGGCGCGCCCTCGGACGGCGCGGTCGAGGTCGCCTCCAGCCGGCCGCGCATGCCGTTCTCGCTGAGGTCGGTGGTGCGCCCGCGGAAGACCGCACCCGACCCGCGCTCGGTGACCTGGAACCGGAGCCGCAGCGGTGCCCGGACGGCGTCCCGGCGGTTGCCCGGCTCGGTCGTGCCGATCGGCAGCACTTGCCAGCGCACCCCGGTCCGGACCGGCCAGCGCAGCGCCACCCGGGCCAGCACGGTGTGCACCCCCTCGGAGGTGCTCCAGTACAGCCGGAGCGGCTCGGGCACGGCCGGGTCGACCGGCAGGTCGAGGACGACGCTGCCCGCGCGCAGCTGCACGACCTGGGCGGTCACCACCTCGGCGCCCGCGACCACGTCGACGAGTGCACCCGGCACCGGTAGCTCCACGCTCCACCTCCCCTGCGAGGACCGTGTGTCCTGTCGGAGAGGTGATCGGCCGCGGACGGCCCGGCGCGCAGTCCCCGGGCGGGTGATCACCCGCCCGGGTCAGAGCCGGACGACGTCCAGCGCGCCCAGCACCTGCGCCGGGGTGTCCACGACGACCGCGGCGCCCGCCTGCGCCAGCTCGCCGGGACGGGCCGGCCCCCAGCCCGCCCCGATGCAGGGCAGCCCGTGCACCCGCGCGCCGACGACGTCCTGGGCCCGGTCGCCGACCAGCACCGGCTGCGTCCCGTCGGGGTGCTCGGCCAGCGCCAGGGCCACCACCTGGTGCTTGTGCCGGACCCGGCCGTCCAGGGTGGCGCCGTGCACGCTGTGGAAGGCGTCGAGCAGCCCGACGTGGTCCAGGATCCGGCGGGCGAACTCCGCGGGCTTGGAGGTGGCGACGGCCAGCAGCTCGCCGCGGCCGCGGAGCCCGGCGAGCAGCTCGGCCACCCCGGGGTAGACGGGGGCGTCGAACATCGCCCCGGCCGTGTAGTGCGCCCGGTAGGCCAGCACGGCGCGCTCGACGTCGGCGTCCGGCACGCCCAGGACAGCGGCGAACCCGTCCTGCAGCGGCGGGCCGACCATGGCGGTGAGCTGGTCGGCGGTCGGCTCGGGCAGGCCCAGCTCGGCGGCGGCCACCCGCACGGCGGCGTTGATGCCCGGGCTGGAGTCGACCAGCGTCCCGTCCAGGTCGAACAGCGTCAGCGCAGCCACGCCAGGGCCTCCTCGACGGTCGGGACGACGGCCACCCCGGCGGGCAGCGGCGGGCGCCGGACCAGCACCACCGGGATGCCCAGCTCCCGCGCGGCGACCAGCTTGGCGGTGGTCATGGGGCCTCCCGAGTCCTTGGTGACGACGACGTCCACGGCGTGCTCGCGCATCAGCGCCAACTCGTCGGCCACGCTGAACGGCCCGCGGGCCAGCACCAGCACCGCACCCGCCGGCAGCGGGTCGGTGGGCGGGTCGACGCAGCGCACCAGCACCCGGCCCGGCAGCCCGGCGAACGCACCGACGCCCTGCCGGCCGGTGGTCAGGAACGCCGTGCCGCGGACCACGGTGGCCGCCTGCGCCAGGTCGTCCACCCACCGCCAGTCGTCGCCGGGGCCCGCCGTCCAGCCCGGGCGCTGCAGCCGCAGCAGCCGGGTGCCGGTGGCCGAGCAGGCAGCCGCGGCGTTCGCGGTGATGCCGGCGGCGAACGGGTGCGTGGCGTCGACGACGGCGGTCGGGGCGTGCTCGGCCAGCCAGGCGCTGAGCCCGGGCACCCCGCCGAACCCGCCGGTCCGCACCCCGCCCACCGGCAGCACCGGGTCGGTCAGCCGGCCGGCCAGCGAGGAGACGACCTCGACCCCGGCGCCCACCAGCGCGGCCGCGAGCTCCCGCGCCTCCCCGGTCCCCCCGAGGACCAGGACCGTCATCGCGCCCGGGTCGTGGAGTACAGGTGGCTGTCGGGGAACTCCCCGGCGGTGAGGACCGGGCCGACGACGACGACCGCCGTCCGGACGACGCCCGCCGCGGCGACCTGGTCGGCGATGTCGGCCAGCGTGCCGCGCAGCACCAGCTCGTCGTCCCGGGAGGCGCGGGCGACCACGGCGACCGGGCCGTCGTCGCCGTAGTGCTCGGCCAGCTGCGGGGCGAGCTCGGCGATCCGCTGGACCGCCAGGTGCAGCACCAGCGTGGCGCCGGTCGCGGCGTAGGCGGCCAGCTCCTCCCCCGGCGGCATGGCGGTGGACCGCGCCGACGTCCGGGTGAGGACGACGGTCTGCCCCACCCCGGGCACGGTGAGCTCGCGCTTGAGCGTGGCCGCGGCGGCGGCGAACGCCGGCACCCCGGGGACGACGTCGTAGGGCACCCCGGCGGTGTCGAGGCGGCGCATCTGCTCGGCCATCGCGCTGTAGACCGACGGGTCGCCGGAGTGCAGCCGGGCGACGTCCACGCCGGCGGTGTGCGCGGCGACCAGCTCGGCGGTGATGGCGTCCAGGTCGAGGTTCGCGGTGTCCACCAACCGCGCGCCGGGCTGCGTGGTGGCCAGCAGCTCGACCGGCACCAGCGCGCCGGCGTAGAGCACGACGGGGCAGGAGGCGATGAGCCGGGCGGCGCGCAGCGTGACCAGGTCGGCCGCGCCTGGGCCCGCGCCGATGAAGTGCACGGTCATCGGGTGCCGCTCCAGATCGTCACGGGCATGGCCGGCTTCCAGCCGGTGAAGCCGCCGACCGGCGCGGCGCGCTGCACGGCCAGCCGGACCAGCGAGCCGCCGTACCGGGCGTGCCAGTCGGCGAGGACGGCCTCGCTCTCCAGCGTCACCGCGTTCACCACCAGCCGACCGCCCGGGGGCAGGGCGTCCCAGCAGGCGTCCAGCAGCAGCGGGGTGGTCGCGCCGCCGCCGACGAAGACGGCGTCGGGCTGCGGCAGCCGGCCGAAGACGTCGGGCGCCCGGCCGTGAACCACCCGCAGGTAGGGCACGCCCAGCCGGCCGGCGTTGCGGGCGATCCGCTCGGCGCGCTCCTCGACGGCCTCGACCGCGACCGCCCGGCAGGTGGGGTGCGCCCGCATCCACTCGATGCCGATCGACCCCGACCCGGCCCCGATGTCCCACAGCAGCTGCCCGGGCACCGCGGCCAGCCGGGACAGGGTGACCGCGCGGACCTCGTTCTTGGTCAGCTGCCCGTCGTGCTCGTAGGCGTCGTCGGGCAGCCCTGGGGTGGTGGGCAGCGGGGCGGTGCCGCTGAGCGCCCGGCACTCGACCGCGGTGACCACCAGCGGCTCGGCACGGGCGTTCCAGTAGGCCGCCGTCCCGGTGGTCACCGACTCCTCGGGCCCGCCGAGGGCGGCCAGCACGGTGACCTGCGAGTCGCCGTAGCCCCGCTCGGTGAGCAGCGCGGCGACGGCGGCCGGGGTGCCGCCGTCGGAGCCCAGCACGAGCAGCCGGCGACCGGGCTGGACGTGCGGGTGCAGCAGCTCCAGCGGCCGGCCGACCAGCGAGACCACCTCGGTGTCCTCGACCGCCCAGCCCAGCCGGGCGCAGGCCAGCGACACCGAGGACGGCGCGGGCAGCACCCGGACGGCGGCGGCGCCCAGCTCGCGGACCAGCGTCGTCCCGACGCCCGACAGCATGGGGTCCCCCGAGGCGAGGACGACGACGGCGCGGTCGGCCAGCTCGGCGAACAGGCCGGGGATCGCCGGCAGCATCGGCGAGGGCCACTCGCGGCGCTCGGCCGACCCCGGCACCAGGGCGAGCTGGCGGGCGCTGCCGACCAGCACGTCGGCCGCCTCCACGGCGGCCCGGGACAGCGGGGACAGCCCGTCCCACCCGTCGGCCCCGATGCCGACCACGACGACGGGACGGTCGACCGTCACGCGGGCAGGTCGCCCTGCGGGCCGGCGGCCTCGGCCAGCAGCTTCTCGCGCAGCTCGGCGTCCAGCCGGTCGACGTAGACGGTGCCGTCGAGGTGGTCGACCTCGTGCTGCAGGCAGCGGGCGGCCATGCCGGTGGCCTCGATCGAGGTGGGGTCGCCGTGCACGTCGACGCCGTCGACCCGGGCGCGGAAGGCCCGGTCGAGCTCGGCGTAGGGGCCGGGCACCGAGAGGCAGCCCTCCTCGGTGCGCTCGACCTCGGGCTCGCCCTCGACCGGCTCCAGCACGGTGAGCACCGGGTTGACCACGTAGCCGACCACGTCGTTCCCGAGGGCGTCCGGGCAGTCGATGACGAACACCCGGGCGTCCACGCCGATCTGGTTGGCCGCCAGGCCCACGCCGTCGGCCTCCTGCATGGAGGCGAACATGTCCAGCACCAGGTGCCGCAGCTCGCGGTCGAAGCTGGTCACGTCGGCGCAGCGCCGGTGCAGGACGGGGTTGCTGCCGTAGGTGACGATCGGCCGGGCGACGCCGTCGTAACGGCCGGGCAAGCGCATGGGGGCCGATCGTAGTTGGCACCATCTCCCGGGTGGACCTCCCGACCGCCGCCGGCCTCGCCCTGGGCTCGCTGGCCGACCTGGCGCTGGGCGACCCGCGGCGCGGCCACCCGGTGGCCGGCTTCGGCCGGGCCGCCGGTGCGCTGGAGCGGGCGGTCTGGCAGGACTCCCGGACGGCGGGTGCCGGGTACTGGCTGGCCTGCGTCGTCCCGGTGACCGCGCTGGGCCTGGCCGCCGACCGGGTCACCCGGGACCGGCCGGTCGCCCGCGCGCTGGTCACCGCGGCCGGCACCTGGGCGGTGCTGGGCGGCACGTCGCTGGGCCGGGCCGGGTCCACGATGGCCGACCTGCTCGACGACCTGCCCGCGGCCCGCGCGCACCTGCCCACCCTGGCCGGCCGGGACCCCTCGTCGCTGGGCGAGCCGGAGCTCGTGCGGGCCACGGTGGAGTCGGTCGCGGAGAACACCTCCGACGCCGCGGTCGCCCCGCTGGTGTGGGGCGCCGTCGCCGGGCTGCCCGGCCTGCTGGCCTACCGCGCGGTGAACACCCTGGACGCCATGGTCGGGTACCGGTCGGCCCGGTACGCCCGCTTCGGCTGGGCCTCGGCCCGTGCCGACGACGTCGCCAACTGGCTGCCGGCCCGGCTCACCGCCGCGCTCACCGTCGTCGTCGCGCCGCTGGCGGGCGGGTCGCCGTCCGGGGCGCTGGCGACCTGGCGGCGGGACGGCGCCGCCCACCCCAGCCCCAACTCCGGGCGCTGCGAGGCCGCGGCGGCCGGGGCGCTGGGCATCCGGCTGGGCGGCACCAACGTCTACGGCTCCCGGGTCGAGCACCGGCCGACGATGGGCGCCGGCGCTCCGCCGGTGCGGGCCGACGTCCGGCGGGCGGTCGCGCTGTCCCGCGCCGTGTGGACGGCGTCGGCCGCGCTCGCCGTCGCCGTCCGGCTGGCCCGCCGGGGCGCCACCGCCTGACCCGACCGGGGGATTGCGAGGCCCCTGGGCTCCGGAGGCGGGCGCCGCGGCCGATGGATGACCCATGGCTCGCCGTCCCTCCCCCGGCCCCACCGGCCGGGGTGTCCCGCTGTCCGTCTACGTCACCGCGCTGGTCCTGGTGCCCCTGCTCGGGGTGCTGGCGCTCACCGGTGCGCTGGTCCGGTCGGCCGTCGACCGCTCGGGCTCCGCGGCCGAGGCGGCCCGCTCGGTCGCCGCCGTGGCCGTGCTGGAGCGGGTGCGCGTGGCCGTCGAGCAGGAGGTCGTGCCGGTCCTCACCGTCGCCGCCCTGGACAGCCCGGAGCTCGTCGCCCAGCTCGGCCTGCCGGCGATGTTCGTGGAGACGGCCCGCACGCAGGCCGCGACCGGCCTGGAGGCCGCCCGCACCGCCACCGACGCCGCGGTGGCCGAGGTCCCCGCCGACTCCTCCGCCGCGCCGGCCGCCGAGGCGGCCGCGACCGCGCTGGCGCCGTTGCGCGGGGACGGCACGGGCGAGCTGAGCTTCGCCGACGTGGTGGCCACCTACGACGGTTACCTGCAGGTCTCCGACGACCTCGCGCAGGCCCAGCGGCGGGCCGGCGAGGGCGCCCGGGACGAGGACATCTCGGCCACGACGCGCGCCGCGGTGGCCGACGTCGCGCTGCTGTCCCGCACGGCGCAGGCCGCGGGCCGGGAGATCCCGTTGTTCCTCAGCTCGCTGACCGAGGTCGACCAGGCGGTCGGCGCGGAGGACTGGCTCAGCGCCCGGGCCGAGTACCGGGCGGCCGCGGCTGCCCTCGCCGGGCTCACCGCACCCGAGCTCCAGCAGGCCTGGGCGGACGCCTCGGCCACCGGGCCGGTCCCCGCGGTCGACGCCGTGCTCGACGCGCAGGCGGTGCCCGGTGCCCAGCCGATGGGCATCCTCGCGGTGCAGGGTCTGGTGACCCAGAGCAACTCCCGCAGCGCCCAGCTCGCCGACCTCATCGACACCGCCGTCTCCCGGGCCGAGGCCGCCGCGGTGGCCGACCAGGCCGCCGCCCGCTCCACCACGACCACCACGACCGTCGTCTGCGGCGCGCTCGTGCTGCTCACCGCCGCCGCCGTCGCCCTCGTGTGGCGCTCGCTGTCCCGCTCGCTCCGGCGCCTGGCCGGCCGGGCCCAGGACGTCAGCGAGGGCACCCTGGTCGACGTCGAGGTCGGCGGCCCGCGGGAGGTGCGCACGGTCTCCAGCGCGCTGCGCGCCGCGGTCGCCAGCCTGCGCCGGATCCAGGACCAGGCCGGCGCGGTCGCCCGCGGCGACCTGGACCACGCACTGCTCGACGAGCCCCTCCCCGGCCCGCTGGGCGAGGTCGTGCACGCCTCCGTGCAGCAGATCGTCAGCGCCGTCCGGGCACGCCAGGAGCTGCAGTCCGCGCTCACCCACCAGGCCGAGCACGACGCGCTCACCGAGCTGCCCAACCGCGCCCAGGCGCTGCGGCTGGCCTCGGCCGCGCTGCACCGCGCCCAGCGGTCGGGAGCGATGATCGGGCTGCTGTTCGTGGACCTCGACGGGTTCAAGGCGGTCAACGACGGCTTCGGGCACGCCGCCGGCGACGAGGTGCTCCGGCAGACCGCGCACCGCCTGCACGACGCCGTCCGGTCCGGGGACGTGGTGTGCCGGCTGGGCGGCGACGAGTTCGTCGTCCTGGTCGAGCCCGCGGAGTCCGAGGACGACCTGGTCGAGCTGGCCAACCGGCTGGTCGAGACGGTCAGCGCCCCGATCGTGGTGGGCGCCAGCACGGTGTCCGTCGGGGCCAGCGTCGGGATCGCCACCAGCCGGGACGGCGGCACCGACGCCGACGCCCTGCTCGCGCAGGCCGACGCCGCGGTCTACCGGGCCAAGGCCGCCGGCCGCGGGCGGGCCGAGCTGTTCGACGAGGCCCTGCGCGCCCAGCTGGTCGAGCGCAGCGAGCTGCAGGCCGCCATCGCGGCGGGCCTGGCCGGCGGGGAGATGCGGCTGGTCTACCAGCCCGTGCACGACGTGCGGTCCGGAGCCGTCATCGGCTACGAGGCGCTGATCCGCTGGGACCGCCCCGGCCACGGCACCGTGCCGCCGGACCTGTTCATCGGGGCGGCCGAGGCCTCCCGGCTGATCTGCGACCTGGACCGGTGGGTGCTCGCCGAGGCCACGTCGCAGCTGGCCGCCTGGCGCGACGCCCCCGGGCCTGCCCGCCCCGGCGAGCCGACCGTCGCGGTCAACATCTCCGGCCGGCACCTGGTCGACTCCCGGGTCGTCGCCGACGTGGCCGCGGCGCTGGCCGCCTCCGGGCTGCCCGCCGAGCTGCTGGTCCTGGAGGTCACCGAGACCGTGCTCGTCGACGACCCGACCGCCTACGAGCACCTGGCCACCCTGCGGGCGACCGGCGTGGGCATCGCGATCGACGACTTCGGCACCGGGTACACCTCGATCGGCCAGCTGCGCAGCATGCCGGTCGACACGCTCAAGATCGACCGCAGCTTCATCGCCAGCGACGAGCCGTCGCACCGCACCCTGGTCGGGATGATGATCCACGCGGCGCACGCCTTCGGGCTGACCGTCGTGGCCGAGGGCGTCGAGGAGCCGTGCCAGCTGGAGGCGCTGCGGGCCGACTCGTGCGACCAGGTGCAGGGCTACCTGATGTCCCGCCCGGTGCCGCCCGAGGAGGCCGCCGGCGCCGCCGACGACGGGGTGCAGCGCGCCCGCCCGCAGCACCCCGCCCCCACACGCTGACCCCTCAGCGTGGATCAGGGGGGTGCCGGGAACTCCGTCCTCCTGCACCAGATCTGGTGCAGGAAGACGGAGTTGCGCGCACCCCCCTGATCATCGCTGCCCCCGGGGGTCAGCGGGCCGGGGTCGGCCAGGTGCCGGGCGCGACCGGGTGGCTGCGCGGCGGGTCCGCGGGACCCCGGCCGCCGCGGCCGGCGACCACCAGGGTGGCCACCGCCAGGGCGCCGCAGGCGAGCAGGAACAGCAGCAGGAGAACTCCACCGGTCGTCATGCGGCAACCTTGGCGCAGGGTGGACTGGTGCCGAGCGGTCCACCAGGGCATGGTGGCCTGCATGCCAGTCAGCCTCGAGCAGTCCACCCCGGTCCACGAGCTGGCCAGGTTGCTGACCGGGCCGGCCCGGCACGACGGTCCCCGGTACGCCGCGCTGGCCGCCCGGGTGCAGGAGCTGCTGGGCACCGGCGCCCTCCCGGTGGGCACCCGGCTGCCCGCCGAGCGCGAGCTGGCCGAGGCGCTCGGGGTCAGCCGGGTGACCGTCGCCAGCGCCTACCGCACGTTGCGCGAGGAGGGCTACGCCCGGACCCGGCACGGGTCGGGCACGGTCACCGAGCTGCCCCGGACGCCGGCCGCCGCCTGGCCGCTCCCCCTGGACGGCGAGGACGCGGTCAACCTGGCGCACGCCGCCCCGCCGGCCTCCCCGCACCTGCTGCCGGCCTACACCCGCGCGCTGGAGCTGCTGCCCGGCGTGCTCGCCACCTCCGGTTACCACCCCGACGGCCTGCCGGCGCTCCGGCAGGCGGTCGCCGACCGGTTCACCGCCCGGGGGCTGCCCACCGACCCCGAGCAGGTGCTGGTCACCGCCGGGGTCATGGACGCCGTCGGCCTGGTCACCTCGGCCCTGCTCAACCCCGGCGACCGGGTGCTGATCGAGCACCCCACCTACCCCAGCGCGGTGCGGATGCTGACCTCGCTGGGCGCGCTGCCGGTGCCCGTCCCGGTGGACGCCGACGACCCCGACGCCCTGGTCGCCGCGGCCGACGTCGCCGCCCGGCAGAGCGCACCGCGGATGGCCTACCTGATGCCCGACCACTCCAACCCGACCGGCGCCTCGCTGTCCGCGGCCGGGCGGCGCCGGCTGGCCGCGACCCTGTGGCAGCAGGGCACGATCGCGCTGGTCGACGAGGTCGCCGCCGACCTCGAGCTCGACCACCCCGACCGCACCCCGCCGCCCCCGTACGCCGCCGGCGTGCCGGACTCGGCCACGGTCACCGTCGGCGGGTTGTCCAAGTCGGTCTGGGGCGGGCTCCGGGTCGGCTGGGTGCGCACCGACGCAGCGCTGACCGCCCGGCTGGCCGACGTCTACGCCCAGCGCCAGCTGTCCGTCGGCGTCCTCGACCAGCTCGCCGCCAGCTTCCTGGTCGCCGACCTGGACCGGGTGCTGGTCGACCGGCGGGCCGAGCTGCGGGCCAACCGCGACCTGCTCCGCGAGCTGCTGGCCGAGCACCTGCCCGACTGGACCGTCTCGGCCAGCACCGGCGGGCTGTCGCTGTGGTGCCGGCTGCCCGAGGGGCTGAGCTCCGCGGCGCTGACCCGGGCGGCGCTGGCCGAGGGCGTCCGGGTCGCCGAGGGCCGGGCGTTCGGCACCGGGGCGGCGTTCGACGACCACCTGCGGCTGCCGATCGTGCGGCCGGGCGCCGAGCTGCGGGAGGCGGTCCCGGTGCTGGCCCGGGTCGCCCGGGCGGTGCACGGCCGGGCCGACCGCGGTCCGTCGTCCTCGGTCCGCGCGGTGTGAGCCGGGTCCCTCGTCGGGTCTCGACGGCCTCGGGGGATGATGCCCGGGTCGCCGAGCTCGAGAGGGAGGGATCTGTCCGGGTGTTCTACCTCCTGGCCCGTTTCGTGCTGCGCCCGCTGTTCATCCTGACCTGCCGGCCCACGGTGGTGGGGAAGGACCGGGTGCCCCTGACCGGGCCGGTGCTGCTGGCCAGCAACCACCTGTCGTTCATCGACTCCATCGCCATCCCGCTGATGGCCCCGCGCAAGGTCGGCTACCTGGCCAAGGCCGAGTACTTCACCGGCACCGGCATCAAGGGCTGGTTGACCAAGACCGTGTTCACTGCGCTGGGCGCCCGGCCGGTCGAGCGGCAGTCCCAGCGCGCGGCGCAGGCCGGGCTGGACACGGTGCTGGCCGCCCTCAACGCCGGCGAGGCGTTCGGCATCTACCCCGAGGGCACCCGCTCCCGCGACGGCAAGCTGGCCCGCGGCAAGACCGGGGTGGCCTGGCTCGCGCTGACCGCCGACTGCCCCGTCGTCCCCGTCGCCGTGCACGGCACCGACCGGGTGCAGCCCGTCGACGCCGCCTGGCCCCGGCCGGCCAAGGTGACCATCACGTTCGGCGAGCCGCTGACCTTTCCGGAGCAGCGCGGCCTGGCCGGGAGGGGACCGGCCCGGCGGGTGGTCACCGACCGGATCATGGAGGCCATCCACGCGCTGTCCGGTCAGGAGAAGACCGGCTGGTGAGCGGCGCGCTGCTGGTGGCCGGGACGACGTCGGACGCCGGCAAGTCCGTGGTGACCGCGGGGATCTGCCGCTGGCTGGTCCGGCAGGGCGTCTCCGTGGCGCCGTTCAAGGCGCAGAACATGAGCAACAACTCCGGGGTCACCGCCGACGGCGCGGAGATCGGCCGGGCGCAGGTCTTCCAGGCCGCCGCCGCCCGGGTCGAGCCCGAGGCTGCGATGAACCCGGTGCTGCTCAAGCCCGGCGGGGAGAACTCCAGCCAGGTCGTCGTGCTCGGCAAGGCGGTCACCGACGTCACCGCGATGAGCTACCGGAGGCTCAAGGCGCAGCTGTTCGAGCAGGTGCTCGCCAGCCTGGCGGACCTGCGGTCGCGCTTCGACGTGGTGGTCTGCGAGGGCGCCGGCTCCCCCACCGAGATCAACCTGCGGGACACCGACATCGCCAACATGGGCCTGGCGACCGCGGCCGGCCTGCCCGTGGTGGTGGTCGGCGACATCGACCGGGGCGGGCTGTTCCCCGCGCTGTACGGCACCGTCGCGCTGATGCCGCCGGCCGACCAGGCGCTGGTGGCCGGGTTCCTGGTGAACAAGTTCCGCGGGGACACCCGGCTGCTCGCCCCCGGCCTGGACACCCTGCAGCAGCTCACCGGGCGGCCCACCCTGGGCGTCCTGCCCTGGCTGCCCGGGCTGTGGCTGGACGTCGAGGACTCCCTGGACCTGGACGGCGACCGCGGCCCGGCCCTGCCCCCGGTCGGCGAGGACGTGCTGCGGGTGTCGGTGGTGCGGCTGCCCCGGCTGTCCAACTTCACCGACCTGGACGCCCTCGCCGCCGAGCCCGGCGTCCTGGTCCGGTACGCGACGAACCCCGCCGAGCTGGCCGACGCCGACCTGGTGGTGCTGCCCGGCACCCGGTCGACCGTGTCCGACCTGGCCTGGCTGCGCGAGCGCGGCCTGGACGCCGCCCTGGCCCGGCGGGCCGCCGAGGGCCGACCGGTGCTGGGCATCTGCGGCGGCCACCAGATGCTGGCCCGCACGATCACCGACGACGTCGAGTCCCGGTCCGGCACGGTCGCCGGGCTCGGCCTGCTGCCCACCGACGTCGTGTTCGCCCGGGAGAAGACCCTCGGCCGGCCGGCCGGGAGCTGGCGCGGGCACCCGGTGACCGCCTACGAGATCCACCACGGCGTGGTCACCGCCGACGCCGGCGAGCCGTTCCTGGACGGCGTCCGGGTCGGGGCGGTCTCCGGCACCACCTGGCACGGCGCGCTGGAGAACGACGACTTCCGCCGGGCCTTCCTCGCCGAGGTCGCGACCACCACCGGGCGCCGGTTCACCGCCGCGGCCGACACCGACTTCGCCGCCGTCCGGGAGGCGCGGCTGGACGCCCTCGGCGACCTGGTCGAGTCCCACGCGGACACCGACGCGCTGTGGCGGCTGATCGAGGGCGGCGCGCCGGCCGGGTTGCCGATGCTGCCGCCGGGGGCAGGCTGGACGACGTGACCTCCCGCCGGTCCCTCACCCTCCCCGTCGTGCTCGCGCTGGTGCTGGTGCTGGCCCTGGCCGCGTTCGCGACCTCCTCCTTCGCCGACGGCCGGCCGCTCACCGGGGTCCTGCTCGTGGTGGCCGCGCTCGCCGCGGCCTACGCCGCCGTGCTCGAGGTCCGTCGGCGCGACGCCGCGGAGATCTCGCAGGGGGCCCTGGCCGACTGGCCCCCGGAGCGCGTGCACGCCACGGTCAGCCGCATCGACGGCGACGTACCGAGGGTCCGGGCGGTGCGCCGGGCCGACCCCCGGCTGACCCTGGGCGACGCGGTGACGCTGGTCCGGTCGGTGGCACCGTGAGCGACCTGCAGCGCTTCGTGGACGCCCAGGACCCGGTCTGGGACGACGTCCTGGCCGAGCTGCGCGCCGGGCGCAAGCGCACGCACTGGATGTGGTTCGTGTTCCCGCAGCTGGCCGGGCTGGGCCGTTCGTCGACCGCGCAGCACTACGCCGTGGCCGACCTGGACGAGGCCCGCTCCTACCTGGCCCACCCGGTGCTCGGCCCGCGGCTGCGGGAGGCCTGCGACGTGCTGCTGGGGCTGACCGGGACGACGGCGTCGGCCGTGCTCGGCTCACCCGACGACGTCAAGCTCCGCTCCTCGATGACCCTCTTCGGCGCCGCCGAGCCCGACGAGCCGCGGTTCCCCGCCGTCCTCGAGCACTGGTACGACGGCCCGGACGACGCGACGCTCCGCCTGCTGCGCCCGCGGGGGTGAGCCGCGCCGCGGTGGGGTGAGCCGCCGCCGACCGCGGCCTCCCCCACCGCACGGCGGCCCACCCCGGGCTGCTGGCCGCCACGCACGCGCGGTCAGGCGACGGCGGCGCGCACCCGGTCCGGCCACGGGACGGCGACCCCGTCCGTCGTCGCCACGTAGGTCGACCGGACGACGCAGCACAGCCGGTCGCCGACCCGGACCTCGAACCGCAGCGTCAGGCTGGTCCGCCCCAGCTTCTCCAGGTCGCACACCACGTCGACCACGTCGCCCCAGACCGCCGACGACGACCACTCCAGGACCGCGGCCTTCACCAACGGCTGGACGCCGGCCACGCCGTCGGGGTCCCAGGTGAGGCCGACCGACGGCCACCACGCGTTGGATGCCTCGTCGGCCCAGACCAGGTAGTTGGCGTTGAACACGACCCGCTGGTCGTCGCACTCGCTGTACCGGACCGGCGCGCTCCAGGTGACTGCCACGGGGGCAGACGGTAGGCGAGTGACGACGCGCACCCGGAGCACTCGTCACCCGTCCCCGGACGTGGTCTCCTGGGCAGATGACCGGTGTCGTCGACTGCTACCCGACCGCGTCCCCGCGAGCCGTCGCGAAGGTGATCGACCACGTCGACCACCACTGCGCCCGGTTCGTCGAGCTGTCGCCCTTCGCCACCCTGGCCACCGTCGACCCCGACGGCTTCCCCGACGTCTCGCCCCGCGGCGGCGGCCCGGGCTTCGTCCGGGTGGTCGACCGGCACACGCTGGCGCTGCCCGACCGGCAGGGCAACAACCGGGTGGACAGCCTGCGCAACCTGACGGCCAACCCTCGGGCGGCGCTGATGTTCTTCGTGCCCGGCATCGAGGAGACGCTGCGGGTCTACGGCCGCTGCCGCCTGGTCGCGCCGGAGGACGTCGCCCTGGACCTCACCGAGTTCGGCAAGCAGCCGCTGTCGGTGATGGTGATGGACGTGGAGCGGGCCTACTTCCACTGCGCCAAGGCGGTCATGCGCTCCAAGCTGTGGGACCCGGGCGTCCAGGTGCACCGCTCGGTCTTCCCGCCGATGGGCAAGGTCTGGCGCGAGCACACCGCCGGGGTCTCCCCCGACCAGGCCGACAGCGAGATGCGCGCGGAGCTCGCCCAGGAGCTCTAGCGGAGTCGCAGCGCATCGTTCCCCGAGCGCTGCGACTCCATCAGCTAGTCCGTGCGGCGCTCGTAGACCCCGACGACCTCGCCGCGGAAGAAGTCGGTGATCCCGGGGAACGCGGCCAGCACCTTGTCGTGGTCCCAGTCGTCGACCACGTGCACCTCGTGGTGGTTGTGCTCCAGCTCGCCCTGCGGGTAGTGCACGATCGGGATCGACATGTAGACCGCGCGCCCGGCCGCCTGCCCGGCCCGGTCCCAGAGGTCCTGCGCCTCCTCGACCGTCATGTGCTCGGCCACGTCGCCCAGCACGACGACGTCGGCGGCGGGCAGCTCGGTGGTGCGGGCATCGCCCAGCAGCACCTCGTCGTAGAGGTCGCGCAGGCCGTAGGTCTCCACGTAGGGCTCGAACACCTCGAGGGCGGTGAGCCGCAGCGGGCGGGCGTCGGCCAGCAGCTTCGCGTAGGTGCCGGCGCCGGCCCCGACGTCCAGCAGCGACGCGGGCGCCAGGTCGGTGATCTTCTTGCGGGTCCAGTCCTTGCCCTCGGGCGAGCTGATCGGCACCGAGGGACGCTAACCCGGCCCGCCGCGACCCGCAGAACCGTCGGACCCCTGCCCTAGCGTGCCGCCATGGCACACACCTTCCAGGTCACCGTCGACTCCGCCGCCCCGCACGACCTCGCCGACTGGTGGGCCGAGGCCCTGGGCTGGGAGCGCGAGCCCAGCGACGAGGCCTTCATCCGGCGGATGGTCAACGCCGGCCACGCCGCGGAGTCCGACACCACCCACCACCGCGGGGCGCTGGTCTGGGCCGTCGGCGCGGCGATCGTGCACCCCGAGGGCACCGCGCCCCGGATGCTCTTCCAGCGGGTGCCCGAGCCCAAGACGGTGAAGAACCGGGTGCACCTCGACGTGCGGGTGGGCCGCGAGCAGATCGAGGCCGAGGTGGCCCGGCTGGTGGGGCTGGGCGCCCGCGAGCTGCACCGGGGCAGCCAGGGCCCGTCGACCTGGGTGACGCTCGCCGACCCGGAGGGCAACGAGCTCTGCATCAGCTGAGGCCGGTCACTCCCGCTCGAACTCGCGGGCGACCAGCCGGGCGGCGACGGCCTGCTCGTTGCGGGCCCGGGTGCGCTGGCGCTTGCGCACGTGCTCGGGTATGCGGTCGCGGGCGTCCTCGACCAGCTGGTAGGAGGCCAGGGCACTGGCGCGCACGCGCGAGGTGCCGTACAGGCCTGGTGCGGCCACCGGGCGGACGGGCTCTGCAGTGGTCACGTGGTACCTCCCCCGTACGGACGCCGCGAGCGCCCGAGTCCCCATTCCATGACCAGATCGACCGAATCGCAACCGTGGAATTCGACGATTCGCCCCATCGGATGACAGGGATCACGCTGGTCCCACGGCGGTCGGCGTGTCGGGCCGGCGCGCCGGGTCAGGATCGCACCCCCTACCGTCGTCCTCCATGGCTACCGGCTGGAAGTCCCTGCTGTCCCGGGTGGTGTCGACCGTCGTCCGGGAGGCCACCCGGCCCACGACGTCGGCTCCCCGACGTCCCCGGGCCGAGCCGGCACCGACCGCGCGGCGCAACCCGCTCCCCCCGGCCGGCGCCCCGCGGCAGAACCCGGGCGCCGGCGACTTCGCCGGCCGCGGCGAGATCTCCTACGCCCCCCGCGAGGACGGCCGGCCCGACCCCGGCGAGATCGTCTGGGCATGGGTGCCCTTCGAGGAGGGCGACGGCCGCGGCAAGGACCGGCCCGTGCTGGTCGTCGGCCGGTCGGGCACCGACCTGCTCGGGCTGATGCTCACCAGCAAGGACCACGACCGGGACGCCGCCGACGAGGCCCGGCTCGGTCGGGTGTGGGTGGACATCGGCACCGGGGCGTGGGACCGCCAGGGCCGGCCCAGCGAGGTGCGGGTGGACCGGGTGCTGCGGGTCGACCCGGCCGACGTCCGCCGCGAGGGCGCCGTGCTGGACCGTCGCCGGTTCGACCAGGTCGCCACCGAGGCCCGGCGCGTCCTGGGCTGGTGAGTGCTGGGCTGGTGAGTGCGGCCCGCGCTCAACCCCCGCGGCGGAGCCAGCGGGAGACCAGCGGTGCGGTCAGCAGCATGACGAACAACCGGAGCACCTGGACGGCGAGCACCACGGTCGCGTCGGCCCCGCTGTCGGTGGCCGTGGCCAGCACGGCGTAGAGGCCGCCCGGCGTGGTGGCCAGGTAGGCGGTGAGCGGGCTGACGTCGGCGGTCGCGGACAGGACGAGCCCCAGCCCGGCGCAGGCCAGCACCAGGCCCACGATCAGCGCCAGCGCCAGCGGCAGGGCCCGGCCGACCACCACCAGGCTCTCCCGGGTGAACGACAGGCCGACCTGCAGGCCGATCACCAAGAACGCGGCGCTCTCCAGCAGGGCGGGCACCGCGGCGTCCCGGGACAGCCCGGTCAGGTCGAGGGTGGCGGCGACCAGCATCGGCCCCAGCAGCGCGGGCACCGGGATGCGGCTGAGCCGGCCCAGCGGGATGCCGACGACCACGCTCACCACGGTGAACAGCAGGCCCGCCCACGCCCCGGGACCGGCGTCGGCCGGCGTCCCGGCGTCGGTGCCCGCGGCGCCGTAGACGACGGCGGCGACCACGGGCATCGTGACGACGATCAGCAGCACCCGCAGGTACTGCAGGACGGCGACCATCCGGGCGTCGGCGCCGAGCTCCCGGGCCATCACGGTGATCCCGGAGGCCCCGCCGGCGATCATCGAGAACGCCCCGGTGACCCGGCTGACCCCCGCGCGCAGGGCCATGAGCCGGCCGGCGACCAGGCTGAGCAGCAGGGTCCCGACGGTCACCCCGACCACCGGCAGCCAGTCCCGGGCCACCGCCTGCAGCGTGGACAGCGAGACCAGCGCCCCGATCGAGACGCCGACGACGGCCTGCGCGCCGGTCATGCCGTGCCGGGGCAGCACCAGCTTCCGGCGGACCAGCAGCGCCCGGCCGAGCCCGGTGGCCAGCCCGGCGAAGAGCGTCGCCGAGGGCACGCCGAGCAGGGTGAGCAGCCCCGACAGGGCCGCCGCGACCGCCAGCACACCCAGCCAGTCCAGGAGCAGCCGCCGGTTCATCACCGCCCACTGAAGCACCAGGACCCAGGTCACCGCGGGCAGGATGGCGGCGTGGACCCTGCCGCCCCGGACCTCGGGTACCCGTTCCCGGGGGCGACCCGCCCGGCCGACGCCCGGTGGGACCCCGACGCCCCCGGTTCCCGGGTGCACGAGGAGACCGTGCTGGTGGGTCGGGGGGACGACGCCTGGACCGCGGCGGGTGCGCTGATGCGGTGGGCGGTCAAGCCCCGCAGCGGCTTCGCCGTCCACCCGCCCGGCCCGGTCACCACCGGTGCGGACCTGGTGCTCGTCGCCGCGGTCGGGCCCCTGCGCGTGCGCGAGCCGATCCGGGTGGTGGCCGTCGTGGACACCCCCGACCGCAGGGGCTTCGCCTACGGCACCCGCCCGGGGCACCCCGTCTCCGGCGAGGAGGCCTTCGTCGTGCACCGGGACGCCGAGGGTGCGGTCTGGCTGACCCTGCGGTCCCTGACCCGCCCCGGGACGGGGATCTGGCGACCGCTGTTCCCGCTGCTGCTGGTGGCCCAGCGGGTCTACCGACGTCGGTACCGCCGGGCCCTGGTCCACCCGACCCGAGGGCCGGTGGACCGGATCAGCCGCCGGTGATCCGGCGGAGCTCGGCGACGTGCGCGGTGAAGGCCGACCGGCCGGCCGGCGACAGCGACAGCGAGGTGCGCTGCCGGGAGGCCACCGTGGCCTTGCGGACCCGCACGTAGCCGGCGTCCTCGAGCTGCTTGACGTGCTTGGACAGCACCGAGTCGCTCACCCCGACGGCGTCGCGGACGGCGGCGAAGTCCATCGAGTCCACCGCGGCGAGCAGCCCGCAGACCTGCAGCCGCGGCGGGGCGTGCACCACTTGGTCGAAGCGGGGCTCGACGGTGGTCACACCCCCTCCCGCAGCTCGCGCTGCCAGGCCCGGGTCCACCGGGCGGACAGGACGGCGACCGCGATCCCCAGCACCGCGCCGGCCACCACGAACAGCCACGGTCGCTCGTCGCCGAGCGCGAACGCCGGCACGAGCACCACGAGGACGAACGCCGCCCAGCCGGCCAGCACCCGGGGCGGGGTGTGCACCCACACCCCGGTGGAGCGCCGGTAGACCCCGACGAGCAGCCCGATCCCCAGGCCGAACACCAGCACGGCCGGCGCGGTGACCCACGGGGAGTCCAGCGCGTTCGAGGAGACGAAGGCGAACAGCAGCAGCCCGATCGCCGGACCGAACCAGCGCGGGGGCGCCACCCGGTCGGCCAGCGCGGCCCGGTCGCGGTCGAGCGCGGCGAGGTCGGCGGCGGCGCGGTCCCGGTCGGCGCTCATCGCTCGCCCCGCAGCTCGCGCTGGGAGACCGTCGTCCAGCGGCGGCTGAGCAGCGCGGCCGCGACACCCAGGACGACGCCGGTCACCACCATCGCGTACCGGACGCCGAACCCGACCTCGAGCGCCGGCCCGACGACGAGCAGGACCAGGCACGCGGCGCCCCAGGCCGCGATGACCGGCTTGGTGGACGGTCCGCCGTTGAAGCCGTTCACCCACAGCCCGGTGTGCCGCCGGTAGCCGGCGGCCAGCAGGGCGATCCCGCCGAGGAAGACCGGCACCGCGACCAGGGTGAGCCACGGGAAGGCGAAGGAGTAGGTCGCGAAGAAGCCCCCGACCAGCACCCCCAGCGCCGGGTCGTACCACCCCGGTTGCCGCAGCCGGTCGGCCAGCGCCGCCCGGTCGGTCTGCAGGGCAGCCAGGTCGGCCACCGCCCGGTCCCGCACCGCATCGTCTCTTTCCATGTCGGAAAGTCTGCCGGACGACTTTCCGAATCGTCAAGTCATCGGGCGTGGTCTCATTGGCGGCGAACTGCGACGGCAGTGCAGGAAGCCGGTGCGACTCCGGCGCGGTCCCGCCACTGTCAGCCCCCCGGGGTGAGCCAGGAACTGCGGCCGTCGCCACCTGCCACCTCCGGGCGCGGACACCCGGGGAGAGGATGCGCACCCGTGGTCTACCCGTTCAGCGCGGTCGTCGGCATGGACGACATGCGCCTGGCCCTGCTCCTCAACGCCGTCTCCCCCGCCGTCGGCGGCGTGCTGGTGCGCGGTGAGAAGGGCACGGCCAAGTCGACGGCGGTCCGTGCGCTGGCCGCCGTCCTGCCGCCGGTCGACGTCGTCCCCGGGTGCCGGTTCGGCTGCGACCCCGCGGCGCCCGACCCGGCCTGCCCGGACGGTCCGCACGAGCCCGGCGCCGGTGCGCAGACCCGCCCGGCCCGGCTCGTCGAGCTGCCGGTCGGTGCCTCGGAGGACCGGCTGGTCGGCTCGCTGGACATCGAGCGCGCGCTGACCGAGGGCGTGAAGAGCTTCGAGCCCGGCCTGCTGGCGGCCGCGCACCGCGGCGTGCTCTACGTCGACGAGGTCAACCTGCTGCACGACCACCTGGTCGACCTGCTGCTGGACGCCGCCGCGCTGGGCCGGGCCTACGTCGAGCGCGAGGGCGTCTCGGTGCAGCACGCCGCCCGGTTCCTGCTGGTCGGCACCATGAACCCCGAGGAGGGCGAGCTCCGCCCCCAGCTGCTGGACCGGTTCGGGCTCACCGTCGAGGTCGCCGCCCCGCGCGAGCCGGGCCTGCGCGCCGAGGTCGTGCGCCGCCGGTTCGCCGCCGACGCCGACCCGGCCGGGTTCGAGGCGCGCTGGGCCGGCGAGGAGACGGCGCTGGCCGACCGGATCGCCGCCGCCCGCGCCCTGCTGCCGCAGGTGGTGCTGGGCGACGCCGCGCTGTCCCAGGTCACCGCGGTCTGCGCCGCCTTCGGCGTCGACGGCCTGCGCGCCGACATCGTCACCGCCCGGGCCGCGATCGCGCACGCCGCCTGGTCGGGCCGCACCGACGTGACCGAGGACGACGTCCGGGTCGCCGCCCGCCTGGCCCTGCCGCACCGCCGCCGCCGCAACCCCTTCGACGCCCCCGGCCTGGACGAGGACACCCTCGAGCAGGCCCTGGACGACGCCCGCCCCGACGACCCCGAGCCCGACCCGGACGACACGGCCCCCGAGGGCGACGGCGGCCCGGACGGCGGCTCCCCGGACGGCGGCTCCCCGGACGGCGGCTCCCCGGATCCGGGCCAGGGCCCCGACCAGCCCTCCTCCGAGGCAGGCGAGGGAGCCCCTACCGAAGGGTCCGCGGCCCAGGGTTCGGGAGGGGATCCCTCGCCCCCGACCGACGACGCCCCCCACGCGGAGGCCGCACCGGCGCCCGAGCGGGCCGCCGTGGCGCCCGACGAGGCGTTCCGCGCCCGCCGGCTCGAGGTCCCCGGCATCGGGGACGGCGTCGCCGGACGACGGTCCCGGGCCCGCAGCGAGCGCGGCCGGGTGGTCGGCTCCCGCCGTCCCGAGGGCAGCGTGACCCGGCTGCACCTGGTGGACACCGTGCTCGCCGCCGCCCCGCACCAGCTGGCCCGCGGTCGCTCCGGTCCCGGGCTGCGGCTGGCCCGGGAGGACCTGCGGCAGGCCGACCTGGAGGGCCGCGAGGGCAACCTGGTGCTCTTCGTCGTCGACGCCTCGGGATCGATGGGCTCGCGCACCCGGATGGCCGCGGTGAAGGGCGCCGTCCTCTCGCTGCTGACCGACGCCTACCAGCGCCGGGACAAGGTCGGGCTGGTCACCTTCCGCGGCTCCGACGCCGTCCTCGCGCTGCCGCCGACCTGGTCGGTGGAGGCCGCGGCCGCGCGGCTGACCGACCTGCCCACCGGCGGCCGGTCCCCGATCGCCGCCGGGCTGCTGCGGGCGCACGAGACGCTGCGGGTGGAGCGGGTGCGCGACCCGCGCCGCCGTCCGCTGCTGGTCGTGGTCACCGACGGCCGGGCCACCGGCGAGCGCGGCACCGACCACCTCGCACAGGCGCACCGCGCCGCCGGGCTGCTGCAGGCCGCCGGCACCGCGAGCGTCGTCGTGGACTGCGAGTCCGGGTTCGTGAAGCTCGGCCTCGCGCACACCCTGGGCGTCCACCTGGGCGCGCAGACGCTGTGCCTGGAGGAACTGGGCGCGCAGGAACTCGTCTCGACCGTGAAGGCGGCTGCCTGACATGCCCCAGGGACAGGTGACGGCGGTCCCCGTCGACGGGCTCACCACCCGGCAGCGCCGCAACCGGCCGCTGCTGGCGGTGCACACCGGGGAGATGAAGGGCAAGTCCACCGCCGCCTTCGGGATGGCGATGCGGGCGTGGAACCAGGGCTGGTCGATCGCGGTCTACCAGTTCGTCAAGAGCGCCAAGTGGAAGGTCGGCGAGGAGAACGCGCTGACCGCGCTGGGCGAGGTGCACGCGCAGACCGGCCAGGGCGGGCCGGTGGTCTGGCACAAGATGGGCTCGGGCTGGTCCTGGTCCCGCCGGGCCGGCTCGGAGGTCGACCACGCCGCCGACGCCGCCGAGGGCTGGGCGCAGATCAAGCGCGACCTGGCCGCCGAGGCGCACAGGTTCTACGTGCTCGACGAGTTCACCTACCCGATGAAGTGGGGCTGGGTCGACGTCGAGGACGTCGTGCAGACGATGCGCGACCGACCCGGCAACCAGCACGTCGTCATCACCGGGCGCACCGCGCACCCGGCGCTCGTCGAGGCCGCCGACCTGGTCGTGGAGATGACCAAGGTCAAGCACCCGATGGACGCCGGCCAGAAGGGCCAGCGGGGGATCGAGTGGTGACCGCCATCCCGCGCATCGTGCTGGCCGCGCCGTCCTCCAGCGCCGGCAAGACGTCGATCGCGACCGGGCTGATCGCCGCGCTGACCGACCGCGGCATGGCCGTCTCGCCGCACAAGGTGGGCCCGGACTACATCGACCCCGGCTACCACGGCCTCGCCGCCGGCCGGCCCGGCCGCAACCTGGACAACTGGCTGGTCGGCGAGGACCGGATCGTCCCGCTGTTCCTGCACGGCGCCCGCAGCGCCGACGTCGCCGTGGTCGAGGGCGTGATGGGCCTGTTCGACGGCGCCAGCCACCCCTCCGTCGAGCCCGGCTTCGGCTCCACCGCGCACGTGGCCACCCAGCTGCGCGCGCCGGTCGTGCTGGTGGTCGACGCCTCTGCGCAGGCCCGCAGCGTCGCCGCGGTGGTGCACGGCTTCGCCACCTTCGACCCCACCGTGCGGCTGGGCGGGGTGATCCTCAACCGGGTCGGCTCCGACCGGCACGAGGCGATCCTGCGCGAGGCGCTGGGCTCGGCCGGGGTACCGGTGCTGGGCGCGGTCCGCCGGATCACCGACCTGGAGACGCCGTCCCGCCACCTGGGCCTGGTGCCGGCGGCCGAGCGGTCGGCCGAGGCGGTGCGCACGGTGCGGGCGCTGGGTGCCGTCGTCGGGTCCAGCGTGGACCTGGACGCCGTCCTGCGGCTGGCCCGCAGCGCCCCCGACCTGGACGACGCCCCCTGGGACCCGGCCGCCGAGGTCACCCGCACCGAGGGCCGGCCGGTGGTCGCCGTCGCCGGCGGCCCGGCCTTCACCTTCGGCTACGCCGAGACCGCCGAGCTGCTGGCCGCCGCGGGCGCCGACGTCGTCACCGTGGACCCGCTGCGCGACCAGACGCTGCCGCCGGGCACCGCCGGCCTGGTCGTCGGCGGCGGCTTCCCCGAGGTGCACGCCCCCGCCCTGGCCGCCAACGTCGGCCTGCGGACGGCGATCGCCGAGCTGGCGGCCTCCGGCGCGCCGATCGCGGCCGAGTGCGCCGGACTGCTCTACCTGGCCCGCGCCCTCGACGGCGAGCCGATGTGCGGCGTGCTGGACGCCGAGGCCGCGATGCACCCCCGCCTCGCCCTGGGCTACCGGGCGGCCGTGGCGCTGACCGACAGCGTGCTGGCCCCGGCCGGCACCCGGGTCCGCGGCCACGAGTTCCACCGCACCCGCACCTCCCCCGGCGCCGGGCCCACGCCGGCCTGGCAGTGGAACGCCGAGGGCCCGGAGGGGTTCGTCGAGGGCAACGTGCACGCCTCCTACCTGCACCTGAACTGGGCCGGGTCGCCGGGGATGGCCTCCCGGTTCGTCGCCGCGGCCGCCCGGGTGCGCACCGCCGTCCCCTCGTGACCGCCCGGCGTGGATCAGCTGGGTGCACCACCGTGCGTCCTGGCTCGCCGACGCCGGTGAACCAGGACGGCCGTGGATCAGCTGAGCTGATCCACGCCGGGGTGGTGGTCGGGGTGGGGGCGCGGGCCGGGGTCAGCGCCGACGCGGTGCTGGCCGCGGTGGACGCCGTGGTGCCCGCCGGTGCCGTGGTCACCGGGCTGGTCACCCTGGACCGACGGGCCGCCGAGCCCGGGGTGCAGCAGGCCGTGGCCGCCCGCGGCTGGTCGCTGGCCGGGCTGGCGGCCGAGGAGCTGGCCGCGGTCGCGGTGCCCACCCCGTCCGCACGGGTGGCCGCCGCGGTGGGCACGCCGTCGGTCGCCGAGGCCGCGGCGCTGGCCGGGGGTGGCGACCTCGTCGTCCCCAAGACCGTGGTCGGCGCGGTGACCGTCGCCGTCGTCCGCCGGTGACCGACCTCCGGCACCACGGGGACGTCGAGGCCACGCCCGGCCTGGTCGACCTCGCGGTGAACGTACGGTCCGGTAGTCCCCCGGCGTGGCTGCGCGCCGTCCTGCACGACGCGGTCGACGCCTGCGCCGCCTACCCCGACCCGGCCCGCGCCCGGGCCGCGGTCGCCGCCGCGCACGGCCGACCGGAGGACGAGGTGCTGCTCACCGCCGGGGCCGCCGAGACGTTCACGCTGGTCGCCCGGGCCCTGGCGCCGCGGCACGCCGTCGTCGTGCACCCCTCGTTCACCGAGCCCGAGGCCGCCCTGCGGGCGCACGGCCACGCGGTGCACCGGCACCTGCTCGACGCGCCGTCCTACCTGCTGACCCCGCCGCCCGAGGACGCCGACCTGGTGGTGCTGGGCAACCCGACCAACCCGACGTCGGTGCTGCACCCGGGCGGGGACGTCGCCGCCCTGTGCCGCCCCGGGCGCACCGTGGTGCTGGACGAGGCGTTCGCCGACACCGACCCGGGCGAGCCGCAGTCCCTGGCCGCCCGCCGGGACCTGCCCGGCCTCCTGGTGGTCCGCAGCCTGACCAAGACCTGGGGGCTGGCCGGGCTCCGGGTCGGCTACGCCCTGGGACCACCGGACCTGGTGGCCGCGCTGGCCGCCGTCCAGCCGCACTGGCCGGTGTCCACGCCGGCGCTGGCCGCGCTGGAGGCCTGCTCGACCCCGGCGGCCCTCGCGCAGGCGGAGACCTGGGCGCACGAGCTGGCCGGGCACCGTCGGGCGCTGCTGGACCTGCTGCCGGCCGGGGTCGAGGTCGTCGGGCAGCCCCGGTCGTCGTTCGTGCTGCTGCGGCTGCCCGACGCCGACCGGGTCCGCCGCGAGCTGCGCGCAGCCGGCTTCGCCGTCCGCCGCGGCGACACCTTCCCCGGGCTGGCGCCCGACCACCTGCGGGTCGCCGTCCGCGACCCCACCACCTCGGCTGCGTTCACCGCGGCGCTGGCTGCGATCCTGGAGCGATCATGACCCTGCTCGACGACACCCTCTCCGCGATCCGCCCCCGCGACGCCGCCGCCGAGCGCGCCGCGCGGGAGCGGCTGGACCGGATGACCAAGCCCCCGGGCTCCCTCGGCGTGCTCGAGGACGTCGCGGCCCAGCTGGCCGGGATCGCCGGCGCCTGCCCGGCGCCGCTGCCGGTGCCCGCGGCCGTGGCGGTGTTCGCCGGCGACCACGGCGTCCACGCCCAGGGCGTCACCCCGTGGCCGCAGGAGGTCACCGCGCAGATGGTGGCCAACTTCGTGGCCGGCGGTGCGGTGGTCAACGCCTTCGCCGCGCAGCTGGGGGCCGACGTCGTGGTGGTGGACGTCGGGGTGGCCACGCCGTCGGCACCGGCGCCGGGGTTCCTCGACCGCAACGTCCGACGCGGCACGGCCGACCTGGCCGAGGGCCCGGCCATGACCCTCGACGAGGCCCGCCGGGCGGTCGAGGTCGGCATCCAGGTGGCCACCGACCTCGCCGCGGACCACGCCTGCCTGGTCACCGGGGACATGGGCATCACCAACACCACCGCCTCGGCCGCGCTGATCTGCGCGTTCACCGGTTCCTCGCCGTCCGCCGCGACCGGCCGCGGCACCGGCGTGGACGACCCGACGCTGGCCCGCAAGGTGGCCGTCGTGGAGCGGGCGCTCGCCCGGCTGGACGGCGAGCAGGACCCGCTGACCGTGCTGGCCCAGGTGGGCGGGCTGGAGCACGCGGCGCTGGCCGGCTTCGTGCTCGGCGCCGCCGCGGCCCGGGTGCCGGTGCTGCTGGACGGCGTCATCGCCGGCTCGGCCGCCCTGGTGGCCGCCGCGCTGTCCCCGGCCGCGCTGGAGCACGTGCTGGCCGGGCACGTGAGCGCCGAGCCGGGTCACGCCCTCGCCCTGCGGCACCTCGGCCTGCGTCCGCTGCTCGGCCTGGACCTGCGGCTGGGCGAGGGCACCGGCGCGCTGCTGGCGTTCCCGCTGGTCGCCTCAGCGGCCCGGGCGCTGGCCGACGTGGCCACGTTCGACTCCGCCGGCGTCACCGAGAAGGCCTGATGCCCGCCACCCCGGTCGACCCGCGCACCGGGTCGGTCTACCCGATCGGCCTGCGGCTGGGCGGCCGCCGCGTCGTCGTCGTCGGCGGTGGCCAGGTCGCCCACCGCCGGGTCGCCGGGCTGCTCGACGCGCACGCCGTGGTCACCGTGGTCAGCCCCGAGGTCACCCCCGCGCTGGAGGCCCTCGTCGCACCGGGCGGGTTGACCTGGCTGCGCCGCGGCTACGAGCCCGGCGACCTGGCCGAGGCCTGGTACGCCGTGGCCGCCACCGACGTGCCCGAGGTCAACGCGGCCGTCGCCGAGGAGGCGGACTCCCGGCGGATCTTCTGCGCCCGGGCCGACGACCGCTCGCGCTCCAGCGTCTGGACGCCGGCGGTGGGCCGCCAGGGCGACGTCGTGGTCAGCGTGCACGGCGGCGGCGACCCGCAGCGCGCCGTCGGCATCCGGGACGCGGTGCTGGCCGGGCTCACCGACGGCACGATCGCCGACACCACCTCCCGACCCACCGACGGCCGCGGCAGCGTGGTCCTCGTCGGCGGCGGGCCCGGCGACCCGGGCCTGATGACCGTGCGCGGCCGGCAGGCGCTGGCCGCGGCCGACGTCGTGCTCGCCGACCACCTGGCGCCGCAGTCGCTGCTGTCCTCGCTGCCCCCGCACGTCGAGGTGGTCGATGCCTCGAAGCTGCCGCGCGGCCGGTCGATGGCCCAGGAGCAGATCAACGCCCTGCTGGTCGAGCACGCGCTGGCCGGCAAGCGGGTGGTGCGGCTCAAGGGCGGCGACCCGTTCGTCTTCGGCCGTGGCTTCGAGGAGCTCGAGGCCTGCGCCGCCGCCGGGGTGCCGGTCGAGGTGGTGCCCGGGGTGACCAGCGCGATCGGCGTCCCCGGGCTGGCCGGCGTGCCGGTCACCCACCGCGGCATGACCCACGAGTTCGTCGTGGTCTCCGGTCACGTGCCGCCCGGGCACCCGGCGTCGCTGGTGGACTGGCCCTCGCTGGGCCGGCTGCGCGGCACCCTGGTGGTGCTCATGGGCGTGGAGACCGCACCGGCCATCGCGGCGTCCCTGGTCGAGCACGGCCGGGCCGCCGACACCCCGGTCGCCGTGGTCGTGGACGGCGCCAGCCCCACCCAGCGCCTGCTCCGCACCACCCTGGCCGACCTCGGCCGGACGATCACCGACGAGGCCGTCCGCCCGCCGGCAGTGTGGGTGGTCGGCGACGTGGTGTCGCTAGGCGCCTGACCCGGCGGTGATCATGGGGTCGTGGCCGGTGGACACGCCGTGCCTGCGTGTCGACCGGGCGACAACCCCATGATCACGACCGTCTAGACGACGGAGGCGAAGACCACCACGTTCTCGTCGCTGGCGCCGACCGACTCGTCGTACTCGCCGCCGCAGGTGATCAGGGCGACGTCGGCGCCCTCCGGGTGGCCGTTGAGGGCGTCGGACAGGGCCGAGGTGGACTTGTCCAGGCCGGTCAGCGGCGCCTCGACGACCTGCAGCTGCAGTGCGGTGCCGGCGGCGTCGGTGAGGACGACGGCATCGCCCACCTGCAGGTCGCCCAGCCGGTCGAAGACACCGGGGGCGTCACCGGGCACGTCGTGGCCCAGCACGACGGCCATCTGCCCCGAGCCCGGTTCGGGACCGTCGGACCACCAGGACGTCGCCGCCATGTCCTCGGGGACCCCGTAGCCGGTGACCGGCTGGCCGGTGAACACGTTCGTCGTCTGGACCGAGCCGCGGGACTCCACCGGTGCCTCGACCCCGATCGCCGGCACGCTCAGCGCGGCCGGGACCAGCGGGGTCTCCGCGGTCGAGGTGGCCGGGACCGGGTCGGCCGAGTCGCTGCCGTAGCCGTACCAGAGCCCGCCGCCCAGCAGGACGGCCAGCGTCAGCAGGACGACCAGGCCGGACGACGACCCGGCGTCCCGGTCAGCCGGCGACGCCACGGCGGGCCCGCAGCCAGAGCGCGCCGCCGCCGGTCGCGGCGGTGAGCAGGCCCAGCCCGACCAGCGCGCCCGGGGAGCCGTCCTCGTCGCTGGGCGCGCCGCCGGTCGGCGCGTAGCCGGGGTAGGCGACGGCCTGGGTGGGTGCGGCGCTGGTGGTGATGGCGGGGGCGACCGTGGTGGTCGGGGCGGCCGGCGCCGGCGCCGGGGCCTGCGTGGTCGGGGCGGCCGGTGCCGGGGCTGGGATCAGCGCGGCGAGGCAGTCGACGAAGTCGAACACCACGGGCACGACCCCGGCGACGCCCTCGACCACGAGCGGGATGCCGACGGTGAGCGACTCCTGGCCTCCGGACAGCAACCCCTCGAGCTGCTCGGGCGACAGCAGCGCCAGGAGGTCCTCGGGGGTCATCGGGATGGTCGCCGACTGGTCCGCACCGACGACGGTCGAGCCGCCACCGGTCAGGCCCACCAGGATGCCGGTCAGCCCGCCGACGATCTGGCCCACCTGGACCTGGATGCCCTCGACCAGACCCGACACGCAGGCCGCACCTGCGTCGAGGTCGGCCGGACCCGGCAGCTCCGGCGCCCCACCGGTCGGGAGTCCGGTCGGCAGCCCGCCGCCCACGGCCGGCGAGACGGTCGTCGTGGTCGCCGCAGGCGACGACGAGGTCGTCGTGCCGGGCAGCGGGATCGGGAGGGTCGGCACGGTGGGCGCGGCCGACGCGACGGCCGGCGTGCCGAGGACGACGACGGCGCCGAGCAGGCTACCGACCACCAGTCGACGTCCGGTGCGGCGGGAGGGGTGGAGCTGGGGCACGGCGGCGACCTCCGTTGGTCGTTCACGGGCGGGGCTCGGCGGGGTCACAGCCGGGCGCGGGTGACCGGACAACGACACCCGTGTCCGGAGGTTACGGGTAGGTGTGACGAACCGTTCCCGAGCCCCGGTGAACGGCTATCGTCGTGGGACGCCCCGCGCCCGGGGTGACGGTCCGGAGGTGCCCCGTGGAGTTCGTCCTCGTCCTCGTCGTGCTGCTGCTGGTCGTGGCCGGCGGGGTCACCACCCTGACCGTGCGCGGCACCCGGCGGGCCGTCCACGCGGTGCAGGGCAGCGGCGCCGTCCGGCGCGGGCGCGAGCTGGGCGGGTACGCCGCACTGGCCGCCGGCGCCGTCCGCGACCCCGCGGGGACGGACCGGACCGCGGCCGCGCTCGCCGTCCGGGTCACCACGGCGTCGATGACGCTGCAGCGCGAGGTCGCCGCCGCGCGGCGCACCGGCGTCCACCTGGGCGACGTGCCCGAGGTCCTCCCCCGGCTCGCCGACGAGGGCTACGCGCTCTCCCGGGCACTCCGGGTGGCGGCCACGACCAAGGCCGAGCACTCCGCCGCGCTGTGCGACCACGCCCGCGACCACCTCGCCGCGGTCGCCGACGTCACCGGCGCCGTCCGGGCCAGTGCCGCCCTCCCCCGGGCCGACGGCGGCGTCGCCGCGGAGGCCACCAGCGCCGCAGCCCGACTCCGGGCCTACGCGGGCGCCTACCGCGACCTGGTCCGCCCCGACACCACGGCCTGACCGGTCCAGATCCCGGTCAGGGCATCCGGGCGGCGGTGTCCTCCAGCAGGATCTGCCGCTCGGCGGGGTCCCGTCGCGGGCACGACGTGCACACCACCTCGTGCGGCACCCGCCAGGCCAGGCAGCACGACGCCCGCCGGGTGAAGACCTGGCCGCCCACCTCGACGTAGCGCGGGGCGGGCAACCCGGCCGCGCGGGCCAGCGGGGCGGCCAGAGACGTCACCGCGGCGACGTCGCCCCGCGCCCGCCCGAGGGCCAGCAGCTTGTTGGCCAGCGCGTCGGTGGCGATCGCCCGCAGCGGCGCCTCCCGCACGCCCCCGACCCGGGCGACCACGGCCACCACCGCGGCGAGGGACTCCCCCAGGTCCGCGACGACGTCCCCCGTGGCCGCCCGGGACGTCGCGGCCCAGGGCAGGTCGCCGACCAGGTGCAGCGTGGTGTCGGCCAGCCGTGCCGACAGCGGCCGACCGGTGACCAGCCCCGCCAGCGCCGGGCCCACCAGCACCAGCGACGCCGAATACCACCACAGGGTGGCCAGCACCCGCCGGTCGTCGGTGCGCGCGGTGAGCGCCCGCAGCTCCAGCAGCTCCGCCGTCCAGGCGTCGTCGACCAGCGCGGTCGCCGGCTCCGGCCGGGAGCCCGGCGGCACCAGCAGGCCCAGCATCGCCGCGCCCGGGAGGACGGCTGCCACCTGCGCCTGGGCGTCGTCCGGAGCGGTCACCGGTGCAGTCTCCCGCGCCGGGGTCGCGGCCGACCTCCCGTCCCGGAGCCGGGCACCCTAGGGTCGACGCCGAGGCAGCGTCGCCGGCTCCTGCGCGACGCCCAGGACCAGGAGGCGGCATGAGCGAGACCGGCACCCAGAGCCTGACCGACGACATCCCGGCCAGCGGGGTCTTCGACCCGCCCGCCGAGCTCGCGGCCCAGGCGAACGTGACGCAGGCCGACTACGACCGCGCCGCCGAGGACCGCCTCGGTTTCTGGGCCGACGCCGCCGGCCGGCTGGACTGGACCAAGCCCTGGGACGAGGTCCTGGACTGGACGAACCCGCCGTTCGCGAAGTGGTTCACCGGCGGCGAGCTGAACGTCGCCGTCAACTGCGTCGACCGGCACGTGGACGCCGGCCGCGGCGAGACCGTCGCCTACCACTGGGTCGGCGAGCCCGGCGACACCCGCGACATCACCTACGCCCAGCTCAAGGACGAGGTCTGCAGGGCGGCGAACGCGCTCACCTCGCTCGGCGTCCAGGCCGGCGACCGGGTGGCCATCTACCTGCCGATGATCCCCGAGGCCGTCGTCTCGATGCTGGCCTGCGCCCGCATCGGCGCCGTCCACATGGTCGTGTTCGGCGGGTTCTCCCCCGACGCGCTGGCCTCCCGGGTCGAGGACGCCGGCGCCAAGGTGGTCATCACCGCCGACGGGGGCTACCGCCGCGGCGCGCCCTCGGCGCTCAAGCCCGCCGTCGACGAGGCGCTGACCAAGGTCTCCGGCGTCGACCACGTGCTGGTCGTCAAGCGCACCGAGCAGGACGTCGACTGGACCGAGGGCCGCGACCAGTGGTGGCACGACCTGGTCGACGGCCAGTCCGCCGAGCACGAGGCGCAGGCCTTCGACGCCGAGCACCCGCTCTACATCATGTACACCTCGGGGACGACGGCGAAGCCCAAGGGCATCCTGCACACCTCCGGCGGCTACCTGACCCAGGTCTCCTGGACGCACTGGGCCACCTTCGACCTCAAGCGCGACACCGACGTCTTCTGGTGCGCCGCCGACGTGGCCTGGGTGACCGGCCACTCCTACATCGTCTACGGCCCGCTCTCCAACGGCGCCACCTCGGTCATGTACGAGGGCACCCCCGAGACCCCGCACCGCGGCCGCTGGTGGGAGATCGTCCAGCAGTACAAGGTCTCCATCCTGTACGCGGCGCCGACCGTCGTCCGCACGTTCATGAAGTGGGGCGCCCAGGAGCTGGAGCCCTTCGACACCTCGACGCTGCGGGTGCTCGGCTCGGTCGGCGAGCCGATCAACCCCGAGGCGTGGCTCTGGTACCGCAAGAACGTCGGCGGCGGGACGGCGACCGTGGTCGACACCTGGTGGCAGACGGAGACCGGCGCGCACATGATCGCCCCGATGCCCGGCGTGACGGCCACCAAGCCCGGCTCCGCCCAGCGCGCCATCCCCGGCATCTCGGCGGCCGTGGTCGACGAGGAGGGCAAGCCGATCGAGCCCGGCGCCACCGGCTACCTGGTGCTCACCGAGCCGTGGCCGGCGATGCTGCGCACGATCTGGGGCTCCGACGAGCGCTACGTGGAGACCTACTGGTCCCGCTACGGCAAGGACGTCTACTTCGCCGGGGACGGCGCCAAGCTGGACGAGGACGGCGACATCTGGCTCCTGGGCCGGGTGGACGACGTGATGAACGTGTCCGGGCACCGCATCTCCACCACCGAGGTGGAGTCCGCGCTGGTCAGCCACCCGACCGTGGCCGAGGCCGCCGTCGTGGGCGCCACCGACCCGACCACCGGCCAGGGCATCGTCGCGTTCGTCATCCTGCGCGGGGACGCACAGGACTCCGGCGAGGACCTGGTGACGACCCTCCGCCAGCACGTGCGCAAGGAGATCGGCCCGATCGCCAGCCCGCGGCAGATCATGGTGGTGGCGGAGCTGCCCAAGACCCGCTCGGGCAAGATCATGCGCCGCCTGCTCCGGGACGTCGCCGAGAACCGCGAGCTGGGCGACGTCTCGACGCTGACCGACTCCTCGGTGATGGACCTGATCGGCGCCAAGATGCCGGCCTCGTCCGAGGACTGAGCCCGCGGCGGGGGGACCCGGTCAGACCACCCAGACGACCGGGTCCTCCTCGTACGGCGATCCCGGGCGCCCGAACTCGACCCGGGTGACCTCGGCGTCGGCAGCGGCGACCACGAGCACGCAGTTCGTGTACCCGGTGCCGGAGGTGAACGGCTCGGGCGGACGACCGACGGCGCACGGCTCGGGGCGTCGAGCTCGACGGCGGTGAGCGACGGCGTGCCCGTGGCGAGGACGACGTCCAGGTCGGACTCCAGCGTGCCGGCGGGGGTGCCGTCGTCCCCGGCCAACCGCCGGAGGGAGACGTCGACGGAGAACGGCAGCATGCCGTCCGCGGCACCGCCGAGCCCGAGGGTGTCCAGCTCCTCCTCGGTGCCGCGCCGGACGCCGTCCACGGTCAGCTCGACCGGGCTGGCCCCGGCCGGCAGGAAGTCCAGGGACAGGACGGCGGGCTCCCCCAGGGCCAACTCCACACCCGGACCGGTCTGCGGGATCGCCGCCGAGGTCCCGTCGCCCGCGGCGCACCCGGCGAGCAGGAGGGCCGCGACCACGACGGTGGCGGCAGCGCCGGTGCGTGGGCTGAAGGACACATCGCTCCCCGGTGGGCGGCAGGTACGCACCGACCGTAGGGGGACGACAGCGGCTCGTGGTCACTCGGGTGTGCCGCCCGGGGTCCGCCGTCACCCGGAGGAGGTCCATCCCCCGCCCCGACGGCGCTCGTGCCCGCTCGGGACGCGCGTGCCCGCGGCGGATGAGGCACGATCATGGTCAGACGAACCGGGGCCGCGACCCCGGGGAGTTCGCCGCCCGGCTCCCTGCTGGCGGCGGAACTGATCGAGGAGGACCCAGCCGTGGCCCACAGCGCGCCCAGCACCCGACTGTCCGGAGAGCCGGCCGGTCCCGTCGAGCCGTCGATCGGCTCGCTGGTGCAGAGCGCCATGGCCGACGTCTCGACCCTCATCCGCAGCGAGGTCGAGCTGGCCAAGGCCGAGGTCGGCTCCTCGGTGAAGAAGGTCGGCATCGGCGGCGGGCTGATCGCCGTCGGCGGCGTCATGGCCCTGTACTGCTCGATCTTCCTGTTCATCGGGATCGCCGAGCTGCTGACCTGGCTGGGCCTGCCGCGCTTCGTGTCCTACCTGATCGTCTTCGGCGTGCTGCTGCTGCTGGCCGGCCTGCTGGTCCTGGTCGGGATCAAGTTCACCAAGAAGTTCCGCAAGCCCGAGCGGACGATCGAGACGCTCAAGGACCTGCCCGACGTCATGCGCCGCGAGGCCCCGGGTCAGCGTCAGCACGACCTGCCCGTCGTCCGCGACGGCCACGTCGTCAAGGCAGACCCGCACGCCCGGCTGGGGTGACCGCGCCCGACGCCACCAGTGCGCTGGTCCCGGGGCCGTGGCGGCACCGGGACATCTCCGCCAACGGCGTGCGCCTGCACGCCGCGGAGGCCGGTGAGGGCCCGCTGGTCCTGCTGGTGCACGGCTACCCCCAGTTCTGGTGGGCCTGGCGGCACCAGCTCGTCGCGCTGGCCGAGGCCGGTTACCGGGCGGTCGCGGTCGACCTGCGCGGCTACGGCGGCAGCGACAAGCCCCCGCGCGGGTACGACCTGCCCACGCTGTCCGCGGACGTGGCGGCCGTCGTCCGGGCGCTGGGCGAGCCGGACGCGGTCGTCGTCGGGCACGACTGGGGCGGGCTGGTCGGCTGGACGATGGCCGCCCTGCACCCGCGCACCGTCCGCGGGCTCGTCGTGGTGTCCTCCGCGCACCCCCGCGAGCTGCGCTCGGGGATGACCGACCCCGCCCAGCGCCGGGCCTCCCGCTACGCGCTGCGCTACCAGCTGCCCCGGCTGCCCGAACGCCGGCTGACCCGGGACGACGACGACCCCGTGGCCGAGCTGCTGCGCCGCTGGGCCGGCCCCGACTGGCTGCACACCGCGGACTTCGCCGACGCCGTGGCCCGCTACCGGCAGGCCGCCCGCATCCCGCAGGCCGCGTACGGGGCCATGGAGTTCCACCGCTGGGCCTTCCGCTCGCAGCTGCGGCCCGACGGCCTCCGGTACGCCCGCCGCATGGCCGCCCCGGTCACCGCGCCGACCCTGCAACTGCACGGCTCGCTGGACACCTGCGTGCTGCCGCGCACCGCCCAGGGCTCGGGCCGCTACGTCGCCGGCGCCTACGAGTGGCGGGAGCTGCCCGGCATCGGCCACTTCCCGCACGAGGAGACCCCCGACCAGGTCAGCGAGGCCATCGCCACCTGGGCACGGTGACCCCGCGGCCGGCGTGGATCAGCTCCGACGAGGACCGTGCATCCACCGCCGCCGACGTCGGCCCAGCAGGATGCACTCTGGTGGCTGAGGACAGCTCGCCCTAGCCCGGCACCGGCCGAGGCGGAGGTGGGTGTCCACATCGCCTGCGCTCATCCACAGATCCGACCGCGGGATGGGCGGCGCCCCCTACGGTCGACACCCTGCTGTGGTGCACCCCTTCCTCCTGGCCGCGATGACCCGCCGCGGCGGCGTCTTCACCACCGGTGATGCAGTGGCCGCCGGCCACACCCGACACGGGACAGCCGCGCTGGTCAGGGCCGGCCGGTGGCGTGCCGTGCGGTACGGCGTCTACACGACCGACGACCTCTGGCAGCAGCACGCCCGTGCAGGACGCACGCACTGGCTGGAAGCGGCGGCCGTGCTCGCCCGCCTGGGCCGGCGGAGCACGGTGCTCAGCCACGGGACGGCGGCGCGCCTGCACGACCTGGTGCTGCCCCGCGGCGTCCGGACCGAGGTGACCGCCACCGATCCCCACCGGTTCCGCACCGGCCGGGACTACCGGGTCCTGGCGGCCGGGATCCCTGCGGAGGACGTCGAGACGTTCGCGCCTCTACCGGCGACCAGCCTCCGCCGCACCCTGCTCGACGTGGGCCGTGAGTGGGACGTCGTCGACACGGTGGTCGCACTGGACGACGCCCTCGCCGACGGGCGGATCACGCTCGACCAGCTGACGGCCGGCGTCCTCGGCCAGCGCCACTGGGTCGGCGTGGGTTCCCTCGCGAGTGCCGTCCGGCTGGCCCGGGTCGGTGCGCACTCCCCTCTGGAGACGCTGACCCGCCTGGGTCTCCTCACCGCCGGGCTCCCCGAGCCCGTCCTGCAGGCCGCCGTCCTGCGGGATGGACGCCTCGTCGCCGTCCTGGACCTGTGGTGGGGAGGCACCCCGGCGTTCGGCGAGACCGACGGACGCGTGAAGTGGGCGCAGCCGTGGCGAGGACGCTCGCCGGCCGACGTCGGCTGGGACGAGAAGCGACGGCACGACGAGCTCCTGGACCTCGGCCTCATGGGCACCCGGATCACCGCGGCCGACCTCGGACCCGGCCTGGCAGCCAAGGCCGCGCGCATCAGGACGCTCATGACCCAGCCCCTGCGCCTGCCCCCGGGGGTCCGCATCGTCCCGTGGCGGGACGGCCTCCGCCGGGAACCCCGTGCCCGCCCGTGGTCGGTCCCGATCACGGCCGATGGGCGGGAGGAGCCGGTCCTCAGCCACCCCCGTGCATCCTGGTCAGCTGATGTCAGCTAGGGAGGATGCACAGCCGTCGTCGCAGCTGATCCACGCCGCAGGAGCGGCTACTCGCAGGGGCCGGTGTCGACGGCGGCGGTGGCGGTGCGGCCCTGGGTGATGGCGTCGGCGACCTCGGTGTCGGTCAGCGCGTAGCCGGTGTCCGGGTCGTCGACCGCGGAGGCGAAGACCACGCCGAGCACCGTGCCGTCCGAGGCGAGCAGCGGGCCACCGGAGTTGCCGGCCCGCACCTGGCCGTAGAGGGCGTAGACGTCGCGCACCACGGTCTGCTCGGCCCGGAAGTCCGGCCCGCTGATCGCCCCGCGGTCGCGCACCCGGGCCGCGCCGACGTACAGCCCGCCGCCGCCGGGGTAGCCCATGATGATCGCGTCGGCGCCGGAGTCCACCGGGTCGGCGGTGAAGTCCAGCGGGACCTGCGGCAGCCCCGGGACGGCGAGCACCGCCACGTCGGTCTCCTGGTCGACGTAGACCGGGAAGGCGTCGTAGACGTCGCCCTCGGCCAGCACGGTGGGCTCGGTGACCCCGGCCAGCACGTGTGCGTTGGTCATCACCCGCTCGGGGGCGAACACGAAGCCCGAGCCGTCGATCTGCCGGGAGCACGAGGCCGCGACCCCGCTGACCTTGACCACCGACCCCTGCACCTGGGTGACCACCGCGCTCTGCGCCAGGGCCTGGTCGGGCACCGGCACGTCGCGCACCTGGGTGGGGGTGAGCGGGTCGAGCACGTCGGGCAGGCCGCGCCGGTCGATCGCCTCGCGCAGGGAGTCGTAGAGCGACCGCACGCCGTCGGGCACGCCCTCGTCGACCGCCTGCACCAGCGTGGACTGCCGGACCTGACTGGCCACGGCCGGGAACGCGGAGTTGGCCAGCGGGGTGGCCACCATCCAGGCGACCAGCAGGACGGCGACCGCGGAGATGGCGGCGCCGGCCACCGAGTCGACGATCTTCGCCGGCTCCCAGGTGACCTTCTCGCGGATCGCCCGGCCCACGTAGCCCGCGAGCAGCTGGCCGAGCAGGGCACCGGCCAGCACGACGACCAGGGCCACGAACACCCGGGACAGCGTCGACCCGCCGAGCTCGTCGGCGACCGGCCCGGACAGCTGAGCACCGGCCACCGCGCCGCCGAAGAAGCCGATGAACGAGGCCGCCGAGACGATCAGGCCCTGCCGGAAACCCGACAGGGCGAACAGCAGGGCCAGCGCGATGAGCACCAGGTCGACGAGGGACATCCGGTCAGCCGGTCGCCGTCGGGAACGTGGCCGGCCCCGTCACGACCATCGTCCCGACCTGGCCAGCGCGGTGTGGGACGTGCACTCGGACGGGTTGGTGCCCGGCTCGGTCACGGTCGTCTCGCTCTGGCCCGGCGCCAGCAGCGGCATGCAGGTCAGCTGGCTGGCCGTGTTGGTGACGGTCGACCGGACCTGGTCCGGCGCCACGGTGGAGGTGTCGGGGCTCAAGACGTGGTCGTCGCCCGTCTCCGGGGTGATGTCCTGGACGGTCACCAGGACCCGTGCACGGTTCGACGTCATCGCCCAGGGACCGTACGCGGCACAGCTGGGGACGACGGCTCCTCGGCCACCGTCGGCGCGGCGCGGTCGGCGGGGTCCTCGGCGACCTCGGCCGTGCCCCGCACCCGCTCCTGCTCGGCGGCCAGGTCGCGGACGTCCCGGGTGTCCCAGGGCCGGGCCACCCCGGCGGCGGTGAGGACGGCGTCCAGCACACCGGCGGTGAACCCCCAGACGACCAGCCCGGCGACCTCGAAGGCCGGCCCGGTGTAGCCCGAGGGGTGCCGCACCCGGAACCGGCGGGCCGGGTCGACCAGCTCGGCCAGCGGGACCCGGACCACCTGGGCCACCTCGAACGGGTCGCCGGTGACGGTCTGCCGCGCGTCGTCCCACCAGCCGACGACGGGGACCACCAGGTTGTCGCTGGGGCCCAGGAACAGCTCGGGCAGCGTGCCCAGCACCCGCACCGAGGCCGGTTCGACCCCGGCCTCCTCCCAGGCCTCGCGCAGCGCCGTGGCCACCGGGTAGTCCTCCCCCGGTTCGGCACCGCCGCCGGGGAACGCGGGTTGACCGGCGTGCGTGCGCAGGCGGGCCGACTTCTCGATCAGCAGGACATCGTGGCCGCGCTCGGTCTCGCCGAAGAGCACCAGCACCGCCGAGCGCCGCGCGGTGTCGGTGGCGTCGCCCATCCGGTGCCGCAGCGGCAGCGCGTCGGCCGACGCCAGCAGCGCCCGCACGTGCTCCGGGACGCCGGTCAGGTCCGTCGTCACAGGGTCACGCCCAGGTGGTCGGCCACCAGCTGCCGGAGCTCGTCGTAGGAGGACACCGCGCCTGCCTCCGTGTACGCCAGGGTGCCGTCGGCGGCGACGAAGAAGGTGAAGGGCGCCCCGCGGCGGCCCAGGTCGGAGAGCAACTCGTCCTGCTGGTCGAAGGCGTTCGGGAAGGTCACCCCGGCGTCGGCGGCGAAGGAGTCGGCCGCGCCCAGGGTGTCGGTCGTGACCACGCCGAGCACCTGCACCTCCTCCCCCGCGGCGTCGGCGAGCTCCTGGACCAGCGGGAGCTCCTCGCGGCACGGGCCGCACCAGGAACCCCACACGTTGATCACGGTGGGTACGCCCGGGGCCCGGGACAGGTCCAGGCTGCCGCCGCCGATGCACTCGAAGGTCAGCGCGGGCAGCGCGTCGGTGGCCTGCACCGTGTCCCCGGTCTGCTCCGGGCACGGCTGCAGCGCCGTGTCGACGTCCTGCACCCCGGTCTCGGCCGGGCCCGTGGCCTGCGCGCCGTCGTCGGACGACGACCCCGAGGTGCAGCCGGCGAGCAGTGCCGCGGCGGCCACCAGCGCGACCAGCAGCCGCTTCACAGCGTGTCCGAGGCGGCCGGGCTCTTCACCAGCTTCGCGGCCACCAGCGGGTCGATCGGACCCGTGCCGAAGGACGGGCACGCGCGGGCCAGGCCGCACGCCCCGCACGCCGGCTTCTTGGCGTGGCAGACCCGCCGGCCGTGGAAGATGACCCGGTGGGAGAAGTCGGTCCACTCCTTCTTCGGGATCAGCACGGCGACCTCGGTCTCGACCTTGACCGGGTCCTCCTCGGCGGTCCAGCCGAACCGGCGCACCAGGCGGCCGAAGTGGGTGTCCACGGTCAGCCCGGGCACCCCGAAGGCATTGCCCAGCACGACGTTGGCGGTCTTGCGGCCCACGCCGGGCAGGGTCACCAGGTCCTCCAGCCGCCCGGGCACCTCGCCGTCGAACTGCTCGACCAGCGCGCGGCCCAGACCGAGCACCGAGTTGGCCTTGGCCCGGAAGAAGCCGGTCGGCCGCAGGATCGTCTCGAGCTCGTCGCGGTCGGCGCCGGCGTAGGCAGCCGCCGTGGGGTAGCGGGCGAAGAGCGTGGGCGTGACCGTGTTGACCGTCCGGTCGGTGGTCTGCGCGGACAGCACCGTGGCCACCAGCAGCTCCAGCGGCGTCGTGAAGTCCAGCTCGCAGTGCGCATCGGGGTGGATCAGGGCCAGGTCGCGCGCCATCCGCCGGGCCCGCCGGGTCCGCCCCAGCGGGGTCTCGCCGGTGTCGGACGGCGGGAGGCCCAGCCGGACCGCGCGGGCCGGGCGGAGGGGGGTGGACGGAGCTGGTGCGGACACGCGCTCGAGGGTAGGCGGGGGCACCGACAGGCCCGACCTGTCATGCTCGTCCCGCCCGGCACATTCGTCACAGCACGTGTCGGGTCAGCCGCAGCCGGGCATGCCCGGCCCGTCGCCACGTCGTCCGAGGAGGTCACCGGTGGTCGCCCTCGTCGTCATCCTGTTCCCCCCGATGGTCATCGCGTTCCTGCTGATCATGGAGCGCGTCGAGGAGCCGCTGCGCCGGCCGACGTCCCAGCGCCAGGTCGAGGAGTTCCTGGCCTCGGCGACCCCCGGGGACGTCGACGAGCTGGCCCACTCGGGCATCCGCCGGGCCATGGACCGCTGGCGTCGCCGGCGGGCCGGCCGGACGGTCCGCGGCACCGAGGCGATGACCGCCCACCGCTCGGGCGACTGACCCCACCCCACCCTTCGTGGGCACCGTCGTGACGCTCCGCACGGTGAGTACGGCCACAGGCCCTAGACTGCCTCCGGACGTGGGTGATCACTGCACCCGCCACGACGTCGTACGAGAGGTGCACTGGTGGACGAGGTCCTTGCCCAGTCCGGTCTGTTCCAGGGGCTGTCGCCGGAAGCCGCGGAGCCCACGGCGAGCGGCCTGGAGACGGTCAACCTGCCCCGCGGGCGGGTGGTCTTCAACGAGGGCGAGCCCGGTGACAGCCTGTACGTGGTGCTGTCCGGGAAGATCAAGCTCTCCCGCCGCTCCCCCGACGGCCGCGAGAACGTGCTGGCCGTGATGGGTCCCTCCGACCAGTTCGGCGAGCTCTCGGTCTTCGACCCCGGCCCCCGCACGGCCACCGCCACCGCGGTGACCGACGTGCGGCTGGCCAAGATGCCCCAGCAGATGCTGCGGCCGTGGATCGAGGCGCACCCCGAGGTGGGCGAGCGGCTCCTCCAGGTGCTGGCCCGCCGGCTGCGGCGCACCAACGACTCGGTCGCCGACCTCATCTTCACCGACGTCCCCGGCCGCGTGGCCAAGGCGCTGCTGCAGATGGCCGACCGCTTCGGCTCCCGCGAGACCGACGGCCTGCGGGTCAAGCACGACCTGACCCAGGAGGAGCTGGCCCAGCTCGTCGGCGCCTCCCGCGAGACGGTGAACAAGGCGCTGGCCGACTTCGTGCACCGCGGCTGGATCCAGCTGCAGGGCAAGTCCGTCGTCGTCCTCGACGAGGAGCGGCTGCGCCGCCGCGCGCGCTGACCTGACCACCACGAGGGGCCCGGGACCACTGGTCCCGGGCCCCTTCGTGCGTCCGGCGCGTTCAGCGCGGGAGCGGCACGACCAGGCGGATCCGCGTGCCGTCGGGCAGCACGGCCCAGCGCTGACCGGTGCCGTCGTCCTCGAACGTGGGGCTGATCGGGCGCAGCGGCTCCGGTGGCGACCCGGCCAGGGCCGACGCGACGTCCGGGAAGGCCGCCAGCTGGCCCAGGGTGTGGATGGTGGGCGGCAGCATCGGCCGGTCGCCCGACCGCATCTCCGCCAGCGCGCCCTCCGCCGTCGACCAGCCGGCCTCGTCGGCCTCACCGGAGACGTCCTGCGCCTCCTGGCCGACCGGCAGGGCCGCGGCGAAGAACTTGGTGTCGTAGCGCCGGGGCTCCTCCGGCGGGGTGATCCAGTGCGCGAAGGGCCGCAGCAGGTCCGAGCGCAGGGCGAGCCCACGGGCGGCGAGCAGCTCCGACAGCGCCAGGTCCCGGGTCAGCAGGGCCCGTCGCTGGGTCTCCCACTCGGCTCCGGAGACGTCGGGCACCACCCCGCCCGCGGCCGGGCCGGCCAGCAGGACCCCGGCCTCCTCGAAGGTCTCCCGGACGGCGGCGCAGACGAGCTGGCGGGCGGTCGGGACGTCGCAGGCCCAGGTGGCGGCCCACTCCTCGGGGCCCGGGCCGACCCAGTCGAGGTCGGTGTCGCCGTCGCGGGGGTCCACGCCACCGCCGATGTAGGCGGTCATGCCCCCGGCGAACGGCATGCCCTTCGTGCGGCGCTGCAGGTGCACCTCGAGCCCGGACGGTCCGTCCCGCAGGAGCAGGACCGTCGCCGCCTGCCGGATCACCTCAGCTCGACGGTGAGCTCGACCTCGACGGGTGCGCCCAGGGGCAGCTCGGCCACCCCGACGGCGGAGCGGGCGTGCTCGCCGGCCTTGCCGAAGATCTTGCCGATCAGCTCGGAGGCACCGTTGATCACCCGGGGCTGGCCGGTGAAGCCCTCGGCCGAGGCGACGTAGCCGACGACCCGTACGACCCGGGCGACCGAGTCCAGGCCCACCAGGTCGTCGACCGCGGCGAGGGCGTTGAGCGCGCACACCTTGGCGTCGTGCGCGGCGTCCTCGGCCTCGACCGAGCCGCCGACCTTGCCGGTGCGGCGCAGCCCGCCGTCGACGAAGGGCAGCTGGCCGCTGGTCATCACCAGGTTCCCGGTGCGGACGGCGGGGACGTAGGAGGCGACCGGTGCGGCCACCGGCGGGAGCCGCAGCCCCAGCTCGGCCAGCCGGGCGTGCCAGCTCGGCGCCTGGGTGTCCGCGGCGCCGGGCAGGCCCGAGGTCACGCCGAGGGCCGCTTCAGGTAGGCCACCAGCTGCTCGCCGCCGCCCGGCCCGGGCAGCACCGTGACCAGCTCCCAGCCGTCGACCCCCCAGGAGTCGAGGATGGCCTTGGTGTTGTGGGTCAGCAGCGGGATGGTCGCGTACTCCCAGGTGGTCCGTGTGCTCATGCCGCGCGACGCTAGCGCCCCCGCGGGTGGCGTGCTGGGACGGCCCCGCCGCGGGGGCCCCGCCGTGAGCTGGCGGACAGCGGGGAGCGGGCGGGTGCTCCTGCTCCTAGGCTCAGATGCGTGACGTCCGATCCCCCTCCCGTGCGCTGCCACATCGTCACGGGCAAGGGGGGCACCGGGAAGACGACGGTCGCCGCCGCCCTGGCCCTCGCCCTCGCCGCCGACGGGCACACCACGCTGCTGGTGGAGACCGAGGGCAGGCAGGGCATCGCCCAGCTGTTCGACACCCCGCCGCTGCCCTACGAGGAGCGCCGGGTCGCCGTCGCCCGCGGCGGCGGCGAGGTCAAGGCGCTGGCCATCGACCTCGACGAGGCGCTGCTGGAGTACCTCGAGCTCTTCTACTCGATGAAGCGGGCCGGCCGGGCGCTGCGCAAGATGGGCGCGATCGACTTCGCCACCACCATCGCCCCGGGCCTGCGCGACGTGCTGCTCACCGGCAAGGTCAAGGAGGCCGTGACCCGCCGGGTCGACGGCAAGCGGGTGTACGACGCGGTCGTCGTCGACGCACCGCCGACGGGCCGGATCACCCGGTTCCTCAACGTCACCGACGAGGTGGCGGGCCTGGCCCGGTCCGGGCCGATCAAGACCCAGAGCGACGGCGTCATGGCCGTGCTCCGGTCACCGCAGACCAAGGTGCACCTGGTCACCCTGCTCGAGGAGATGCCCGTGCAGGAGACCGCCGACGCGATCGCCGAGCTGGAGGCCACCGGCCTCCCCGTCGGGTCGGTGCTGGTCAACATGGCCACCGAGCCGCTGCTGCCCGCCTCCAGCCTGGCCCGCGCCGCCGACGGCCGTCTCACCGCGGCCGAGCTGGCCCCGGCGCTGGCCGCCGGCGGGCTGCCGGCCGACCCCGCCATCGCCGCCGGTCTGGTCGAGGAGGCCGTGGAGCACGCCCGTCGCTGGCGCTCCCAGGACGCGCTGCGCGGCCGGGTCGCGGAGCTGGGCCGCCCCACCACCGAGCTGCCGCTGCTGACCGGCCCGGTCGACTTGGGCGCCCTGCACGAGCTGGCCGACCGCCTGGAGGTGCTCCGGTGACCTCTCCCGCCCTGGACCTGGACGCCCTCGTCCGCGACCCGGCCACCCGCATCGTCGTGTGCTGCGGCGCCGGCGGGGTCGGCAAGACCACGACGTCGGCCGCGCTCGGGCTCGCCGCGGCCGCCGCCGGCCGCTCGGTCGTGGTGCTCACCATCGACCCGGCCCGCCGCCTGGCCCAGTCGCTGGGCCTGGAGGAGCTGGACAACGAACCGCGCCGCATCGAGACCGGTGGCCCCGGCGAGCTGCACGCGATGATGCTGGACATGAAGCGCACGTTCGACGACGTCGTCGTGGCGCACTCCACCCCCGAGCGGGCCGAGCAGGTGCTGGCCAACCCGTTCTACCAAGCCCTGTCCTCCTCCTTCGGCGGCACGCAGGAGTACATGGCCATGGAGAAGCTGGGCCAGCTGCGGGCGCGCGACGAGTGGGACCTGGTCATCGTGGACACCCCGCCGTCCCGCTCGGCGCTGGACTTCCTGGACGCCCCCGACCGGCTCGCCCGGTTCCTGGACGGGACGATGATCCGCCTGCTGACCGCACCGGCCCGGGCCGGCGGCCGCGCCGGGCTGCGCATGGTGAGCGCCGGCTTCGGCCTGTTCAGCCGGATCATCTCCAAGATCCTGGGCGGGCAGCTGCTGGGCGACATCGCCACCTTCATCGCCGCGCTGGACTCGATGTTCGGCGGCTTCCGCGAGCGGGCCACGGCGACCTACGAACTGCTCAAGCAGCCCGGCACGGCGTTCGTCGTGGTGGCCACCCCCGAGCCCGACGCGCTCCGGGAGGCCTCCTACTTCGTGGACCGGCTGTCCGCCGAGGGCATGCCGCTGGCCGGGCTGGTGCTCAACCGCACGCACCCGCCGGCGACGACCGCGCTGAGCGCCACCCGCGCCGAGGCCGCCGCCGAGGCGGTCGCCGAGGCCGGCGGCAAGGGCGCGAAGCTGGCCGCCGGGGCGCTGCGCGTGCACGCCGAGCGCATGGCGCAGGCCTCCCGCGAGCAGCGGCTGGCCGACCGGTTCGCCCAGGCGCACGCCGGCGTCGCCGTCCGCACGGTGCCGGCCGCGGCCGGGGACGTGCACGACCTGGCCGACCTCGAGGTGATGGCCGCCGCGCTCACCGCCGACGACGCCGACACCGGGACCGGCACTCCCCGCTCCCGCATCCTCCCGCAGCGCCGCTGACCCCCGGCTGGGACGGGTGGGGCGGGGCACCCGCGCCCGCCCGGTGATTCCTGCTCGACACGCCCGTCCGGGTGGATCCGGCAGGTACCTTGGCCTGCGATGTCCGAGACCCATGCCGTGTCCAAGATCGGCGCGCTGTTCAAGCTCGTCGCCACCGTCGTCGTGGCCGGAGCGCTCGTCGCCGGGATGATGCTGCCCTTCGTCGGGGGCACCGGGCTCGTGGCCCGGAACTCCGCCTCGTTGCTGGACGCGCTGCCGGTCGAGCTGACCGACCAGACGCCGAACGGCAACACGGTGGTCAAGGCCGCCGACGGCACGGTGATCACGAACTTCTACGAGCACAACCGCACGCCGGTGGCCGCGGACCAGATCTCCGACGTCATGAAGCAGGCGATCGTCGACATCGAGGACAGCCGCTTCTACGACCACAACGGCCTCGACGTCCAGGGCACCCTGCGTGCGCTGGCCGCGAACATCGCCGCCGGCGGAGTGGCCGAGGGCGGTTCGACGCTCACCCAGCAGCTGGTCAAGCAGACCCTGCTGCAGACCGCGGACACCCCGGAGGAGGCCGCGGCCGCCGACGAGCAGACCGTCGGCCGCAAGCTGCGCGAGGCGCGGTTGGCCCTCGCCCTGGAGGAGACCTACTCCAAGGACGAGATCCTCACCCGCTACCTGAACATCGCCTACTTCGGCGCCGGCGCCTACGGCATCCAGGCCGCCGCCCAGCGGTACTTCTCGGTGAACGCGATCGACCTCACCCTGCCGCAGGCCTCGGTGCTCGCCGGCCTGGTGCAGAGCCCGACCAACGACGACCCCTTGGCTCAGCCGGAGAACGCGCAGGCCCGCCGGGACGTCGTGCTCAACCGGATGCGCGACCTGGGCCACATCACCGACCAGGAGCTGGCCGACACCACCGCCCAGCCCGTCGTGACCGCCGAGGGGCAGCCGCCGGCCCGCAACTGCGTCGGGGCCTCGATCGGCGGGTTCTTCTGCTCCTACCTGCAGTCCTACCTGACCGGCACGCTGGGCATGACCCAGCAGCAGATCGACAACGGTGGCCTGACGATCCAGACCACGCTGCGCCCGGACATGCAGGCCGCCGGCGACCAGGCCGTGCTCAACACCCTGCCCATGGGTGACTCGCTGGCCGGGATCTACACCGCGGTCCAGCCCGGTACCGGGCACGTGCTGGCGATGAGCGTCAACCGGCAGTTCTGCTCCGACGCCGCCAACCCGGCGTGCGAGTCGGTCGTGCTCAACACCGCGTCCAGCCAGGGCTCGGGCTCGACGTACAAGGTCTTCACCGCGGTCGCCGCGCTGGAGCAGGGCTTCTCGCAGTACTACACGCTCACCACGCCCAATCCGTACGTGTCGCGGGTCTACCGGGGCGAGTGCCGCGGGGTGAACTCCAACGGGTACTACTGCGTGCGCAACGTGGGCAACAACTACCCGCCGACCCTGGACATGGACGGCGCCCTGGTCCGGTCCTCCAACACCTACTTCCTGGCCCTCGAGGACGCCCTGGGCAGCGTGGAGGCCCCGGTCCGGGTCGCCCAGCGCATGGGGCTCAGCTCCATCGACGCCACCGCCGACCAGATCGTCGAGGAGAACCGTGGGTCGTTCACCCTGGGCGCCGAGGCCACCAGCCCGCTGGCCCTGGCCAGTGCGTACTCCACGCTGGCGGCCAGCGGGACGCAGTGCGACCCCACGCCGGTCACCGCCATCACCGACCGCGCCGGTGCTCCGGCCACCCTCCCCGACGGCACGCCGATCAACACCGGCAACTCCTGCAACCCGGAGGCGATCCCGGCCGGGGTGGCGAACACGATGAACCAGATCCTCATCGGCGACGTGCAGAGCTCGATCGGCACCGGCACCCGGGCCAACGTCCCGGGCCACCAGATCGCCGGCAAGACCGGGACGTCGCAGAGCAACTACTCGGCCGCGTTCGTCGGCTACACCCCGGAGTACACCGCCAGCGTGATGGTGCTCAACCCGAAGGAGAACGAGGACGTCGGCGGGTTCGGCGGCGGCAAGCCGGCGACCATCTGGAACGACGCGATGGAGCCCATCCTGAACGCCCAGCAGACGGCCCCCTTCCCGCCGGCCGACGCCGCGGTGCAGAACGGGAACACCCGCGCGGTGCCCGGCTGCAGCTCGGTGAGCGACTGCCAGTCGGCCATCACGGGCGCCGGGCTGCGCTACGCCGGGCAGACCAGCGTGGACTCCAGCGAGCCGGCCGGCACCGTCGTGGGCACCAACCCCGGCGCCGGCAGCCGGGTGCAGGAGGGCGGCGCGGTGTCGGTCCAGGTCAGCAACGGCTCCGGCTACAGCGCCCCGGCCCCCGCGCCCGCCCCGGCCCCGGCACCGGCCCCGGTCGACCCGAACGCACCGGACACCAACGGGGACGGCCAGCCCGGCTGACCGGGCCCCGCGCAGGGGCAACCGCACGACACGGCGAGGGCCGGTCGACCACCAGGTCGACCGGCCCTCGCGGCGTCCGCAGACGTCAGCCCAGCTGGCGGCGGACCTCCGCGGCGACCCGGCCGCCGTCGGCCCGGCCGGCCACCTCGGCATTGGCCCGGCCCATGACCTTGCCCATGTCGCCCATGCCGCTGGCCCCGGTCGCCGCGACCACCCCGGCGACCAGCGCGACCAGGTCCTCGTCGGTCAGCTGCGCCGGCAGGTACCCGGCCAGGACCTCGCCCTCGGCCTGCTCCCGGGCGGCCTGCTCAGCGCGCCTGGCGCCGCCGAACGCCTCGGCGGCCTCGCGGCGCTTCTTGGCCTCCCGGCGCAGCACGGCCTGCACCTCGTCGTCGGAGAGCTCGCGGGCCTGCTTGCCCGACACCTCCTCGGCGGTGACGGCGGCCAGCACCATCCGCAGCGTGGCGGTGGTCAGCTCGTCGCGGGCCTTCATGGCCGTGGTGAGGTCGTCGCGGAGCTTCTGCTTGAGGTCGGACATGGACCGAAGCCTGTCACGCCCGGCGAACGGGTTCCCGTCCTAAGCTCCCCCGGTGCGTCCCGCCCTCGCCGTCCCAGCCGCCGTCGTCGGAGCCGGCCTCGCCACCGTCGGCTACGCCAGCCTGGTCGAGCGGGTGCACTGGACCCTGCGCCGGTTCACCGTGCCGGTGCTGCCCGAGGGCCAGCGGCCGCTGACCGTGCTGCACCTGTCCGACCTGCACATGACCGCGGGGCAGACCTCCAAGCGCGACTGGGTGGCCGCCCTCGACGCGCTGGCCCCCGACCTGGTGGTGAACACCGGCGACAACCTGGCCGGCCACGACACCGTGCCGATCGTGCTGGCCGCCCAGGAGCCGCTGCTGGACCGGCCCGGCCTGTTCTGCCTGGCCAGCAACGACTACTACGCCCCCCGCCCGAAGAACCCGCTGAAGTACTTCAAGTCCGACCACAAGCGGGTGCACGGCGACGAGCTGCCCTGGCGCGACCTCCGGGACGGGATGCTGGGGCGGGGCTGGGCCGACGTCACCAACGGGACGGCGGTGGTCGAGGTCGACGGCCGCCGGATCGCCGTCCGCGGCGTGGACGACCCGCACCTGCAGCGCGACGACTACGACGCCGTCGCCGGCCCGACCGACGCCGGGGCCGACCTGCGGCTGGGCCTGGTGCACTCCCCCGAGCCCCGGGTGCTCGACCGCTTCGCCGCCGACGGGCACGACCTGGTGCTGTCCGGCCACACCCACGGCGGCCAGCTGCGGGTGCCGTTCTACGGCGCGCTGGTGACCAACTGCGGCATCCCCCGGGACAAGGCGCGCTGGCTGCACCGCTGGTCACCGCCCGGTCCGGCGGCCAACGGCACCTGGCTGCACGTGTCGGCCGGCCTGGGCACCAGCCCGTACGCGCCCTACCGGTTGTGCTGCCCGCCCGAGGCCACCCTGCTCACGCTGGTTCCCCGGGACACCGCCGTCGGCACCGCGGGGAGCGTGCGTTAAGCTCATCGACGGCTCTCGGGGTGTGGCGCAGCTTGGTAGCGCGCGTCGTTCGGGACGACGAGGCCGCAGGTTCAAATCCTGTCACCCCGACCACCACGCAGAGGCCCGTCCCGCCAGGGACGGGCCTCTGTGCGTGTGCCATGATCCCGCCGTGAACAGCGCCTCCGGCCTGCGCCGGGTCCCGGCCCTGACCGCCGCGATGGTCATCGCCTTCACCGCCTCGGGCTGCTCCAGCGGTGAGGACGAGGTCGCCTACTGCGTGGACCAGTCCAACCAGGTCGTGGACGACGACTACTGCGACTCCGGGTACAACGGCGGCGGGGGCTACTTCATCTGGCTGGGCTCCCCCGGCCGGACGCTGTCCCGCGGCGCCACCGTCCCCTCGGGTGGCCAGACGATCAACCCGGGCGACAGCTCGGCGCGCAGCGGCGCGGGCCTGCCCGGCTCGGGCAGCTACACCAGCGGCAGCGGGGGCAGCCGGTCCGGCGGCTTCGGCACGAGCATCGACAGCGGGGGCGGCAGCAGCGGCGGCGGCTTCGGCTCGTCGGGCAGCTGACGTGCGTCGCGTCCACGACGGCGTCGTCCGGCCGGGCTGGCAGGAGACGGTCACCGCCCAGGGCCTGACCTACTGGGAGACCGAGCTGCCCGACGGCAGCACGACCAGCTACTGGCGCGAGGGCCAGTTCTACGACTTCACGGCCGTGGAGGTCGCCCAGCTGGAGCGCGACGCCGCGACCCTGTTCGAGATGTGCGTCGAGGCCGGGGACCACATGGTCGCCCACCCCGAGCTGATGCTGAAGATGGGCATCCCCGAGTACACCCACGGCCAGGTGGTCGGCACCTGGAACGACGAGCCCTCCAAGCAGAGCGTGTTCGGCCGGTTCGACGTCCGGTACGGCGGGGACAGCCGGCAGTCCCGCCTGGACCCGACGCTGCGCCGCCCGCAGCTGCTGGAGTTCAACGCCGACACCCCGACGTCGCTGCCGGAGTCGGCCTACGTGCAGTGGGAGTGGTTCAGGGAGACCGGCCAGGGCAGCGACCAGTGGAACTCGATCTTCGAGCGGCTCACCCGCGCCTGGGAGCGCAACCTCGGGCTGATCGAGAAGGGGCTGCGCAAGGACCCCGTCGTCTACTTCGCCTGCGACGGCGCCGACCGGTCCGGCGAGGACCTGTTCAACACGTTCCTCATGCGCGATGCCTGCACCCAGGTGACCGACGGCGGCCGCCCCCGGTACAAGACCCGGTCGATCATGATGAACCAGATCACCCTGGACGAGGCGACCGGCGGGTTCTTCGAGGGCGACCCGGCCGACGGCCGGCACCTGGACGTGCTGTTCAAGCTCTACCCGTGGGAGTGGCTGGTCCACGACGACTTCGGCCGGGCCGCCTTCGCCGACATGGACCGCCCCGGCGGCACCGTGTGGATCGAGGCGCCCTACAAGATGCTGTGGAGCAACAAGGGCCTGCTGCCGGTGCTGTGGCAGCTGTTCGGCACCGACCCCGCGCGCAGCCCGCTGATCCTGCCGGCCTACTTCGAGGACGACGACGTCCCCGGCTGGATGCAGGAGTCGCACGTGCGCAAGCCGTTGCTGTCCCGCGAGGGCGCCAACATCACCATCTACGAGGACGGCGCCACGATCGCCTCGACCGGTGGCGGCTACGGCGAGGAGGGCTACGTGCTGCAGTCCTACGCGCCGCTGCCGGACTTCCCCGGCCCCGACGGGTCGCACCACCCGGTGCTGGGCCTGTGGATGGTCGACGGCGAGCCCGCCGGGATGGGCATCCGGGAGAGCCCGGGCCTGATCACCGACAACCAGAGCTACTTCGTGCCGCACGTGGTCGGCCACGGCAGCCCCACCCAGCAGGGAGCCTGATGTTCCTCGACACCGCCCGCGACTACCTGGCCAACTGGCCGATCGCCGCGCTCCAGGTCGTCGTCGTCGCCGCGTTCGTCGCCGCGTTCTGGTACCTGGTGAACGCGCTGACCTCCTTCGACGACAACGCCGAGATCATCACCCGCGGCAACGCCGGCTACATGATCCAGCGGCTGAGCCTGTCGGCCGCGCTCGTCGTGGGCATGCTCAACTCGCTGGAGTACCGGTACGACGAGATCGGCTGGAGCGCGCTGACCAACCTGCTCCTCGAGGGCGCCTGGGTGTTCGTGGCCCTGCTGGTCGCCCGGGTGGTCGTGGACAAGGTCGTCCTGCTGCGGGTGGACAACGTGGCCGCCATGCGGGAGGGCAACGTGGCGATCGGCGTCGTCGAGGCCGGCTTCTACCTGGGCCTGGGGCTGATCCTCAACGGGTCGCTGATCGGCAGCTCGCCGGACTGGCAGACCGGGCTGGCCAGCACGGTGGTCTTCGCCGTCCTCGGCCTGCTCGTGGTGATCGGGGTGTACTTCCTGCACGACCTGGTCACCCACGGGCTCGTCCGCCGCGGCATCGCCGCCGGGTCGCTGCCGGCCGCGTTCGAGATCGGCGGCATCCTCGTCGCGGTCTCCCTCGTCGTCCGGGTCGGCGTGGCCGGGGACTTCACCGGGTGGGGTGCCGGGCTGGCCGCCTTCGCCGCCACCGCCGTCATCGCGGTGGTGACGCTCTACCTGTTCCGGTTCCTGGTGGACCTGGTCATCCTGCGCGGGGTCACGGTCGCCTCGATCCAGCGCGAGGGCCAGGTGGTCGCCGCCGGGCTGATGTCCGGGCTGTTCGTCGTCATCGCCCTGCCGGTCGCCACGGTGGTCGCCGCACAGCTCTGACCTGCCGCCCCGGAACCGGATCGGTACGGTCGCGGACATGGCACGGCTGGATCGTCTGGACATCTCCCGCGCCCGCGGCGGCACCGCCGCCGAGCGGCTCACCGACGCCGCGGCCCGGGCGCACGCGGTCGACCACCTCGGCACCTTCCTGGCCGTCGTGGACCCCGAGCGGGTCGACCCCGGCCTGGCGCCCGAGGGGGCGCTGGCCGGTGTGCCGATCGCGGTGAAGGACAACATCGACACCGTGGACCTGCCGACCAGCGGCGGCACCTCCGCCCTGCACGGCTCCCGGCCGGGCCGCGACCACCACGCCGTCGCCCGGCTGCGGGGAGCCGGGGCCACCGTGGTCGGCAAGACCAACCTGCACGAGCTGGCCTTCGGCATCACCAGCAACAACGCCGCCTACGGCCCGGTCCGCAACCCGCACGACCCCACCCGCTCGGCCGGCGGCTCCTCCGGCGGGTCCGCGGTGGCGGTGGCCACCGGGGTGGTGCCGGTCGCGCTGGGCACCGACACCGGCGGCTCGCTGCGGGTGCCGGCCGCGCACTGCGGCATCGTGGGCTACCGGCCCACCGTCGGCCGCTGGGGTGGCGCCGACGGGTTGGTCGGGCTGTCCAGCACCCGGGACACCGTGGGCGCCCTGGCCAGCACGGTCGCCGACGTCGTCCTGCTCGACCAGGTCGTCGCCGGTGCCGCGCCCGCCACCGTGCCGCACGCCCGCATGCTGCGGCTGGGGGTCCCGCTGCCCGGCTTCTTCGACGGGCTGGCCAAGGACGTCGCCGACGCCGTCGGCCGGGCCCTGGACACCCTGGTCGCCGCCGGGGTCGACCTGGTCGAGGTCGACGTGGTGGCCGCGCACGAGCTCGACGCCCGCTGCGGGTTCCCGATCGTGTTCCACGAGGTGCTGCGGACCCTGCCGGCCTACCTCGGCAGCCTGGACGCCGGGCCCACCTTCGAGGAGCTGGTCGCCGGGGTGGCCAGCCCCGACGTCCGCGGCGCCCTGGAGCACGCGATCGGCGACCCGGTGTCGGGGGTGGCCTACGCGGAGTGCCTGCAGCTGCGCGAGGAGCTGCGCGCGGCCTACGCCGCCGCGCACGAGCTGGACGGCGGGGGCCGGCTGGACGCCCTGGTCTACCCGACCGTGCCGTTGACCGCCCCGCCGCTGGGCGACGACGACACCACCGACCTCGACGGCGAGCAGGTGCCCGTCTTCGGCACCACGATCCAGAACACCGGACCGGGGTCCACCGCCGGCATGCCGGCGGTCTCGCTGCCCTGCGGCACCACCCCGGCCGGCCTGCCGGTGGGCCTGTCGCTGGAGACGCTGCCCGGCACCGACGCCCAGCTGCTCGCGGTGGCCCGGCGGGTGGAGCAACTGCTGTCCTGAGGACCACACCCGTCCGACGAGCGGTTGTGCTCCGCAACCCCCACGCTGGGGTCCGATGACCGAATGGCTGTTCCTGCTCGCCGCGGTCGTGCTCACCGCGCTCACCGGGTTCTTCGTCGCGGCGGAGTTCTCGTGCACCACCGTGGACCGCGGGCAGGCCGCCGAGGCCGCCGACGAGGGACGCCGGGGCGCCGCCGGCGTGGTGACCGCCCTCAAGGGCCTGTCCACCCAGCTGTCGGCCGCCCAGCTGGGCATCACGCTGACCACGCTGCTGGTCGGCTACCTGGCCGAGCCGGCGATCGGCGGGCTGCTGGACGGCCCGCTGGAGTCCCTCGGGCTGTCCGGCGGGACGGCGACCGCCGTGGCGGTGGTCCTGGGCATCGCCCTGGCCACCACGCTGCAGATGCTGCTGGGCGAGCTCGGGCCCAAGAACCTGGCCATCGCCAGCCCGCTGGCCGTCGCCTCCGCCGTCGCGCCCGGGATGCGGGCGTTCACCGCGGTGTTCGGGTTCCTCGTCCGCGCGCTGCAGCGGCTGGCCAACGCGATCGTGCGCTCGCTGGGCATCGAGCCGCGCGAGGAGCTGGACGACGCCCGCGGTGCCGGTGAGCTGGCCGCGGTCGCCCGGCGCAGCGCCGAGGAGGGCGACCTCTCCCCCACCGCCGCCCGGCTGCTGGACCGGTCCCTGGGCCTGCGGGACAAGTACGCCACCGACGTGATGACCCCGCGGACCCGGCTGGTCACCCTGCCCGACACCGCGACCGCCGCCGAGGTGGTCGAGGCCGCGGTGCGCTCGGGCAACAGCCGGTTCCCGGTCTGGCACGGCGACCTGGACGACGTCACCGGGCTGGTGCACGTCAAGCAGGCGGTCGCCGTCCCCGAGGACGAGCGGGGCACCCGCACGGCCGGGGAGCTCGCCCGGCCGGTGCTCGCCGTCCCGAGCACGCTGCGCCTGGACCCGCTGCTGGACCTGCTGCGCGACGAGGGCCTGCAGCTGGCCCTGGTGGTGGACGAGTGGGGCGCCACGCACGGCATCGTGACCCTGGAGGACATCGTCGAGGAGCTGGTCGGCGAGATCACCGACGAGACCGACCGCCCGCTGCGCCAGCTGCGCCGCCGCGGCGACGACGGCTGGGAGGTCTCCGGGCTGCTGCGCCCCGACGAGGTCCGGGAGCGCACCGGCATCCCGGTCCCCGAGGGCCGCTACGAGACCGTCGCCGGGTTCGTCACCCAGCAGCTGGCCCGGTTGCCCGCCGAGGGCGACGAGGTGACCGTCGAGGGCTACCGCCTCACCGTCGCCGGGCTGGAGGGGCGGCGGGTGGCCGTGCTGCACGCCGACCCGCTGCCGCCCCCGGACGACGGCGCCGAGCTGCCCGCCCGCCAGCACGAGGTGGCGCAGTCGTGAGCGACGTCCTCGCCCTGGCGGTCCTGGTCGCCCTCCTGCTGGGCAACGCGTTCTTCGTCGCCGCCGAGTTCGCGCTGGTCTCGGCGCGGGTGGACCAGATCGAGCCCCGCGCCGCCGCCGGGTCGGCCCGGGCGCAGCGGACGCTGGACGCGATGCGCAACGTGTCGCAGATGATGGCCGGCGCCCAGCTGGGCATCACGCTGTGCTCGCTGGGCCTGGGCGCGGTCGGCGAACCGGCCGTGGCGCACCTGATCGAGGTGCCGCTGGAGGCCGCCGGCGTCCCCGAGGGGTTCCTGGACCCGATCGCGCTGGTGGTCGCGCTGGGGCTGGTCACCGTGCTGCACATGGTGCTCGGGGAGATGGTGCCCAAGAACATCACCATCGCCGGCCCCGACCGCGCCGCGATCGCCCTGGGCCCGCCGATGACGAAGGTCGTCCGGGTGCTCAAGCCGCTGATCTGGTTCTTCAACACCACGGCCAACGGCTTCGTGCGGCTGTTCGGGGTGACCCCGACCGACGAGGTGTCGGCGAGCTTCGACAGCTCGGAGATCCGCTCGATGATCACCCAGTCCCGCAGCCAGGGGCTGCTCGGCGACGAGGTCGGCGAGCTGGCCGCCGGGGCGCTGACCTTCGAGACCCACGACGCCCGCTCGGTGCTGCTGCCCTCGGCCGACCTGGTCACCGTCGACCGAGGGATCACCCCGCGCGAGCTGGAGGCGGTCGTCGCCGAGCACGGGTTCAGCCGGTACCCGCTGTGCGCGCCCGACGGGTCGTGGGCGGGCTACGTGCACGTCAAGGACGTGCTGGGCGCCGCCGACCGGGACAGCCCGTTGCCCGAGGACGCCGTCGAGCACTTCGTCGAGGTGGCCGCCGACGAGCCGCTGCCCGAGGTGCTGCAGGAGATGCGCCGGGCCGGGGTGCACCTGGGCCGGGTGGTCTCCGACGGCGAGGTGATCGGGGTCGTCGCGCTGGAGGACGTGCTCGAGCAGCTCATCGGCGACGTCCGGGACGCCGCGGTGGACAGCCCGGCACCGTCGGTGGGCGGCGGCGCCGGCGGGAGGTGAAGGATGGGGGTGTGCTCCCCCCCGACGTCACCGCCCGCTGGCAGGCCCGTTTCCGCGCCCCCCGCGTCTCGCTGCCCGACTGGGCCGAGGACGCCCCGCAGCGCTGCCTGTTCGCCTCCGACGTCACCGGCGTCGTCGAGCAGTACACCTGGGACCGGGACACCGGTGCGCAGCGCCAGGTCACCGACCGGCCCAACGGCACGCTGGCGGCCACGCTGAGCCCGGACGGCGAGACCGTGTGGTGGTTCGCCGACACCGACGGCGACGAGTTCGGCGTCTGGCGCACCCAGCCCTTCGCCGGCGGCCCCGACGCCGTCGCCGTCCCCGAGGTGGAGCCCGCGTACCCGGCCGGCCTGGAGATCGGCCGCACCCTGGTGGCGATCGGCCGGTCCACCGACGACGGCAGCGAGCTGTGGCTGGCCCCGCACGGCCAGGCACCCCGGGTGTTCTACCGCACGCCCGACACCGCCTCGGTCGACGCGCTGTCCCGCGACGAGGACCGGCTGGTGCTCTCGCACTCCGAGCACGGCGACCCCCGCTACCCCGCGCTGCGGGTGCTCGACGTGGCCGCGCTGCCCGACGGGCACGCGCAGTCCGAGCCCGACAGCCCGTGGGTGGTGGCCGAGAAGTGGGACGGCGAGGAGCTGGGCCTGCACGCGCTGGGCTTCTCCCCCGTGCCCGGTGACCTCCGGCTGCTGGTCGGCCACGAGCGCCGCGGCCGCGAGGAGCTGCTGGTCTGGGACGTCGCCGCCGACACCGAGACCGAGCTGGTCCTGGACCTGCCCGGCGACGTGACGGCCGGCTGGTACCCCGACGGCTCGGCGCTGCTGGTCGGCCACGACCACGCCGCCCGCAGCGAGCTGTACCGCTACGACCTGGCCACGGCCGAGCTGACCCGTCTGGAGACCCCGCCCGGCGTCGTCCGCGGCGCCACCGCCCGCCCGGACGGTTCGGTGGAGCTGGCCTGGTCCTCCTCCGAGCGACCGCCGGTGATCCGCCGGGCCGACGGCCCGGTCGTGCTGGCCGCCCCCGGCGACGAGCCCCCGGCCGGCTACCCGGTCGAGGACCGCTGGGTGCCCGGCCCCGGCGGGGACATCCACGCCCTGCTGGTCCGCCCGGCCGGCGAGGGGCCGTTCCCCACCGCGTTCCTGGTGCACGGCGGACCCGAGGCGGCCGACGACGACGGCTACCGGGCCCGCCGGGCCGCCTACGTCGACGCCGGGTACGCCGTCGTCCACGTGAACTACCGGGGCTCCTCCGGCTACGGCTCGGCCTGGCGCGACGCGCTCACCGGCCGGCCCGGGCTCACCGAGCTCGAGGACGTCGCCGCGGTGCAGGACGCCCTGGTCGCCGAGGGCGTCGTCGACCCGGCCCGCTGCCTGCTGTCCGGCGGCTCGTGGGGCGGGTTCCTCACCCTGCTCGGCCTGGGCACCCAGCCCGACCGCTGGGCCGCCGGCATCGCCGAGGTCCCGGTCGCGGACTACCTGGCCGCCTACGAGGACGAGATGGAGGGCCTGCGAGCCTACGACCGGGCGCTGTTCGGCGGCTCGCCGGCCGACGTCCCCGAGGTCTACCGCCGGTCCTCACCGCTGACCTACGTCGACGACGTCGCCGCCCCGGTCCTCGTGGTCGCCGGCGCCAACGACCCGCGGTGCCCGATCCGGCAGATCGACAACTACCTGGCCGCGCTCGTCGAGCGGGGCAAGGCGCACGAGGTCTACCGCTTCGACGCCGGCCACGGCTCGCTGGTCATCGAGGAGACGATCCGCCAGGTCGAGACCGCCCTGGACTTCGCCCTCCGCCACGTCGCGCCCTGAGCGGGGTCGCTGCGCACCGTTCCCCGGTGCGCAGCGACTCCACTACGCCTGAGCGGCGATGAGCTCCGCGATCTGGACGGTGTTCAGCGCCGCGCCCTTGCGGAGGTTGTCGTTGCTGACGAACAGGGCCAGCCCGTTCGGTCCGTCCTGCCGGATGCGGCCGACGTAGGACGGGTCCTGGCCCGCGGCCTGCAGGGGCGTGGGGACGTCGACGAGCTCGACGCCGGGCGCGGACGCCAGCAGCTCGCGGGCGCGCTCGACGGTGATCGCCCGGTCGAACTCCACGTTGAGCGACAGCGAGTGCCCGGTGAAGACCGGCACCCGGACGCAGGTGCCCGACACCCGCAGGTCGGGGAGGCCGAGGATCTTGCGGGACTCGTTGCGGAGCTTCTGCTCCTCGTCGGTCTCCCACGAGCCGTCGTCGACGACGGAGCCGGCCATCGGCAGCACGTTGAACGCGATCGGCGCGACGTAGACGGCCGGGTCGGGGAAGGCCAGCGCCGACCCGTCGTAGGCCAGCTGGTCGGCCTTCTCCACCACCGCGAGCGCCTGGCCGTGCAGCTCCCGGACGCCGGCGACGCCGGACCCGGAGACCGCCTGGTAGGTCGACGCGATGATCCGGACCAGCCCGGCCTCGTCGTGCAGCGGCTTGAGCACCGGCATCGCGGCCATCGTGGTGCAGTTCGGGTTGGCGATGATCCGGCCCTCGCCCGCGAGCGCGATGTCGCCGGGGTTGACCTCGCTGCAGACCAGCGGGATCGCCGGGTCCTTGCGGAACGCCGAGCTGTTGTCGATCACCGTCACGCCGGCGGCGGCGAACCGCGGCGCCTGGGCGCGGGAGGTGGTGGCGCCGGCGGAGAACAGCGCGACGTCCAGCCCGGTCGGGTCGGCGGTCGAGGCGTCCTCGACGGTGACCTCGCCGTCACCCCAGGGCAGGGTGGTGCCCGCCGAGCGCGCGGAGGCGAAGAACCGGATGCTCGCGAGCGGGAAATCCCGCTCGGCGAGGATCTGCCGCATCGCCACGCCGACCTGCCCGGTCGCGCCCACGACGCCCAGGTGCAGCGGGCGGCTCATCGCCCGGTCCCCCCGTAGACGACGGCCTCGACGTCCGAGCCCAGCTCGAAGGCGTCGTGCACCGCGCGGACGGCGAGGTCCACGTCGGCGTCCCGGCAGACCACGGAGATCCGGATCTCCGAGGTGCTGATCAGCTCCAGGTTGACCCCGGCGTCGGCCAGCGCGCCGAAGAACTTGGCCGAGACGCCCGGGTGCGAGCGCATCCCGGCACCGACCAGGGACACCTTGCCGATGTGCTGGTCGAACACGACGTCGGTGAACCCGACGGTGTGCTTGACCTTCTCCAGCGCGGCCAGCGCGGTGGGCCCGTCGCTCTTGGGCAGGGTGAAGGAGATGTCGGCGAGCTTGGTGGCCGCCGTCGACACGTTCTGCACGATCATGTCGATGTTGATCTCGGCGTCGGCCAGCACGCGGAACAGCTGGGCCGCCTCGCCCGGCCGGTCCGGGACCCCGTAGACCGTGATCTTGCCTTCGCTCCGGTCGTGCGCGACGCCGGAGATGATCGCCTGTTCCACCGTGAGGTCCTCCATCGAGCCGGACACCGTGGTGCCGGGGAGCTGGGAGTAGGAGCTGCGGACGTGCACCGGGATGTCGTACCGGCGGGCGTACTCGACGCACCGGAGCATGAGGACCTTCGCCCCGCAGGCAGCGAGCTCCAGCATCTCCTCGTAGGTGACGGTGTCCAGCCGCCGGGCGTTCGGGACGATCCGCGGGTCGGCGGTGAAGACGCCGTCCACGTCGGTGTAGATCTCGCACACGTCGGCGTGCAGCGCCGCCGCCACCGCGACCGCGGTGGTGTCGGAGCCGCCGCGGCCCAGCGTGGTGATGTCCTTGGTGTCCTGGCTGACGCCCTGGAACCCGGCGACGATGACGATCGAGCCCTCGTCCAGCGCCGACCGGAGCCGGCCCGGGGTGACGTCGATGATCCGCGCCTTGCCGTGGCTGGACGTGGTGATCACCCCGGCCTGCGAGCCGGTGAACGACCGCGCCTGGTAGCCGTGCACCGAGATGGCGATCGCCAGCAGCGCCATGGAGATGCGCTCGCCGGCGGTCAGCAGCATGTCCAGCTCGCGACCGGGCGGGTCCGCGGTGATCTGCGAGGCCTGGTCCAGCAGGTCGTCGGTGGTGTCGCCCATCGCGGACACGACGACGACGACGTCGTGCCCGGCCCGCTTGGCCGCCACGACGCGCTCGGCGACGCGCTTGACGCGCTCGGCGTTGGCGACGGACGAACCGCCGTACTTCTGCACGACCAGGGCCACGGGGCCCGAGACTACCGCCCGACCAGCCGGATCCCCGCCGCGGTGGTGTGATCACCTGCGTGCCCGAACCCGAGGACGACGCCCGCGCCTGGCTGCTCACCACCGCCGAGCGCGACAACCCGGCCACCGCGATCCCGGCCTGGACGGCGGGGAACGACGCCGTCCCGCTGGTTCACGGAGCCGCCTACTTCGACCGGCTGGTCGACGCCGTGGAGGACCTCGGCCCCGGCGACCACCTCTTCTTCACCGACTGGCGCGGCGACCCGGACGAGAAGCTGCGCCCCGACGGCCCGACCGTCGACGAGCTGTTCTCCCGGGCGGCCCGCCGCGGCGTCTGCGTCCGCGGCCTGGTCTGGCGCTCGCACTGGGACGGGCTGAGCTTCTCCAAGGAGCAGAACGCCAGCCTGGACCGCGAGCTGGAGGAGGACGGCGCGGTCGTCGTCCGGGACCAGCGGGTCCGCCGGCTGGGCAGCCACCACCAGAAGCTGGTGATCTGCCGGCACCCGCAGGACCCCTCCCGCGACATCGCCTTCGCCGGCGGCATCGACCTCGGGCACACCCGCCGGGACGACGCCGAGCACCGCGGCGACCCGCAGCCGCAGGACATGTCCGACGCCTACGGGGACACCCCGCCCTGGCACGACGTCCAGCTGCAGCTGCGCGGGCCCGTCGTCGGCGTCCTGGACGACTGCTTCCGGGAGCGCTGGGACGACCCGACCAGCCCGGCCTCGGAGAACCCGGTGGCCTGGCTGCACGACAAGACTCTGCAGTGGCTGGGCCGCAACCAGATGGACGCCACCCCGCTGCCCGAGCAGCCGCCGGCGCCGCCGGAGTGCGGGCCGCACCTGGTGCAGACGCTGCGCACCTACCCCAAGGTCTGGCCGGCCTTCCCGTTCGCGCCGGAGGGCGAGCGGTCGATCGCCCGCGGCTACACCAAGGCACTGACCCGGGCGCGCCGGCTGGTGTACCTGGAGGACCAGTACCTGTGGTCCACCGACATCGCCGACCACCTGGCCTCCTCGCTGCGCGAGCACGAGACGCTGCAGCTGGTCGTCGTCGTCCCGCGGGTGCCCGACCAGCAGGGCGCGTTCTCCGAGCGCCCGCAGCAGCACGGCCAGGGCCAGGCCATGGAGCTGCTGCAGGAGGCCGCCCCGGGCCGGGTGCACGTGTTCGACCTGGAGAACCACGAGGGGACGCCGGTCTACGTGCACGCCAAGGTCTGCGTCGTCGACGACGTCTGGGCCGAGGTCGGCAGCGACAACATGAACCGCCGTTCCTGGACCCACGACAGCGAGCTGTCCAACGCCGTCCTGGACCCCACCCAGGACCCCCGCGAGCCCCGCGACCCCGCCGGGCTCGGCGACGGCGCCCGCACCTTCGCCCGGGACCTGCGCCTGGAGCTGGGCCGCGAGCACCTGGACCGCACGGACGACGAGGGCCTGCTGGACCCCGACGAGTTCGTCGCCGCGTGCGTGGCCACGGCCGACGCGCTGGAGGCCTGGTACGCCGGTGGCCGGGTGGGGCCGCGCCCGCCGGGCCGCATCCGCCCGCACCGCCGTCCCGAGCTGACCCGGGTCGAGCAGCTGTGGGCCACCCCGCTGTACCGCCTGGTCCACGACCCCGACGGCCGACCGCTGCGGCTGCGCCGTAGGCACACCTTCTGACCGGGCGCTGCTACGGTGGCGGCGTGCGCGGCAGCCTCCTCCTTATCCGCCGCGGCGAGGCCCTCTCCTAGGTCGGCTCCCTCGCCGCGGTGATCGCGCGTGCCCACCCCGCGCTGCCGGACCGCACACCTCGGCACACCAGGAGAGCCACCGCCATGAGCACCCACCCGCACGCCCGCAACACCCAGCAGCCCTCGGCGATGCCGATCGGCAAGTACGCGCCGTTCGCCGCCGTCCCGCTGCCCGACCGCACCTGGCCCGAGCGCACCACCACGGTGGCCCCGCGCTGGTGCGCGGTCGACCTGCGCGACGGCAACCAGGCGCTGATCGACCCGATGACCCCCGACCGCAAGCGCCGGATGTTCGAGCTGCTGGTCGGCATGGGCTACAAGGAGATCGAGGTCGGCTTCCCCGCGGCCAGCCAGACCGACTACGACTTCGTCCGGCAGCTGATCGAGGACGGGCTGATCCCGGACGACGTCACCATCCAGGTGCTGACCCAGGCCCGCGACGAGCTGATCGAGCGGACCTTCGAGTCCTTGGTCGGGGCGAAGCAGGCGATCGTGCACCTGTACAACTCGACGTCCACGCTGCAGCGCCGGGTCGTCTTCAACTCCGACAAGGCCGGCATCGTCGACATCGCCGTCCACGGCGCCCGGCTGGTGCGCAAGCTGGCGGAGGGCATGCCGGAGACCGAGATCCGCTACGAGTACTCCCCCGAGTCCTTCACCGGGACCGAGCTGGAGTTCGCCGTCGAGATCTGCGACGCGGTCACCGACGTCTGGGAGCCCACCCCGGACAACCCGACGATCCTCAACCTGCCGGCGACCGTGGAGATGGCCGAGCCGACCGTCTACGCCGACCAGATCGAGTGGATGCACCGCAACCTGGGCCGCCGGGACTCCGTCGTGCTCTCCCTGCACCCGCACAACGACCGCGGGACGGCGGTCGCGGCCGCCGAGCTGGGCTACCGGGCCGGCGCGGACCGCATCGAGGGCTGCCTGTTCGGCAACGGCGAGCGGACCGGCAACGTCGACCTGGTGACCCTGGGGCTGAACCTGTTCAGCCAGGGCATCGACCCGCAGATCGACTTCTCCGACATCGACGAGATCCGCCGCACCGTCGAGTACTGCAACCAGATCGGCGTGCACGAGCGGCACCCCTACGGCGGCGACCTGGTCTACACCGCGTTCTCCGGCTCCCACCAGGACGCGATCAACAAGGGCTTCGCGGTGATGAAGGCCGACGCCGCGGCCGCCGGGGTCGGCGTCGACGACATCCCGTGGGCCGTGCCGTACCTGCCGATCGACCCCAAGGACGTCGGCCGCAGCTACGAGGCCGTGATCCGGGTGAACAGCCAGTCCGGCAAGGGCGGCGTCGCCTACATCATGAAGACCGAGAACCAGCTGGACCTGCCCCGGCGGCTCCAGATCGAGTTCTCCGCCGTCGTGCAGCGGCACACCGAGGACGAGGGCGGCGAGGTGACCGCGGAGCAGATGTGGTCGGCGTTCTCCTCGGAGTACCTGCCCGACCCGCACGCGCCCTGGGGCCGGCTGGCGCTGACCGGGCACCGGCACGTCGCCGGCGGTGGCGGGCCCGACGAGATGACCGTCGAGCTGACCGACGACGGCGTCCCGGTGAGCCTGACCGGTCGGGGCAACGGCCCGATCGCCGCCTTCGTCGACGCGCTGCACGGCATCGACGTCGACGTCCGGGTGCTGGACTACGCCGAGCACGCCCTCTCCTCCGGCGGCGACGCCCGGGCCGCGGCCTACGTGGAGTGCGCCGTCGGCGAGCGCGTGCTGTGGGGCGTCGGCATCGACCCCAACATCGTGTCGGCGTCCCTGCGCGCGGTCGTCAGCGCCGTCAACCGCGCCCTCCGCTGAGGTAGCCGGCGCGGGTGAGCCGCGCTGTGGTGGGGTGAGCCGCCGTCGACCGCGGCTCACCCCGCACCACCGCGGCTCACCCTCGCCGTCCACAGGCGGAGGCGGCATCCACAGATGTCGTCGCAGCACCCCTGACCTCCGTCGGGGCAGGCAGCCTCGCCGCATGACCGCGCTGCAACCTCGCCCGTCGACGTCGTGGACCGAGCAGGTCTTCAGCCGGGAGCAGGCGCGGGCTGCGGGATGGACCGACGCCGAGGTGCGCAGCAGGCTCGCCTCCGGCAGCTGGACGGCCCTGCGCCGCGGTCTCTACTGCGCGACGGCCGACCTGGACGGGGCCACCGCGGGCCGTCGCCTGCACCTGGAGCTGCTCGCCCTGCAGCGGCACCTGGACCGGCCGACCGCCGCCTTCAGCCACCGCACGGCGGCGCAGCTGACCGGCATCACCACGTTCGGGGCCGGGGACGGCGAGCACCGACTCGTCGACCCCACGCGGTGGCGGTCCGGCGCCGACTACCGGATGACCCGTGCCGAGCTTCCGGTGGGCGACCTCGCCCGCCGCGGCCCCTTCACGGTGACCAGTGCTGCCCGCACCCTCGTGGACCTCTGCCGCGAGCTCGACGAGCTCGACGCGGTCGCCACCCTGGACCGCGCCCTGCTGCGCGGGCAGGTCACCCGCGAGGCCCTCGACCTCGCGGTGCAGCGGGCACGGTTCGTCCGCGGGACACCGCTGGCCCGTCGGGCGGTGGAGCGCTCGAACGGTCGGTCGGAGTCGTGGCTGGAGAGCGCGTGGCGGGTGCGGCACCTGGCTGCCGGGCTGCCCGAGCCGGAGCTGCAGGTGGAGATCTGGGCCGGCGGACGGCTGGTCAAGGTGCTCGACGGGTACCTCCGCGCCCAGGCGATCGGCTTCGAGACCGACGGGAAGATCAAGTTCACCGACCCGTACGGCGGTCGGGACCCGGCAGAGGTGCTGTGGGCCGAGAAGCGGGCCGAGGATGCTGTCCGGGCACTCGGCATCCGGGTCGTGCGGCCGACGATGGTGGACATCGGGTCCGGCTGGGCGGCGTTCGAGGCGAGGGTGGCGCGGGAGGTGGCGGCGCCCGTGCCGGCGCTGCAGCCGTTCACCGCGGTGCAGCGCGACATCGGGCGGCTGCGGCCGCCGACGTCCCGGGGGTGAGCCGCGCCGTGGTGGGGTGAGCCGCCGTCGACAGCGGCTCACCCCTACCACCGCGGCCCACCCTCGCCGGAAGGGCGCTAGGAGGTGGTGCGGGAGTCGGCTTCGGGGCCGTCGGCGGGTTCGTCGGCGTCCGGGTCGCCCTCGGGGTGCACCGGGTGCGGGCGGTCGGGCAGCGGCGCCGGCGGGGTGCCCAGCTCGTCGACCAGCAGCAGGTCCCGGCGCACGTGCCGGCGGCGGTAGGCGATCCGGCTGACCATGTGCGCGCTGACCGGCGCGGTGATCAGCTGGGACACCGCGACCAGCACCAGCATCCACACGATCGGCTGACCGGTGAGCCGGATGACCGCCCCGGTCATCACCAGCAGCACGCCGAGCACCTGCGGCTTGGTGGCCGCGTGCATCCGGTTGAGCACGTCGGGGAACCGGACCAGGCCCAGGCCTGCGGTCAGGCAGAGGAAGCAGCCGGCGACCAGGCAGATCGAGGCGACGAGGTCGGCGGCGTTCACGGGGTGCCCTCCGGGCGGCCGGCGAGGTCGGCGTCGGACGGGGTGGCGTCGGCGGGGGTCTCGGCGGCGACCAGCATGCCGCCGATGTAGCGGGCCACCGACACCGAGCCGACGAACGCCAGCAGGGCCACCACCAGCAGCACCGGCTCCAGCGAGATGTCCCGGTAGACCGCGCAGTAGACGGCGATACCGCAGGCGATGGTCACCAGCAGCGCGTCGGTGGACACCACCCGGTCCAGCAGGGAGGGCCCCATCGCCAGCCGGGCCAGGATCAGCACGGCCCCGGCGCCCAGCAGCGCGAAGCACACGATCGCCACGACGGTCACTGCTGGCTCATCCTCTCGGTCCCCTCGGTCTCCGGGGTCTGCGTGCCGGGCTCGTCGAGCCGGGCGATGTCCTCGGCCGAGCCGAAGGCCCGCACCACGCGGTCCTCCATGCCCAGCACGTTGGCCCGCTGCCGCTCGACGTGCTCGAGGTCGCGCACCTGCACCAGGTGGATCGCCATCACCGAGTGCTCCCGGTCCAGGTCCAGCACCAGCGACCCGGGCACCAGCGACAGGGCCTCGGCGATGACGGTGAGCAGCAGGTCGGAGTCGGTGCGCAGCTGCACAGTGATGATCGCCGAGCGGTGCCGGCCGGGCCGGAACGCCAGCCAGGACACCTCGACGCTGGAGATCAGCAGGTCGACCAGGAACCGGCCGACGAAGCGCATCGCGGCCAGCGGGCGGAACCGGCCCGAGGCCTCCACCGCCGGCAGCGGCAGCAGCGTGGTGACCACCAGCGCGACGGCGGCGCCGCCGAGCAGGTTCGCCCAGGAGAACGTGCCCCACAGCAGGTTCCAGACCACGACCAACCAGACCAGCAGCGGCAGCTGGTGGCGCAGCCGGGACACCCGCGCGGTCACCGGATCTCCTGGTCGCCGAAGACCGACTCGAGGTAGGGCGTGCGGTCCAGCAGGTCGGTCGCGGCCCGGTCGGCCACCCCGTACAGGACGCCGCCGAACACGGTGATCGCCAGCGTGACCGCCACGAACGCGGCGGTGGCGGCGACCATGGTGCGCGGCAGCCGGTTCTCCGCGATCTCGGCGGTGGTGGTGGCGGTGCCGGCCGCCGGGCGGACCTCGGCGACGTCCTCGTCGGCGGTGTCCACCGAGCGGGGCCGCCAGAACGCCCGGCCCCAGACGCGGGCGATGGCCACCAGGGTGAGCAGGCTGGTGACGACGGCGCCGCCGACCAGCACGTAGGGCCCCACCCCGCCGACCGCGACGCCGGCCTCCAGCAGCCCGAGCTTGCCGATGAAGCCCGACAGCGGCGGGATGCCCGCCAGGTTCATCGCCGGCACGAAGAACAGGATCGCCAACAGCGGGGACGCCTTCGCCAGCCCGCCCAGCTTCTCGGTGTTCGTCGTCCCGCCGCGGCGCTCGACCAGGCCGGTGGCCAGGAAGAGCGTGGTCTGGATGGCGATGTGGTGGACGACGTAGAAGATCGCGCCGGCGAAGCCGGCCGTCGTCCCGAGGGCGATGCCGAACACCATGTAGCCGATGTGGCTGACCAGGGTGAACGAGAGCATGCGCTTGACGTCGGTCTGCGCGACCGCGCCGAGGATGCCGACCACCATCGTGGCCAGCGCCGCCCACAGCAGCAGGTCGTCGAGCGCGCCGTCGGGGAACAGCAGCGTGTTGGTCCGGATGATCGCGTAGACGCCGACCTTGGTCAGCAGCCCGGCGAACACCGCGGTGACCGGCGCCGGGGCGGTCGGGTAGCTGTCGGGCAGCCAGGCCGACAGCGGGAACACCGCGGCCTTGATCCCGAACGCGACGAGCAGCATCGACTGCAGCAGCACCTGGGTGCCCGCCGGCAGCTCGCCCAGCCGGACGGCGAGCTGGGCCATGTTGACCGTGCCGGTGGCGGCGTAGACCAGCCCGATCGCGGCCAGGAAGACCAGCGAGCTCATCAGGCTGACCACCACGTAGGTGATGCCGGCCCGGATGCGGCCCGCGGTGCCGCCCAGGGTGAGCAGCACGTAGCTGGCCGCCAGCAGCACCTCGAAGCCGACGTAGAGGTTGAACAGGTCCCCGGCCAGGAACGCGTTGCTCACGCCGGCGACCAGCACCAGGTAGGTCGGGTGGAAGATCGACAGCGGGGTGTCGGTCTCGTCCCCGTCGGCGACACCCTGGCCGACGGCGAACACCAGGACGCCGAGGGTCACGGTGTTGGCCACGACCAGCATCAGCGCGCTCAGCCGGTCGACCACCAGCACGATGCCCAGCGGCACCGGCCACCCGCCCACCGACACCGACGTGGCGCCCTGCGAGTCGGCCATCACCAGCAGCGACACCGACACGGCGAGCACCGCGCTCAGCACGACGATGCTCAGCGTCCGCTGCAGCTGGGGGTGCCGGCCGACCAGCAGCGCGCCGGCGGCCCCGAGCAGCGGCAGCAGCACCGGCAGCGGGGTGAGCACCCGGATGACGTCGTCCATCAGTACTTGTCCCGCCCGTGGCCGCCGGCGGGGGTCCGACGGACCTCGCCCACGGCCTTGGCCTCGGCCGACTCGTTCTCGGCCTCGACGGCCCCCGCGAGGCCCAGTGCGACGTCGTCGGAGGGGGTCTCCGGATCGTCGCGGCGCGGGCCGGCCTCGACGGTGAACCCGTCCCCGGGCCCGCGGTCGGCGGGGTCCATGAGCTCGGGGTCGCGCTCGTCGGCGTCGATCTCCTCGCGGGTGGCGACCCGGAGGTCCTCGGCGTCGTCCTGCACGACCTCGTCGCGGACCAGCCGCCACGACCGGTAGATCATCGCCAGCACGAACGCGGAGATGCCGAACGTGATGACGATGGCGGTGAGCACCAGCGCCTGCGGCAGCGGGTCGTTGATCGCCGACTCGTCGTCGACCGGGAGGATCGGGGCGAGCCCGGCCACCCCGCCGGCGGACAGCAGCAGCACGTTCGTGGCGTTGCCCAGCAGGAGGAAGCCCAGCAGCACGCGGGTCAGGCTGCGGTCCAGCAGCAGGTACACGCCGGCGGCGTAGAGCCCGGCCACGATGACCGGCAGCACGATCGTGGGGGTCATCGGTCGCCTCCCTCGGGGGTCGGGGGTCGGGGGTCACCAGGTCGGGACGCGCCCACCCCGGCGCCGACCGCACCGGTGCCGCTGCCGTCGCCGTCCTCGGAGGGCCGGTCGTCCTCGTCGTCGTCGGCCTCGTCGTCGGCGTCGATCTGCGCGCCGAGGCTGCGGAGGACGTCGAGCACCAGGCCGATGACGATCAGGTAGACCCCGGTGTCGAAGAACAGCGCGGTGACGAGCTTGACGTCGCCGAGCACCGGGAAGGTGCCCTGCAGGATCGTGGTCTGCAGTGCGTCGGCGCCCAGCACCAGCCCGGCGATCCCGGTGCCGCCGGCCAGCAGCAGACCGCCGCCCAGCAGCTTGCCCGGGTCGACCGGCGCGGCCTCGCCGAGCTCGTACCGGCCGCCGGCGAGGTAGCGCAGCACCAGCGCGAGGCCGGCGACCAGGCCGCCGGCGAACCCGCCGCCGGGCACGTTGTGCCCGCTGAACAGCAGGTAGACGCTGAGGACGACGATCGTGTGGAACAGCACGCGGGTGACCACCTCGAGGATGACCGACCGGCGCTGCGGGGCCAGGGTCGCGCTGGCGGCCAGCCAGCGGTCGCGCGGTGCGCGGCGGGCGGCCTCGGAGGTGCTGACCTCGCCGGTGGCCCGGGCGACCGAGCCGGTGCGCTCCCGGAGGAAGACCAGGCTGGCCACGCCGGTGGCCACCACGACGAGCAGCGACACCTCGAGCATCGTGTCCCAGGCCCGGATGTCGACCAGGATCACGTTGACGATGTTCTCGCCGCCGCCGAAGTCGTAGGCCTGCTGCGGGTAGTCCACCGACACCGGGGTCGCCGTCCGGGCGCCGAGCGCCACGATGCCCACCCCGCCCATGAGCAGGCCGACGGCGACGGCGATCAGCCCGCGGGCGGTGCGCTCCTTGGCCCGGTGCCGGTCGGAGATGTCCTTGGGCAGCTTGCGCAGGACCAGCACGAAGGTGACCAGGGTCAGCGTCTCGACCAGGAACTGGGTCAGCGCCAGGTCCGGCGCCCCCTGCAGGGCGAACAGCAGGCCGACCCCGTAGCCGGTGACCCCGACCACCAGCACCGCCGACAGCCGCTGCCGGATCCGGACGGCCAGCGCCGCGGCACCGAGGACGACCAGGCCGATCAGCGCCTGGGCCGGGGTGTCCCAGGCGCGCAGGTCGTCGGGCCAGGGCGCGCGGAAGACCAGCATCGAGCCCGGCAGCGCGACCAGCACGACCAGGATCACGCCGAGGTAGGTGGGCAGCGACCCGCGCTGGGTGGTCCGGGTGGTGTTCTGGGCCAGGACGTCCAGGCCGCGCATGGTGTGCCAGTAGCCCTCGTCGGCCGAGGCGTCGACGGCCACCCGGCGCTGCAGCCGGGCGACGAGGTCGCGGGCGGCGAACAGCGCCAGGCCGCCGCCGAGGGTGACCAGGGACAGCAGCAGCGCCGGCTGCCAGCCGTGCCAGAGCGCCAACTCCTCGGCCTCCTCCGCGACCAGCGGCAGGGTGTCGGCGTAGGGCGCGACCAGCGGCTCGAGCAGCCCGGAGAACGGCCCGGCGAGCAACCCGAGGACGGCGAGAACGGCGGGCGCGGCGAGGAAGGCCGGTCCCGGGCGGTGCAGGTGCTCAGGGCTCGGCCGGTCGGCGGCGCAGCGCCGCAGCGACCCGCCGGTGCCGAAGGCGCCCCACAGGAAGCGCGCGGTGTAGGCGACGGTGAGCACCGACCCGAGCAGCAGCCCGAGCAGGGTGAGCGAGGCCCAGACCCGGCTCTCCAGGCCGCCGTCGAGGAAGGCGGTGAACGCCGCCTCCTTGCCGACGAAGCCCAGCAGCGGGGGCAGCCCGGCCATCGACGCCCCGGCCAGCGACGCGATCACCGCCAGCACGGGCAGCCGCTTCCCGAGGCCGTTGATCTCGCGGAGGTCCCGGGTGCCGCAGGTGTGGTCGACCACGCCGACGACGAGGAAGAGCGTGGACTTGAACAGGCCGTGGGCCAGCAGCATCGCGATGCCGGCCGCGGCGGCCTCCCGGCTGCCGGTGCCGACCAGCACCATCAGGAAGCCCAGCTGGCTGACCGTGCCGAAGGCCAGCAGGAGCTTCAGGTCGTACTGCCGCAGCGCCCGGTAGCCGCCCAGCAGCATGGTGGCCAGGCCGAGCCCGATCACCACCGGCTTCCAGCCCGGGGTGTCGGCGAAGCCGGGCGCGAGCCGGGCGACCAGGTAGATGCCGGCCTTCACCATCGCCGCGGCGTGCAGGTAGGCGCTGGTCGGCGTGGGCGCCTCCATGGCGGCCGGCAGCCAGAAGTGGAAGGGCACCATGGCCGACTTGGTGACCGCGCCGGCCAGCACCAGCAGGACGCCGACGGTCACCACCGGGCCGGTGCCCGGGTTCGCCACGACCTCGCTGAGCAGGTAGCTGCCGCTGGCCTGGCCGATCATGATCAGCCCGACCAGCATGGCCAGCCCGCCGGCGGTGGTCACGATCAGCGCCTGCTGCGCGGCGCGGCGCCCGGCGACCTTGGCGCCGCTGCCGCCGATCAGCAGGAAGGAGAAGACGGTGGTCAGCTCCCAGAACACGTACAGCAGGAGCATGTCGTCGGCGACGACGAGACCGAGCATGGAGCCGGCGAAGGCCATGAGGACGCCCGCGAACCGGCCCAGCCCCTCGTCGCCGGGCTCGAAGTACCGCGCGCAGTAGACGAAGACCAGCGCGCCGACCCCCGTGACCAGCGCGGCCACCGCCAGCGCGAGGGAGTCCAGTCGCAGCGTGACGTCGAGGTCCAGCGCCGGGATCCAGGTGGTCCGCTCGTCGACGGTGCCGCCGTCCAGCACGGTGGACAGCTGGGCGGCCAGCCACGCGAACCCGGCAGCCGGCACGAGGGCCAGGGCGTAGTACGCCGAGCGCCCCCACCAGCGCACCAGCAGCGGCGCCAGGACGGCGGCCACGAGGTGTGCGAGGAGGAGCAGGCCCACAGGTCTCCCGGGGAGATCGGACGCCGATCGGCGCGCGCGTTCGTTTCGTTCGATTTACAGTGTGCCCCGTGGACCACCACCTGCGCGAGTCGACGGTGCACCCGCCGTCCGCTCCGCCCGCGCTGCCGCGCGGCCCGTGGTGCCTGCGCGGGGTGGACGGGACGGAGATCACGCTGCCCGCGGCGCTCGCCGAGGCCCTGGAGTTCGTCGCCGACGCCTTCGTCGACGGGGCCGCGGTCACCCTGACCCGGCACGAGCGGATGGTGACCACCCAGGAGGCGGCCGACCTGCTGGGGGTCAGCCGTCCGACCCTGGTCCGGATGCTCGACCACGGGCTGATCCCCTACGACCAGCCCGGCAGCCACCGCCGGCTGCGGCTCAGCGACGTCCTGGACCACCAGCGCCGCTGCCACCACGAGGAGCCGGCTCCCCCACCCGCGTGAGCCCTAGGCGTCGGCGAGCTCGGCGGCCTCCAGCCAGGCGGTCTCGACCTGCTCCTTCTCGGTCTGGACGGCGATCAGCTGCGCGTTGAGCTCGGCGACCTTCGCGTGGTCGGTCGCCGCGTCCAGCAGCTGGCCGTGCAGCTTCTTCTCGTCGGCGTCGAGCTTGAGCATCCGGCGCTCGAGCTTCTGCACCTCCTTGCGGGCGGCGCGGGCCTCGGCCGCGCTGACCACGGGCGCCTGCGCCGTCGTCCCGAGGCCGTTGGAGGCACCCGCGGCCGTGGTGAGCGGCGCGCCGCCGGCGGCCCGCCGCCGCAGGTACTCCTCGACGCCGCCGGGCAGCTGGGCCAGCGAGCCGTCACCGAGCAGCGCGACGACGGTGTCGCAGACCCGGTCGACGAAGTACCGGTCGTGGCTGACCACCAGCACCGTGCCGGGGAACCCGTCGAGGAGGTCCTCCAGCGCGGTCAGGGTGTCGATGTCCAGGTCGTTGGTGGGCTCGTCGAGGATCAGCACGTTGGGCTCGGCCATCAGCAGCCGCAGCAGCTGCAGCCGTCGCCGCTCGCCGCCGGAGAGGTCCCCGACCGGGGTCCACTGCCGGCTGGCCGCGAAGCCGAACCGCTCGGCCAGCGTGGAGGCGGAGATCTCCTGGTTGCCCAGCCGGGCCACCCGGGCGACGTCCTGCACGGCCTCGAGCACGCGCGCCTTGGGCGGCAGCTCGGTGACGTGCTGGGACAGGTAGGCCGCCGACACGGTCTGGCCGGTCTTCACCTCGCCGGCGTCCGGCTGGTTCTCCCCCACCAGCAGCTTCAGCAGCGACGTCTTGCCCGCGCCGTTGACCCCGACGATGCCGATCCGGTCGCCCGGGCCGACGTTCCAGTCCAGGTCGCGGAACAGCGTGCGCGGCCCGTCCTCGGTGGGGACGGCGTAGTCGACGTGCTCGAGCTCGAAGACCGTCTTGCCCAGCCGGCGGGCGGCGAAGTTGGCCAGCGCCAGCTTGTCCCGGGCCGGCGGCTCGTCGGCGATCAGCGCCTGGGCTGCGTCGATGCGGAACTTGGGCTTGCTGGTCCGGGCCGGCGGGCCACGGCGCAGCCAGGCGAGCTCCTTGCGGACCAGGTTGAGCCGGCGCTCCTCGGTGACGCTGGAGATCCGGGCGCGCTCGGCGCGGGCCAGCGTGTAGGCGGAGTAGCCGCCGTCGTAGGCGTAGACCGAGCCGTCGGCGACCTCCCACGTGGTCGTGCAGACCTCGTCGAGGAACCAGCGGTCGTGGGTGACGACCACCATGCCGCCGGCGCGCTGCTTGACGTACTCGGCCAGCCACGCGACGCCCTCGACGTCCAGGTGGTTGGTGGGCTCGTCGAGGACCAGCAGGTCCAGCGGCCGGACCAGCTGCGCGGCCAGCGCGACGCGGCGGCGCTCGCCACCGGACATCGGCGCCACGGGGGCGTCCAGGCCGAGCCGGTCCAGCTCCAGGCCGGTCAGCACCGAGCGGACGGCGGGGTCGGCGGCCCACTCGTGCTCGGCGGCGTAGCCGGAGAGGACGACGTCGTGCACGGTCGTGCCCTCGGGCAGCGTGCCGGCCTGGTCGAGGACACCCATGGCGATGTCGTTGCGCATGGTGACCCGGCCGGAGTCGGGCGGCTCGGCCCCGGTCAGCACCGACAGCAGGGTGGACTTGCCCCCGCCGTTGCGGCCGACGACGCCGATCCGCTCGCCGGCGGAGATGCCGAGGGAGACGTCGTCGAGCAGGGAGGTGGTGCCGTGGGCCTTGGAGACGCGTTCGAGCGAGACCAGGTTGAGCGGAGTCGTCATGAGGACTCCATCCTCCCAGGTCCCCGCCACCCACTCCGCACGGCGTGGATCAGGTCCGACGACGGGCGTGCATCCTCAGCCGCCGACGTCGGTGGCCCAGGATGCATGCTGCTCGTCGCAGCTGATCGACGCCGGGGACGGCGGCCGTGGTCCCGGGCCTCAGGCCAGGCGGGTGACCTCGACGACGACGGAGTGCCCCTCGCTGCGCGGGCCGGAGAAGATGCCCTTCAGCGGCGGCACGTCCTTGTAGTCCCGCCCACGCCCCAGGGTCACGTGCCGGGTGCCGATCTCCACGACGTTGGTCGGGTCGTAGCCGGTCCAGGAGCCGTCCCACCACTCCACCCAGGCGTGGCTCTCGCCCTTGACCGCCTCGCCGATCGGCGCGCCCGGCTTGGGGTGCAGGTAGCCCGACACGTAGCGGGCCGGGATGCCGAGGGAGCGCAGCAGGCCCACCGACACGTGCGCCATGTCCTGGCAGACGCCCTTGCCCGACGTCCAGGCCTGCATGGCGTTGGTCTTCACGTTGGTGGACCCGGACAGGTACTGCATGTGGTCGTGCACGAACCGCGAGATCCGGTGGCCGGCCTCGCGCGGGTCGGCGTCCCCGATGACCTCGCGGGCCGCCCGCACCACCGGCGGGTCCATGGCGGTCAGCCGGGTCGGGGCCAGCATCTCGCCGAACCGGTCGACGACGTCCCGGTCGGCCAGGGCCTCCCAGCTCACCACCGCGGCCTGCTCCGGCTCGGGACCGGCCTCGACCACCGACGTCGCCACCACGGCGAGCTCGCGGTGCGGTCCGTGCAGGTCGAACGCGGTGACCGTGGAGCCCCAGTAGTCGCGGTAGGCGTGCATGGTCGCGGCCGGCTCGACCTCGACGCGCGAGCGCAGGGTGGTCTGCCGGGTGGTGTTCTCCGGCGTCATCCGGGCCTCGTTGTAGGAGCTGCGGACCGGCCCGGCGTAGGAGAACTTCGTCCGGTGCACGATCTGCAGCCGCCACCGCTCGACCCCCTGGGCGGGCGCCTGGCTCTGCAGCTGACCGGTCTGCGGCACGGCGGCGCGGGGCAGCGGACCGGTCACCGGTTCGGGGAGCCGCTGGCTCTGGGACTGGGACATCGAGGTCACCCCACGCCTTCCGGGACCCACACCTGCGGGGCCTGCTCGGTGAAGAACCTGCTGGTGACCGCCTCGCTGGCGGCCGAGCAGGTGCGCTGCAGCTCGTCGAGCCGGGTGGGCAGCTTGGCCAGGATCTCGTCGGTGCCCATGAACTCGAGCATGGTGCGGGCGCGGCCGACGATCCGGTGCGCCTCCCCCGAGACCCCGATCCGGTGGCCGTCGCGGACGTTGGAGCGCTCCAGCTCGGCCAGGCAGCCCTCGGCCTGCTCGAGCGCGGCGAACACCGACCGCGGGAACAGCCGGTCCAGCAGCAGGAACTCCGCCGCCCGACTGGAGTTCACCGCTCCCCGGTAGGTGCGCAGGTAGGGCTCGTAGGCCCCGGTCGAGCGCAGCACCAGCGTCCAGGACGGCGCGGCGTCCCCGGCCAGGACGCGGGTGGACAGCATCCGGCTGGTCATGTCGACCCGCTCCAGCGAGCGGCCGAGGATGAGGAACAGCCAGCTCTCGTCGCGGCTCATCGTGGCGTCGGCCAGGCCGAACACCATCGCCGAGCGCTCCCGGACGAACCGGTAGAGCGAGTGCGGGCCGTAGCGGCGGGCCATCGTGCGCTGCTGCGGCAGCGCGTTGTGCGTGACGTTGAGGGACTCCCAGATCTCGGCCGAGAGCACCTCGCGGGCACCGCGGGCGTTCTCCCGGGCCGCGGACAGCGCGCCGACGATCGAGCTCGGGGCGACCCGGTCGAAGGCCAGGGTGGCCAGCACCCGCTCGGTGTCGGCCTCCTCCAGCGGGCAGGGCACGCCCATCAGCGCGAGCAGGTTGTGGCAGGCCCGCTGCTCGTCGATCCACGGGTCCTCGACCAGCCGCTGGGTGTGCACGTCGAGGATGCGGGCGGTGTCGTCGGCCCGCTCCACGTACCGACCGATCCAGAACAGCGACTCCGCGATCCGGCTCAGCACGACGTCACCTCCTGCTGCTGCTGCTGCTGTTGCTGCTGGCCCTGGGCGACCGCGTTGTCGTTGGCCGGGCCCGGGTCCTGCGCGGGGGGCTCGGCGGGCAGGTCGGCGGTGGTGAACTCGATCTGGGTCCGGTCGGGCACCGGCTCCTCCACCGGGCGCGGCCCGGAGATCACCCAGGTGTCCTTGGAGCCGCCGCCCTGGCTGCTGTTGACCACCAGCTCCCCCTCCGGCAGCGCCACCCGGGTCAGGCCACCGGGCAGCACCCACACGTCGGTGCCGTCGTTGACCGCGAACGGCCGCAGGTCCACGTGCCGCGGGGCGATCTTGCCGTTGATCAGCGTCGGGGACGTCGAGAGCCCGATCGGCTTCTGCGCGATCCAGTCCCGCGGGGCGGCGCGCACCTTGACGGCCAGCTCGGTGAGGGTCTTCTCGTCGGCGCGCGGGCCGATCACGATGCCCTTGCCGCCGGAGCCGTCGACCGGCTTGAGCACGAGGGAGTCCAGGTTCGAAAGCACCCACTCGGTGGCGTCGACGTCGTCCAGGCGGTAGGTGTCGGCGTTGGCCAGCACCGGCTCCTCGTCCAGGTAGTAGCGGATGAGGTCGGGCACCCAGGTGTAGATCAGCTTGTCGTCGGCGACGCCGTTGCCGACGGCGTTGGCGATGGTCACCCGGCCGGCGCGGGCGGCGTTGAGCACGCCGGCGCAGCCGATCACGGAGTCCGACCGGAAGTGCACCGGGTCGAGGAACTCGTCGTCGATCCGCCGGTAGATGACGTCGACCCGCTGCTGGCCGTCCGTCGTCCGCATGCTGACCTGGCCGCCGGAGCACACCAGGTCGCGGCCCTCGACCAGCTCGACGCCCATCTGGCGGGCCAGCAGGGCGTGCTCGAAGTACGCGGAGTTGTAGACGCCCGGGGTGAGGACGACGACCGTCGGGTCCCCGACCGTGGAGGGCGCCGAGGCCTTGAGCGCGGCGAGCAGCTTGGTCGGGTAGTCCGCGACCGGCTGGATGCGGTGGTCGCCGAACAGCTCGGGCAGCACCTGGCTCATCGCCGCGCGGTTGGTGATCACGTAGCTGACGCCCGACGGGCTGCGGAGGTTGTCCTCCAGCACCCGGAAGTCCCCGGCCTCGTCGCGGACCAGGTCGATGCCGCTCACGTGCACGCGGACGCCGTTGGGCGGCACCAGCCAATGCGCGGCGCGGTGGAAGTGCGCGCTGGTGGTGATCACGCTGCGCGGCACGATGCGGTCGGCGAACACCTGCCCGGCGCCGTAGACGTCGGCGAGGAACGCCTCCAGGGCGTGCACCCGCTGGGCGACGCCGCGCTCGATGTGCGCCCACTCGTCGGCGCCGATCACCCGCGGCACGATGTCCAGCGGGAAGGGCTGCTCCTCGCCGGCGTGCGCGAAGGTGACACCCGCGTCGCGGTAGGTCTGGCTCAGCACGTCCGCGCGGGCGGCGAGCTCCTCGCCCGACATGGGTTGCAGGGAGCTGAAGAGCCCGGCGTACGGCGGCCTGGGCTGGGCCGGCGCGCCGAACATCTCGTCCCACTGCTCCCCGAGGGGGTAGCCGTCGAAGAGGTCCGCCATGCGGCGAACCTAGTTCCCGGCCGTGAACGGCGCGTTTCGGCGCGCGCGGAGGACCGGTCAGCGGTTCTGCAGGGCCTCGAAGAGCACCGTCTGCAGGTCGTCGGCCTCCACCGCGGGGTAGGCCGCGCCGCCGGTGGCCTCGGCGATGCGCTGCAGCACGCCCTGGTCGGCGTCCGGGCCGATGCCGACGGCGACCACCTGCACCGGCCGGGCCGGGTCCACCTCGGCGGCCAGGGTGGCCAGCAGCTCGTCCTCGCCGATGCCCGACGGGTCGTCGTCGGTGCCGTCGGTGAGCAGGACGACGGTGTTCACCGCGCCCGGGTCGTAGGACTCCCGCGCCGACCGCACGGCCGCCAGCGCGGTGTCGTAGAGCCCCGTCCCGCCGGCGGTGAGCAGGTCGGGCAGCTCGCCGAACCGGTCGGCCAGCAGCTCGCGCTGGGTCTGGCCGTCCACCGGGGTGCCGAAGGGCCGCAGCGGGACCAGCTCGCGCCAGTCCTGGGCGCCGTCCAGCCGGGCGGCGAAGACCCAGAGCCCGCCGACGGTGCGGTCGGGCAGGACGGCCAGGGCCGAGGTCAGCGCGTCGCGGGCCAGCGTGGCCCGGGTGCCCTCGCCGAGGGCGGCGTCCATGGAGGCGCTGGTGTCAACGACGGTGAGCAACCGGCTGGGCGTGGCCAGGTCGGCGAGCCGGCCGGGCAGCGCGGCCACCGCGTCGGCGGCGAGCTCCCAGACCGGCGGCTGCGCGGCGTCGCCCGCGGCGCGGCCGGTGGTGTCCCGCCAGCCGGCGTCGCGGACCGCGGTGCCGTCGGCAGCCGTCGCGGCCAGCCGCTCGAGCACCGCGTCGACTGCGGGGTCACCGCGTCCGGCGGCCGTGCGCAGCACCGGCAGCGACAGCACCGGGGCACCCTCGGACGGCACCACCACGGCCAGGTCGCCGGCGCCGTCCGCCGAGGCCGCGGCGACCTGCTGCTCGGTGGCCACCACCACGGGCGCGTCGTCGGCACCGGCGACGGCCGCGGCGAGCGCCTGCTCGGTGCCGGTCCCGGCGCGGCCGGCCGACACCACGGCCTGCACCACGGCCGTGTCCCCCAGCTCACCGGGCCCGGCGCTGGACTGCAGCGCGGCAAGCGCGATCAGCCCGGCGGCCTCGGACGGGCCGGGCAGCACGGCCCGGCCCGCGGCCTCGGCCCAGGTCGGCGGCGTCGTCGACCAGCCGAGCCCGTCGGCCACGGCCCGGCTGGTGGCCACGACCAGGGAGGTCTGGCCCAGCTCGGTCCCGTCGGCGTCGACGGTCGCCCCGGCCCGGGTCGCCCAGGACACGTCGTCGGGCACCCAGATCTGGGGCTGGGTGCCGAGGTCGCTGCCGGCCAGGACTCCCGAGGTCTGCAGCGGCGGCTCGGTGCGCACCTCGGCGACCGCGCACCGGTAGCCGCCGATCGGGATCGGCCCGGCGAGCTGGTCGCGGACCAGCGCCCCGATCTCGGGGACCACGGTCACCCGGACGGCGGCGTCGACCCGGCAGGCCTCGGCGTCGGCGGCCGGCGTGGTCGCCCCCGACGGCCGGGTCACCACCCACACCACGGCGGCCAGCGCCAGGACGGTGACCACGGCGACCGCCACCGGCAGACCCCGCCGGCGGGGAGGGGTCGACTGCGCGTGCCGGGTCGGGGTGTGGCGGCCCATCGGGGAGGTCTCCTGGCTGCGGGGCTCGCGGACAGCCCGGTTGTCGCGGACGCTAGGCGGGATCGGCCCGATCGCCCCCCCGGTCACCCGGACGGAGGACGCCCCCGCCTGGGGTGTCGCGACGTCGTGTCACGCCCCGGGCACCGTCCGGCTCAGGCGGAGGCCCGCCGGACGAGCCGGGTGGGGCAGGTGCGGGACTCCGCCGGCTCGGCCCGGCCGTCGATCTGGCGACCCAGGAGCTCCACCAGCTCGGTGGTCATCACGTCCAGCGGCTGCGCCACGGTGGTCAGCGGCGGGTCGCTGGTCAGCGCCACGTCCGCGTCGTCGAAGCCGACCACCGCGACGTCCTCGGGCACCCGGCGCCCGGCCGCCCGCAGCGCCCGCAGCGCGCCCACGGCCATCGGGTCGGAGGCGACGAAGACCGCGTCGAGGTCGGGCGCCTGGTCCAGCAGCCGGGCCATCGCCGCCTCGCCGCCGGCCTCGGTGAAGTCGCCGTGCGCGACGAGGGCCGGGTCGGGACGACGGCCCGCGTCGGTGGTCGCGGCCACCCATCCCGCGTGCCGGTCGACGCCGGCGATCATGTCCATCGGCCCGGTCAGGACGGCCACCCGGGACCGGCCCAGGCCGATCAGGTGCTCGGTGGCCACCCGGGCGCCGCCCTGGTTGTCGGCGTCGACGTAGGCCACCGACCGGCCGTCGTAGGGCCGTCCGCACAACACCAGCGGGACGCCGGCCTCGGTGAGGATGTCGGGCAGCAGGTCCTCGCTGTGCAGTGACATCAGGACGACGCCGTCGACGTGCCCCTGCCGGGCGTAGCGGGCGATCTTCTGCTGCTCGCGGGCGTCGCGGGCGGTCAGCAGGACCAGGGTCAGCTCGGTCTCGGCGAGGGCGGCGGAGACCCCGTGCACGATGCTGGCGAAGAACGGGTCGGAGAAGACCTGGCTGTTGGGCTCGCTGAGCACCAGCGCGATGGTGTCGGTGCGCCGGGTGACCAGGCTGCGGGCCATCCGGTTGGGCACGTAGCGCAGCTGCGCGATCGCCGCCTGGACGGCGACCCGGGCCTCCGGGCTGACCTTGGGCGACTCGTTCACCACCCGCGACACCGTCGCCCGGGAGACCCCGGCCAGGAGCGCGACCTCGTCCAGCGTCGGCGGCCCGGTCGCCGGGGCGCTCGTCGTCAGGTCCGTGGTCACGGGGCCATCGTGCGGCACGGGGAGCCGTCTGGGAAGGGCTCGTGGAAGCGCTCCCACGAATTTCTCCCAGCTGCTTGACAGGCTGCTGTGACGCCAGCCACTCTCCATCTCGCAAGCCGTGAGAGCGTTCTCACGGCCCCCGTCGGAGGGCATCGGCGCACCGACCCGGCGGCTCACACTGGAGGTTCCATGTTGGTATCCCGGCGGGCTCGGGCGGCTGCTGCGGCAGCTGTGTCCCTCGCCCTGCTCACCTCGGCCTGCGGCGGCAGCGACAGCGGCGACGGCGGCGAGGACGGCCAGACCACCCTGACCCTGGGCCTCTACGGCACCTTCGGCTACGAGGAGGCGGGTCTCTACGACGAGTACATGGAGCTGAACCCGGACATCCGGATCGAGCAGAGCGTGGTCGCCCAGTCCGGGCCGTACTACCAGGCGCTGCAGACCCGGTTGGCCGCCGGCTCGGGCATGGCCGACGTGCAGGGCCTGGAGATCGGCTTCATCGCCGACGTGACCGCCAACAACGCCGACGCCTTCGTCGACTTCGCGGCGGCGAACAACGCCGACGAGCTGGAGGGCAACTACTACGACTGGAAGTGGGACCAGGCCAGCACCGACGACGGTCGGGTGATCGGCCTCGGCACCGACGCCGGCCCGCAGGCCATGTGCTACCGCCAGGACCTCTTCGAGCAGGCCGGCCTGCCCACCGACCCGGCCGCGGTCAGCGCGCTGTGGCCGACCTGGGACGAGTACCTCGCGACCGGGCAGCAGTACCTCGCCTCGCCGACCCGGCAGCAGGACAGCGCCTTCGTCGACAGCCCCAACAGCGTCTTCGCCCCCGCCGTCCGGCAGGGCGACACCACCTACGCCGACGAGGACGGGAACCCCGTCGTCGAGGACAGCGACGGGGTGCAGACCGCCTGGGGCCTGGCCAGCCAGGCCGCCGGCGACGGGCTGACCGCCCGGCTCGCCCAGTTCAGCGACGAGTGGAACGCCGCCTTCACCAACGGCGCGTTCGCCACGATCGCCTGCCCGTCCTGGATGCTCAGCTACATCACCTCGCAGATGGGCGACGAGGGCTCCGGGCTGTGGAACATCGCCACGCTGCCCGGGCAGTCGGAGGCCGGCAGCACCTGGGGCGGCTCGTGGCTCGGGGTCCCGAGCAGCGGTGAGCACGTCGAGGAGGCCACCGCGCTGGTCGAGTGGCTGACCGCCCCCGAGCAGCAGATCCGCATGTTCACCGAGCAGGGCTTCTTCCCGTCCAGCTCGGTCGCGGCCGACAGCCCGGAGGTAGCCGGTGCCACGAGCGCGTACTTCAGCGACGCGGCCATCGGGCAGGTGTTCGGCGACGCCGCAGCCGCGGTCCAGCGCACCCCGATCAGCCAGTACGACACCCAGATCCAGGACGCCTTCTCGGCGGCCCTGACCTCGGTGGCCGACGGCAGCCGCGACCCCGACCAGGCCTACGCCGACGCACTGGCGGCCATCGAGCAGGTCACCGGCTGATCCCCGCGGTGGCCCGGGGGGGCACCCCCCCCCCCCCCCGCGCCCCCACCCCCCCC